>JAEZQX010000400.1 GCA_023441105.1 Pseudomonadota bacterium | reverse complement strand
GCCCGGGGCCGCAGCGGCGCCGGCAGGCCGCGCCACGCTGACGGCCACCTGCCGACGATCGCCGCGCAGCCGCCGCCTCCGCCTACCTCGCCGCCGACCTTGCCGTTGCCATGAATCCGTCCCGCCTTTTCGTCCTGCGGCCGGTAGCGACGACGCTGCTGATGCTGGCGATCGTCATCGCGGGCATCATCGCCTACCGGATGCTGCCGGTCTCGTCGCTGCCGCAGGTGGACTATCCGACCATCCAGGTCTACACCTTCTACCCGGGGGCCAGTCCCGAGGTGATGACGTCGACCGTCACCGCGCCGCTCGAGCGGCAATTCGGGCAGATTCCGGGCGTCAAGCAGATGACGTCGACCAGCGCCGGCGGCGCCTCGATCATCACCCTGCAGTTCGACCTGTCGGTGGCACTGGACGTCGCCGAGCAGGGCGTGCAGTCGGCGATCAACGCCGCCTCCAACCTGGTGCCGGCGGATCTGCCGGCGCCGCCGGTCTACAGCAAGGTCAATCCGGCCGATGCGCCGATCGTGACGCTGGCGCTGACATCGGCGACGCTGCCGCTGCCGCAGGTGCAGAGCCTCGCCGATACCCGCTTCGCGCAGAAGCTCTCGCAGGTGCCCGGCGTCGGGCTGGTGACCCTGTCGGGCGGGCAGCGGCCGGCGGTGCGCATCCAGGCCAATCCGCAGGCGCTGGCCGCCAACGGCCTCGGCATGGAAGGACTGCGCTCGGCGGTCGTGGCCGCCAACGTGAAGAAGGCCAAGGGCAACTTCGACGGCCCGACCCGCGCCTACAGCATTGATGCCAACGACCAGCTGCGTTCGCCGGAGGAGTACCGCGACATCGTCGTCGCCTGGCGCGACGGTGCGCCGATCCACCTGTCGGACGTCGCCGACGTGGTGGAGGATGCCGAGAACCTGCGCCTCGCGGCGTGGATGAACGAGACGCCGGCGATCATCCTCAACATCCAGCGCCAGCCGGGCGCCAACGTCATCGACGTCGTCGATCGGGTGATGGCGCAGCTGCCGCAGCTGAAGGCGTCGCTGCCGGCGGCGGTCGACGTGGCCGTGCTGTCGGACCGCACCGTGACGATCCGCGCCTCGGTGCGCGACGTGCAGTTCGAGCTCGCCCTCGCGATCGGCCTGGTGGTGATGGTGATCTTCCTGTTCCTGCGCACGCTGGCGGCCACGCTGATCCCCAGCGTGGTGGTGCCGCTGTCGCTGATCGGCACCTTCGGCATCATGTATCTCGCCGGCTATTCGATCAACAACCTGACCCTGATGGCGCTGGTGGTCGCCACCGGCTTCGTCGTCGACGACGCCATCGTGGTGATCGAGAACATCGCGCGCTACATCGAGGCCGGCGAGTCGCCGCTGCAGGCGGCGCTCAAGGGCTCGAAGCAGATCGCGTTCACCATCATCTCGCTGACTTTCTCGCTGATCGCGGTGCTGATTCCGCTGCTGTTCATGGGCGACGTCGTCGGCCGGCTGTTCCGCGAGTTCGCCGTCACCCTGGCCGTCGCCATCCTCATATCGGGCGTGGTCTCGCTGACGCTGACGCCGATGATGTGCGCGAAGCTCCTGCGGCACCGGCCGGAGGCGCAGCGGGGTCGCTTCGACCGTGCCGTCGGCGCCGGCTTCGACCGCCTGATCGCCGCCTACGGACGCATGCTCA
This sequence comes from Pseudomonadota bacterium, assembly GCA_023441105.1. The sequence continues at coordinate 3,081 of JAEZQX010000400.1, read as the reverse complement.
GGCGCGTGCTGGACCACCAGCTGCTGACGCTGCTGGTGTTCATGCTGACGCTCGCACTCACCGTCGGGCTCTACTTCGTCATGCCCAAGGGCTTCTTCCCCGTTCGGGATACCGGCATCATCCTCGGGATCGCCGAGGCGCCGCAGAGCATCTCGTTTCGCGCCATGGCCGAACGGCAGCAGGCGCTGGCGCGGGTGGTGCTGCAGGATCCGGCGGTGGCGAGCCTGTCGTCGTTCATCGGCGTCGACAGCCAGAACGCGACGCCGAACACCGGTCGGATGCTGATCGAGCTCAAGCCGCTCGCCGAGCGGTCGGCGCGGGCACCGGAGATCATCCGTCGGCTGCAGCCGGCGCTCGACCAGGTCCCCGGGGCGCGGCTCTACCTGCAGCCGGTGCAGGACCTGACCATCGAGAACCGGGTGACCCGCACGCAGTACCAGTATGCGCTGGAGGCGGCCGACTCGAAGACGCTGGACCAGTGGGTGCCGGTGATGCTCGAGCGCATGCAGGCGCTGCCGCAACTGGTGGACGTCACCAGCGACTACCTGGTGCAGGGCCTGCAGGCGTTCGTCGAGATCGATCGCGACACCGCCGGGCGGCTCGGCGTCACGCCGGCTGCGATCGACACCGCCCTCTACAACGCCTTCGGCCAGCGGCTGATCTCGACCATCTTCACGCAGTCCAACCAGTACCGGGTGGTGCTGGAAGTGGCGCCGGAGTTCCGGCGCGGCCCGGAGTCGATCGACAACGTGTTCGTCACGACCAGCAGCGGCACGCTGGTGCCGCTCACCGCCATGGCCAGCGTCCGCACCGGCACCGCGCCGCTGACCATCAATCACAGCAGCCAGTTTCCGGTGGCCACCATCTCCTTCAACCTCGCGCCCGGCGCGTCGCTGGGCGATGCGGTCGACGCGATCGAGCGGACCCGGGCCGATTCGGCGCTGCCGATCAGCGTGCAGACCGCCTTCCAGGGCACGGCGGCGTCGTTCCGCGATTCGCTCAGCGACACGCTGTGGCTGGTGCTGGCGGCGGTGGTGACGATGTACATCGTGCTGGGCGTGCTCTACGAGAGCTTCATCCATCCGCTCACCATCCTGTCGACCCTGCCGTCGGCGGCGGTCGGGGCGCTGGTGGCGCTGCTGCTGGCCGGACGCGACCTGGACATGATCGCGATCATCGGCATCATCCTGCTGATCGGCATCGTCAAGAAGAACGCGATCATGATGATCGACTTCGCGCTCGACGCCGAACGTGAACGCGGCATCGCCCCCCGGGCGGCGATCTTCGAGGCGAGCCTGCTGCGCTTCAGGCCGATCCTGATGACCACCCTGGCGGCGCTGCTCGGCGCCTTGCCGCTGATGCTCGGCACCGGCGTCGGCTCCGAGCTGCGCCAGCCGCTCGGCCTGACGATGGTCGGCGGGCTGATCGTGAGCCAGGTGATGACGCTGTTCACCACGCCGGTCATCTACCTGGTCTTCGATCGGGCGGCGCGGCGCCTGCGCGCCGGGCCACCGGCCGGCCATGGATCCGGCCGGGAGCCGGGCGATCTGCCGCCGCTCGACGCGGGGCCGCGCAAGCCGGTACCGCGGCCGACCGGATCCGCATCGTGAACTGGTCGGCACTCTTCATCACCCGGCCGGTGGCGACGATCCTGCTGGCGGTCGGCATGGTCCTGGCCGGGGCGGTCGCCTATACCCGCCTGCCGGTGTCGCCGCTGCCGCAGGTCGAGTTCCCGGTGATCTCCGTCACCGCCAACCTGCCCGGCGCCAACCCGGAGACGATGGCCGCGACGGTGGCGACGCCGCTCGAGCGCGCGCTTGGCAGTATCGCCGGCATCAACGAGATCACCTCGCGCTCGTCGCTCGGCTCGACCCGGGTCACGCTGCAATTCGACCTCAGCCGCGACATCGACAAGGCGGCCATCGAGGTGCAGGCGGCCATCAATGCCGCGCGCAGCCAGTTGCCGTCGAGCCTGCCGGACAATCCGACCTACCGCAAGGTCAACCCGGCGGATTCGCCGATCATGGTGATCGCCCTGACGTCGGCCACCGCGCTGCAAAGCCAGATGTTCGACGTCGCCTCGACCGTGCTGGCCCAGAAGCTCGCGCAGGTGAAGGGCGTCGGCCAGGTGTCGGTCGGCGGCAGCTCGCTGCCGGCCGTGCGGGTGGAGATCGACCCGGCGGCGCTGAACCAGCGCGGCATCGGCCTCGACCAGGTGCGCGCCACCCTGGCGGCGACCAACTCCAACCGGCCGAAGGGCCTGCTCGAGGAGGGCGATCGGCAGTGGTGGCTCTACTCCAACGACCAGGCACGCAGGGCCAGCGAATACCTGCCGCTGATCCTGTCGCACCAGAACGGCTCCACCATCCGGTTGCGCGACGTCGCGAGGGTCAGCGACTCGGTGCAGGACCTGAAAAACTCCGGCTCGGCCGACGGCGTGCCGGCGGTGCTGCTGATGGTCTACCGCGAGCCCAACGCCAACATCATCGAGACCGCCGACGCGATCGAGGCGCTGCTGCCGGTGCTGCGCGACTTGCTGCCGCCGGCGATGAACCTGCGGGTGTCGCTTGAGCGGACCTCCACGGTGCGCGCCTCGATCCGCGAGGTGCAGAAGACGCTGCTCATCTCGGTGGCGCTGGTGGTGCTGGTCGTCCTCGCCTTCCTGCGCAGCTGGCGGGCCACGATGATTCCGGCGGCCACCGTGCCGGTGTCGCTGGTCACCACCTTCGCCTTCATGTATCTCGCCGGCTTCAGCATCAACAACCTGTCGCTGATGGCCTTGATCATTGCCGCCGGCTTCGTGGTCGACGACGCGATCGTGGTGCTCGAGAACACCGCGCGCCACGTCGAGAAGGGCATGCCGGCGCCGGCCGCGGCCTTGCTCGGAGCACGCGAAGTCGGGGCGACGGTGGTGTCGATGAGCCTGTCGCTGGTGGCGGTCTTCATTCCGCTGCTGCTGATGGGCGACCTGGTCGGCCGGCTGTTCCGCGAGTTCGCGCTCACCTTGTCGGTCGCGGTGCTGATCTCGATGGTGGTCTCGCTCACGCTGACGCCGATGATGTGCGCCCGGCTGCTGGGGCC
>JAEZQX010000356.1 GCA_023441105.1 Pseudomonadota bacterium | reverse complement strand
CCGACCTGGCGCGCGCGGGCGGCGGCCCCCCCCACCACATCAACGCGACCAGCGCGCCGAACAGGCTGTAGCCTGCGATGAAGACCCATGCCGGCGCCGAATGGAAGAGGATCCGGCCAAGCCAGTATTCGATGAAGCCGCCCTGATAGGCCGCACCTCCCGCCTGCAACCGAAGCGATCCTTCCAGCGTAGTCAGCGGACAGACCTTGCCGAGCCACGCCTGCACCACGACCAGCGCGACAATGGCGCCATGGACCGCGCGCAGGCCAGCGCCGGCCAGCCGCGGATGGCGGGCAAGGACGCCGCTTACGAACAGCAGCGGATAGCCGACCACGAAGACGGCTACTGCCAGGTGCAGGACGAGCACGAGGTCGGCAAGCAACTGATACGGCACCTGGAGCGTCATGATCTCAGGATGGCATGATTCGGCCCCGCAGGCGACAGCCGTCCCGGCAGCGCCGGCGGCTTTTCAGCAAACCGCCTGGCGATCGTCCTGTCCGTCCGCAACCCGGTGGGCGGAGACGCGATTCCGGCCCTGGCCCTTGGCCTCGTACAGTGCGGCATCCGCCCGGTGCAGCAGCTCGGCGAACGTCCGGTCGCCGCTGCCGCACTGGGCGACGCCGAAGCTGGCGGTGATCCTCAGCGCTCCGGCAGGGGTGTCGAACGTCAGCGCCTCGATGCCCGCGCGGATGCGTTCGGCGCAGGCGACCGCATCCTGCATCCCGGTGCGCACCAGGATGATCGCGAATTCCTCGCCGCCGAGGCGGCCGACCATGTCGAAGTTGCGCACCGCCGACTCGGCGGTGCGGGCGACGGCCACCAGCACTTCGTCGCCGACCTGATGGCCGTAGGTGTCGTTGACCTGCTTGAAATGGTCCGCATCGAGCATGATCACCGACAGCTCGTCGCCATAGCGATGCGCGAGCCTGAGATCGATCTCGCCGCGGGCCAGGAAGGCGCCACGGTTGGGCAGCCGGGTAAGCGAATCGGTGAGCGCCTGCAGGCGCAACTGCTCCTCGAGCTCCTTGCGGTGGGCGATCTCCTGCTCGAGCTCCGCCTCGCGACGCTTGTTCTCGTTGATGTCGATGGCGAAGCTGGCGACGCCGCCGCCGCGGGTCCGGGATTCCGTGACGCGAAACCAGCCCATGCCGGGGAAATAGCGGTCGACCGGCTGGCCGTCGGCCCGGCGGTGCTCCTCCAGCCTGTCCTCCACCCATTCCTCGATCTGGTCGGCCTCCAGGGTCTGCTCGGCGATCGCCCGCATCAGATCGGCGTGGTGCAGGTGGCTGCGGCTGCCGGCGTCGGCGAAGCGCGAAAAGGCGAGCGCGTGGATCTTCTCGTACGGCTGGTTCCAGGCGATCAGCCTGCCCTGGCGGTCATAGATGGCGAACGGCAACGAGGTGACCTCGATGCTTTCGAGCAGCAGGGCATGCTCGCGCTTGATCCGTTCGAAACTCTTTGCCATCGACGACGATCGGCCGTGGTTGGACAGCCGGCAGGGTGGCCGCCGGGGCGGCCGGAACGTCAGCCCGGGAACGGCCGCCTGCCGCCGTCGATCCTGCACGGCCAACCGTTTGCCCCCGAATGCTGGACAAGACGTGGATGTTGCCACGGTTGTCGCATCGCCGGGGAAATTGTTGCCTGGCCGCTGAAGCATAAGCGGCCAGCGGGGTCAGGACGCCTATGACGTCCGGCAGTGCCTGCCGGCCTTCCCGGATCCCGGCTTCAGGGTTCGGCGCTGCCGCCCAGGCTGCGGCTGACGAATCGCTGGAAGGCGGTGTCGTCCTGCGCCATGGCTGCGGCACGCGGTTCGATCCTGCCGGTTTCGATCAGCGCATACAGCCTGGCGCAAAGCGTCATGAATTCCTCGCGCTCGTCCTCGCCGAAGCGATAGCGGGTCGCCGGGTTGTCGCAGGCATTGACGGCATGCGCCAGCAGTGCGAAGCCTTCGGCGGCGACCTTGCGCGCGTAGGCCCGGTGCGGGTCGCGCGTCGCGGGTCGATCGGGCAGCGCGGGTCCTTGTGCCTTCGCGCCGCGGGTCAAGGCTTGCCTCCGGCCATGGTCCACGTCCTCCTGCAATGGTGGAGTCCGATGGTGGACCGTCGCGCGCCGGGTTGGGGGACCGCCCGGCAGGCGCAGACGGCCGGTCGGCGAATTCGGCATCGATGCCGGCCCTGCGCGATCTCAGCGGACCGGCGGCACCGCCTGCGGCGCTTCAGCGGGCCTGCGGCGACCGGTGCCGGTAGGGCAGTCGAGTGAAGTCGAGGCAGGCCGGCCCCGGTGCGTCGACGTCGATGATCTCGGCGCACAACCGGCCGGCGGCGGCGCGGAAGTGGTTCTTGCCCTTGACCAGCAGCAGCCGCTCGGCCGCGAGATCGATGCCGTGCAGCTGGTAGAACGCCGTGTCGATGCAGGGATCGACGCGGCTGGTGACGATGATGCGGATGTTCGGCTTGTCGGCGAGGGCGAGCAGCACCGTGTCCCCCAACTGCACGTCAGCGCCGTCCAGCAACCCGGCGGTGCCGCGGTAGCGGCCGTCGGTGAAGCGCTGCGCCACCACCCGGACGGCGGCGGGTTCGCCGAAGGCCGTACCGTGCGACGCGCCGAGGCGGACAGCGAACGGCGCCCCCAGGCCTGCCCGCCTGGCTTCGGCGACGACGCGCGCGTCGGCGAAGCTGGCGAAGACACAGGGCACATCCGGCGCAGCCTCCAGGAGCGCGGACAGCAGGCCGGGCGTATCGGCGGCGCCGCCCGAATAGGGATTGTCGGCGGCGTCGGTGATGCCGATCAGCCCCGGGGTGCTGCTGGCCAGCGCCCGGGCGATACCCTCAGCCGGCGAGGGCAGGCTGACGAAGAAGTCCCCGCGCGCGGCATGCAGATCCCGCGCCAGCCGACCGGCGACCTCGCGTGCCAGCACGCCGTCGGGATCCTGCGCGGCGGAGCTGAACACCATAGCGCTGGCGCCGCTGTGCGCCGCATCGGCGTAGGGAAAGCCGCCGAAGATCGAGGCCGCCAGCACGCCTGCCTGGGCCTCGGCCCGTGCCGCCGCCTCCTGCAGGCGGCGCATCGGCCCATCGGAGGTGCGCATGTTGATGCTCGGCAGCAGCAACCCGGTGTTCTCGATGCAGGCCTTGGTGGTCAGGCGGCCCTCGACGCAAGCGACCAGTCGCTCCAGCACCCGCTCGGCGACATCGCGCATGTCGACGTGCGGGTGAGTGCGGTAGCCGGCAGCGATCGTCAGCAGGCCGGCGAGTCGCGGATGAAGATTGGCGTGCATGTCGAACGTTGCGGCGAGCGGCAGGTCCGGGCAGCGGCCGCGGATGGCTTCGACCAGGTCAAGGTCCGGGTGCGGACGCGACTCGGTCATGGCGGCGCCATGAAGGCTCAGGTAGATCGCATCCACCGGGCCGGCGCGCAACGCCGCGTCGAGGTCGTCGAGGACCTCCGCCAGGAAGCGGTCGAACACCTCGTCGGCGATCGGACCCGACGGTATCGCCGCCGCGCAGCGCGACACCACCAGCGACCAGCCGGGATGTCGCTTGCGGAACAGCGTCAGCGCGCCCAGTTCCAGGATCGTTCCGGCAGCGGCGCGGACCGCTTCCTCGCCTTCGACCCATTCGTGGCGCTCGAACGCATTGCGATCCGCGAGCAAAGGGCCGAACGAGTTGCCTTCGTAGAAAAAGCGCGCCACGAACAGCCGCCGGGATCTTCCGGCGGCGCCTTGAGCGGTTGGCATGGCTGGCATGATGCGCTTCCTCCTTGATCTTCCTTGGCCTCCGGCGGCTCGCCGCCCAAGCGTCATGATTCCTCGTCGACAGACGATGATCCCATCATTCACAGGCGGGGAGGCAAGGAGCCTCGACGGCAGCGCGGGGCAGGGGCCCCAGGGCGGGCGGCGGGCAGATCGCTTGCTGGACGACCGCTGGATAATTGCCCGAGGACGACCGATGAAGCAGCGAGCAGCGGGACGAGTGACCGACGACCCTGGCGACGACCTTCCCGATGCCGATTGGGAGGATCCGCCATCCGCGCCGCCGGCGCCGACACCGCCGGTACCCGAGATACCGCCACGGCCGCTGGATTGGCCGCCGGGCGAAGGGGTAGATCCGCTCCCCGTCCGCCGCGGGGGTGGGGCGTCCGCCGGCTAGCGGTGCCCCGGATGAAGCGGCTGCAGGCCCGCGGCTGGGTCCGGAGACGGCCGCCGTGGCGGCGGTTGGTCAGTTCCGGGGCGCAGCCGGGTTCGCGTTGGAAGGCCCGCTGCCTCCGGACATGCCGCCCTTCATGCCGGGAGTCGACATCGTCGGATTCGATGCGCCGCCTCCGCCGAGGCTGTCGCTCAGGCCGCTGCCGCCAGAGCCGGTCGAGGAACCACGGCCAGGTCCCGGGCTCGACATCGAATTGCCGCTCGATGAGCCAAGCTTCGGACCCGGTTTTGTACCCGCCGGCGCGGCGCGTAGACCCGAGCCGCTCGCCGTGCCGCCGCCCGGGCTGCCGGTGCTTTCCGCCGTGCCCGACGGCGTACCCTCGCTGCGGGCTGCGTCGCTTGCGCCGGACGGTTTGCCCGGGTCCTGGCCGCGCGCCTCGATGGCCGCGCCCGCCACGAGGACAGCCGCCGCCAACATGGCGCTCGCAATTCTCAGGGACGAGGTACTGGAACGGGTGCTCGGACGAACGGGTCGCATGGCGGTTCTCCTCTCGCGATCGGTCGCCATCCTGCGCCGGATGACGGGACGATCACGGCCAGCAAGCGCGGTGCCTACCTTGGCGTTCCGGCCGCCGGAGCATGGCTGCCCGCCCGTGGCAGGAGCGGCGCCAAGGTCGCCTGCCACCAGTCGTCGTCGACGCGTCCCAGCCAGTCGTTGTGACCGGCACCCGGCACCACCACCAGCGGATGGGCCGCGCCGACCGCAGCGTGCAGCGCCCGTCCCAGCCTCGCGGGCACGATCTCGTCATGCTCGGCGATCACGATCACCAGCGGCAAATTCGCCTCGCGCAGATTCTCCACGGTGTCGTAGCGGTCGCGCAGCAGCCAGCCCACCGGGAGCCACGGGTAATGGTGGGACGCCACATGCGCCAGCTTGTCCCACGGCGTGATCAACAACAGGCCGTCGATCGAGGCCGCCATGTGAACGCCTGCCGCTGCCGCGACCGCCGCGCCGAGGGATTCACCGATCACCAGCAACGGCCGGCCGAAGCGCGCCGCCGCCAGGGCGATCGTCCGCGACGCGTCCTCGACGAGCACCGCCTGTCCGGGCGCGCCATCCCGTGATCCGTAGCCGGGGTACTCCGCGAGGATGACCCGCAGGCCGAGGTGGTGCAATGCCTGGGCGTACGGTTGGCGGTGGCCCGCATGGCCGGCGTTGCCGTGAAAGACGATGGCGGTACCGAGGACCGCCCGTCCGGGTGGCTCTGCCAGCAGACCGATCAGGGCCGCTGGCGTCGGCCATGCCTGCAGGTCGGCCGGCAGCTCCGCGACCGCAGCCTTGGCGGGGAAGTAGAGCAAGCGATCCTGGAACATGACGATACCGGCGATGAAGATGGCGATCGCTGCAGCCACGGCCAGCAGTCCTATCCCAGGACGCATTGCCGCAGGCAGTCAGCCGACGGGTTGCTTCCAGCCGGGTTCGCCGGGGCCGACGCAGCGGAACTGCATGCCGGTGTCGGCCTGGCCGGGCGTCCCCGGCCGCGCGTCCAGGCGCAGGAGCTGCTTTCCCTGCTCGAAGCAGAAGCGGATGGCGCGTTGGTAGGCGCCGGAGTGGAGATCGTCGCGCGGGGCCCCCGGCTCGACCGCGATTGCATAGACACCGTCGCCGAGCGGAATCGGCTCGGCGACGCCCACGCCGTAGGTGGCACAGGCGGCCAGCCCGACCGTCGTGGACGCGACGGCGCCCAGCAGGGCAACGCGGGCATCGACCGCCAGGCGGCAGCCGAGGGAGGATATGGTTTGCATCATGTCGCTACCGGGGACCCTCGCTAGTGCGGTTTGCGAAGTATGCGGTACTGGAAGGATCCACGGGTGCCGCTCAGGACGACCGTTTTCAGGCCGCCCAGCTTGCCTCTCACCGAGCGCAGCGTTGCCCGCGCGACCTTGAGCCGGCGAAGGACCTCGAGCGTCGCGCGAGAACGGATCAGCTGCGGATTGTCTTCGATCAGCCGCAGCACGTCGTCCTCGACATGCTCGATACGCCGGATCACGTCTTCAAGTTCTTTTGCTCGCATTGCGACCCCGCTCATCCGCTGCCGTTGACCCAAGGCCACTGGCAATGACGATGCCTAGCTCCATCAGAGGCGGCAATGGCCATTGGGCACGCAGGTTGCCAATTCGTTTGATGGCGACGAGCGATGGTGCTTCCGAAAAGAAATCGGCCGAGGTGAACCGCCTGCTGTCGGCGCTTCTCCCGCAGGCCGACGACCATGCCATTCTGATCTTCGGCACCGACGAACGCATCCTGTGGGCCAACCACGGCGCGGAGATTCTGCTCGACACCGCACGCGAAGACCTCGTCGGCCTGCATACCAGCGAGCTGTTTTTGGCGGAGGATGTGGAGCGCGGGCTGCACGAGCATGAGCTGGCGGTTGCCCGCAGCCGTGGCAGTGCACATGACGACCGCTGGTCGCGCCGCCCCGACGGCTCTCGCTACTGGGCCACCGGCCTTGCCTATGCGCTGCGCGACGGCCGCGGCGAGCTCCTCGGCTACGGCAAGATCATCCAGAACCGCACCGACTGGAAGCAGCGCCAGGAGACGCTGGCGAACCAGGTGCAGGCACTGGACAAGGCGGCGAAATATCGCGACAGCATGATCTCCACGCTTGCCCACGAATTGCGCAACCCGTTGACGCCGCTGCTGAATGCCGCGCAGATGCTGCGCGAGGGCATGCCGGTGGACTATCCGGTGCAGCTGATCGAGCGCCAGGTCGAATTCATCCGGCGGCTGGTCGACGATCTTCTCGAGGCCGTCCGCGCGCGTGAGGGCAAGTTGCAGCTGAAGCGCGAGCGGCTGGTGCTGCAGGATGTCGTGCGGGCGGCGGTCGAGATGGCGAAGCCGCGCCTGGAGAAGCGCTCGCAGCGACTCGGGATCCTGATGGCCCCGGCGCCAATCACGGTCGACGGCGATGCGGTTCGCCTGCAGCAGGTCCTGGCCAACCTGCTCAACAACGCCGTCAAGTACACCGCCGAGGGCGGCCGCATCTGGATCAAGGCAACGGTCGAGGACGAAGACGCCGTGGTGCGGATCGAGGACAACGGGGCAGGAATAGCGCCTGAGATGCTGCAGTTCATCTTCGAGCTGTTCGCCCAGGTACCGACCAACGATCAGGAAGCAGGCGCGGAAGGCCTCGGCATCGGCCTGTCGCTGGTCAAGGAGCTGGTGGCGCTGCATGGCGGCACCGTCCAGGCGAACAGCGACGGAATCGGCAAGGGGAGCGTCTTTACCGTGCGGCTCCCGTTGCTCGCGTCGCCTTCGCCGCGGACTACCGCATGACATGCAGGCGTCTGCCGATGTCCGTTTGTGGATGCGACCGCGCCTGATCCAGATGGTGGGCCGCTAAGCCCAAGCGGCGCGCTGTGCAGGGTACGCGATTCGGGGCCTGCGGCGTAGCCGTCAGGCGTCTTCCTGCTCCCCCGCCATGCCGCCGGCAAGGTAGTCCTTGATCCGGTCGACTCGCGGCCCCACCGCCTGCACGGCGCTTTCCAGTGCTTCTGCCGGAACGCCTAGCGCAGCCGACCAGCGGGTCAGCGACTCCCGGTCGCCGATCTGCACCTCCTCTGTCGACGCGGCGTCACGGGCCGCTTGCGTCGCGCTTGCCGAAGATCCGATGACCATTGGGTTGCCGCTCCTGCAAGGTGATGTCGGACATCGTCTGGCGCAATGGATGTACCTGTGCCCGCACCCGCAGGCCGCTATTCGCCGTTGCCGTTGCGCCTGGGCGATTGCGGCAGCGCCTGGTGGGTGCCGTGGACGTGGCCGAGCCTGCTCGATGGCTGCGGCGCGTCCGGTTCCGCCGCCGCGGCATCGCGGGCGATGCCGGTGAGGATGCCGCAGTCGGCGGCGACGGTCGTGCCGAGGCATTGCTCACGCAGGTTGAGCAACTGCCGGTGCAATGCCTTCAACTCGTCGATACGCGCCTCGACGTGGCCGAGGTGTTCGTCCAGGAGCTGGTTGACCTGGCCGCAATCTTCGGTCGGCGCGTCCTTGAAGCGCAGCAGCACGCGGATCTCGTCGAGCGTCATGTCCAGGGTACGACAGTGGCGGATGAAGGCGAGCCGCTCGAGGTGCTCGTCGCCATAGATGCGATAGTTGCTGCCGGTGCGCGGCGGCGCCGGCAGCAACCCCTCGCGCTCGTAGTAGCGGACGGTCTCGACGGGCGTCGCCGCCGCGCGTGCAAGCTCACCGATTCTCATCGCTTCATGATACCGGCGCCGCCAGCCGTCCGGGCCGCCGCCGACGCCGGCGGCAGTACCATGCCTTCGCTCACGGCTCGCTGGAGGAAGCCTTGCTGATCAACTGCGTCGTCTACGAAAAGGGGCACCGCGTGCGGGACATCCCGGTCAGGGAGATCTCCGACTGGCGCGGCAAGCCGCATTGCTTCGTCTGGGTCGCGCTGGCCGAGCCGACCCAGGCGGAGCTGGCGGAGCTGCAGCAGGAGTTCGGGCTGCACGACCTCGCCATCGAGGACGTCCTGCAGCAGGACCAGCGGCCGAAGATCGAGGAGTACGACACCAGCCTGTTCGTCGTGCTCCACGCGGTGGCCTGCAACGATGCCCGGGTGGATGTGGGCGAGGTCAACATCTTCGTGGGCGGCGATTTCGTGCTCTCGGTTCGCACCGGCAGTCCCCGCAGCCTGAAGGCCGTACGCATGCGCGCGGAACGGGAGCCGGAGCTGCTGCGTCACGGCCCGGGCTACGTCTTCTACGCCCTTACCGACGCCATCGTCGACCTCTATTTCCCGGCGGTGGAGGCGCTCGAGCATCGGCTCGAGGCGATCGAGGCGGTGATGTTCTCGACCGGGGGCGCGCGCGACAGCATCCGCAAGCTCTACGAACTGAAGCAGCAGGTGGAGAAGCTGCGGCATTCGGTGGTGCCACTCAACGATGCGGTCGGCAAGCTGTTCGGCGGCGCCCGGGTCCCGCCGGTGGTGGCGCAGACCGGCAAGTACTTCCGGGATGTCCACGACCATCTGCAGTCGGTGACCGGCGCCATCGATTCGTTGCGCGACACCATTGCCACCGCCATCCATGCCAACCTGGCGATGGTCACCATCGAGCAAAGCGAGATATCGAAGCGGCTGACCGCCTGGGCGGCCATCTTCGCCGCGGTGACGGCGCTGGCCGGCATCTGGGGAATGAACTTCCGCCACATGCCGGAGCTCGATTGGACCCTCGGCTACCCGCTGGCCGTCGCCGCGATGCTGGCGGTGGCAGTCGGCCTCTACCGGCGCTTTCGCAGGGCCGGCTGGATCTGAGGATCAGGCGGGGCGCGCCGCGGGGGCGGCGTTGCGCGGCTCGCGACGCCCCTGCAGGAACCAGATCAGGCCGATCAGCAACAGCGCCGGCAGGAAGAACCAGTGCGGGTTGGGCCGATTCGCCGGCACGATCAGGTCGACGACATCCCAGCCCTGCTCGAAGCCTGCCTTCTGCGCCGCCGAGCCGAAGCGCACGCTGGCGATCTGGAGCTTGTCGCCGAGCGGCACCACCATCAGGCCGGCGTCCGAAAGTCGCTTGCGCGGCTCCGCCGGCGGCCCCAGTTGCAGCGCCAGCGACTTGCTGGCGTCGTCGCCTTCGATCGTCATGCCGGCGATGTTGACCATCAGCCTGCCTTCATCCGGGATCGCCTCGACCACCTTGGCCAATTCGGTTGTCGGGGCGGTCCGGTAGGGTTCGGCGACCAGGTCCATCAGCGCATTGGGCCGGAACAGCACGAACACCGCCGCCAGCAGCACGAGGTTCTCCCACCAGCGCGAGCGGGTCCGGAACCAGCCCATGGTCACGGCGGCGAACACCAGCATCGCGACGGTGGATGAGGCCACCACCAGGATCCCTTCGAGCCAGCTGTCGATGCCGATCAGCAGCAGCTGCGGATTGAAGATCCACAGGAAGGGCAGGATCACCGTGCGCAGCGCGTAGGTGCTGCCCTGGATGCCGGTCTTGATCGGATCTTCGCCGGAGATGGCGGCCGCGGCGAAGGTGGCCAGGCCTACCGGCGGGGTGATGTCCCCCATGATCCCGTAGTAGAAGACGAACAGGTGCACCGCGACCAGCGGGATGATCACGCCGCTCTGCGCGCCGAGCTCCACGATCACCGGCGCCATCAGGCTCGCGACCAGGATGTAGTTGGCGGTGGTCGGCACGCCCAGGCCGAGCACCAGGCAGACGAAGGCGGTGAACAGCAGCATCAGCAGCACGCTGCCGCCGCTGATGAGCTCCACCAGGTCAGTCATCCGGAAGCCGAGGCCGGTCAGGGTGATGGTGCCCACGATGATGCCGGCGGTGGCGGTGGCCACCGCGATGCTCACCATGTTGCGCGCGCCGCTGTCGAGGCCCCGGAAGGCTTCGCTCGCCCCACGAACGAGATCGGCGGCAATCCGCCCCGGCTGGGCCCGGAACAGACTGATCAGCACGTGCTGGGTGAGCATGAGGAACAGCAGCGTGAGGCAGGCCCAGAAGGCGGCGAGCGACGGTGACGTCTCCTCGATCATCAGCATCCAGATCAGCACGCCGATGGGGATCAGGAAATGCAGGCCGGCGCGCACGGTGGGCCAGGTCTGCGGCCGTACCGGGTTGCGGATGTCGATGTCCGGCGGCAGGTCCGGCGCCTTGGCGGCTTGCCAGGTGGACAGCAGGTAGAGCACCGCCATGATGATCGAAATCGCCCAGCCGGCATTCTCGCCAAGTGCCGCGCGCGCGCCGAGGATTGCGTAGTACACCAGGCACATCACGACGATGCTGCCGGAGATGCCCAGCCCGATTCCCTTCAGCCGGTCGGCCAGCGGGCGCGACTGGGCCGCGACCAGCGGCTTCATGCCCATCTTCACCGCTTCCAGATGGACGATGTAGAAGAGCCCGATGTAGGACAGCACTGCCGGCAGGATGGCGTGCTTGACCACGTCCGAATACGGAATGCCGACGTACTCGGTCATGAGGAAGGCGGCGGCGCCCATCACTGGCGGCATGATCTGCCCGTTGACCGACGCCATGGTTTCGATCGCGCCGGCCTTGATGCCGCCATAGCCGGCACGCTTCATCAGCGGGATGGTGAAGATGCCGCCGGAGACCACATTGGCCACCGAGGAGCCCGAGACGACGCCATTGAGCGCCGACGACACCACCGCGACCTTGGCCGGGCCGCCGCGCAGGTGGCCGAGCGCGGCAAACGACACCTGCATCATGTAGTTGCCGCCACCGGCGACATCCAGCAGCGAGCCGAACAGCACGTAGACGAAGATGGTGGAGACCGATACGCCCAGGGCCACGCCGAACACGCCTTCGGTGGTCAGCCACATCTGCGACATGGTGCGCGAGACCGAGGCCCCTTTGTGCATCAGCACGTCCGGCATATACGGGCCGGCGAAGATGTAGACGAGGCAGATCAGCGCCAGGACTGCCATCGGCCAGCCGACCGCGCGGCGCGTCGCCTCGAGCAGCAGCGCCATGCCGATGACCGCCGTCCACAGGTCCATCGTGGTCGGCTGGCCGGGCCGTTCCGCCAGTTCGCGGTAGAAGATCATCAGGTAGGCGCCGCAGAAGGCGGCGACCAGTGCCAGGATCCAGTCCGGGATCGGCACCCGATCGCGCGGGGAGCGGCCCTTGAAGGCCGGATACGCGAAATAGGCGAGGAACAGCCCGATGCCGAGGTGCATGGCGCGTGCCTCGGTATCGTTGACGATGCCGATCCCCAGGGCGAACGGCAGCGGGCTGGCGTAGAACAGCTGCGCCAGCGACCAGAGCACCGCCAGCGCCGTGACGAGACCGGCGACGGGGCCGGTCAGCTTCCTGCCGCCGGTATCGACCTCGGCGACCAACTCCTGCAGCTTGTCTGCATCCGGAACGTCCACTGCTGTCGTTGTCTGCATCGAGTCCGTCCGCTTGTCCAGGAGTGGCCGTGCCGCAGGGTTTGGTCAGCCCGGCGGCAGGTCGGGCGAGTCGGGGTCTGGGTGGACTACTTCAGCCAGCCCTTTTCCTTGTAGTAGCGGGCGGCACCCTCGTGCAGCGGTGCGGAATTGCCCTTCTTGACCATGTCCTCCGGCGTCAGGTTCGCCAAGGCGGGATGGAGCTTCTTGAACTCCTCGAAGTTATCGAACACTGCCTTGACCACCTGGTAGACCGTCTCCGTCGGCGTCTTGCTCGAAGCAACCACGGTGGCGAGCACGCCGTAGGTTTCCGTCGGCTGCGGATTGTTCGGATACAGGCCGCCGGGAATGGTCGCCTTGGCATAGTATGGCTTGCCCGTCATCAGCTTGTCGATGGCCGGACCGGTCAGCGAAACCAGCTTGGCCCCGCAGGTGGTGGTCGGATCTTGGATGTTGGCGCTGGGGTGGCCGACGGCATAGAAGAAGCCGTCGATCTTGCCGTCGCACAGCGCCGGGCCGTGCTCGTCGGCCTTCAGCTCCGACGCCAGCGAAAAGTCGCTGATCTTCCAGCCGATGGCGCCGAGCAGCTCGTCCATCGAGGCGCGGGTGCCCGAGCCGGGATTGCCGACGTTGAAGCGCTTGCCCTTGAAGTCCTCGAACTTGGCGATGTTCGCCTCCTTGCGGGCAACCACCGTGAACGGCTCCGGATGCACCGAGAAAACCGCCCTCATGTCCGAATAGGCGCCGCTGTCCTTGAACTGGCCGACGCCCTTGAGGCCGTTGAACTGCACGTCGGATTGCACGAAGCCCATGTCGAGCTCGCCCGCCTTGATGGTGTTCACGTTGAACACGGAACCGCCGGTGGATTCGACCGAGCAGCGGATGTTGTGCTTGGCGCGATCCTTGTTGACCAGACGGCAGATGGCGCCGCCGGCGGCATAGTAGACGCCGGTGACGCCGCCGGTGCCGATGGTCATGAACTTCTGCTGCGCGACGGCTGGCGCGGCGCTGAAGGCTGATATCGCGGCGAGCGCGACAGAGGTGGCCAGCGATGCGGATCGCAGGCGGACGGGGGAGGGCGTGGATGTCTTCATCGGGTCTTCTCTCTTCTGATGGGTCGGTCAATGGCCGGCAGTGGCTGAAGCCTTCTCGAGCGTCCGGCCGAGCGCCCGTTGCAGCCGGAGCACGATCTGTTCGATATCGTCCTCGGTTGCAATGAACGGCGGCGCGAGCAGCACATGGTCGCCGCGCCGACCGTCGATTGTGCCACCCATGGGATAGCACATGAGCCCATTGTCCATCGCTATCCGCTTGAGCGTCGCATTGATTTGCAGTGCCGGGTCGAACGGCTCGCGGGTGCCGCGATCGGCCACGAACTCCAGGCCGATGAACAGGCCGCGGCCGCGGATGTCACCGACGTTGGGATGCTCTCGGAATACCTCGCGCAGCCGCTTCAGCAGCAGCTCGCCGCGTGCCGCCACCCGTTCGAGGAGGCCATCGCGCTCGATCACCTGCTGCACCGCCAGCGCGGCCGCGCAGGCGACCGCATGGCCGAGGTAGGTGTGGCCGTGCTGGAAGAAGCCGGTGCCCTGGCGCATCGCATCGACGATCTTCGCCTGGGCGAGGACGGCACCGATGGGCTGGTAGCCACCGCCGAGCCCCTTGGCGATGACCAGCAGGTCCGGCACCACCCCTTCCGCCTCGCAGGCGTGCAGGGTGCCGCAGCGGCCCATGCCGCACATCACCTCGTCGAGGATCAGCAGGATGCCGTGCCGGTCGCAGACCTCCCGCACCCGCCGGAAGTAGCCGGGGACCGGCGTCAGCACGCCGGCGGTGGCGCCGCCCACCGTCTCGGCGATGAAGGCGATCACCTGCTCGGGGCCGACCCGCAGGATGGTTTGCTCGAGCTCGGCCGCCAGACGCTCGCCATACTGTTCCGGCGTCTCGCCATCGCGACGGTCACGGTATTCGTAGCAGGGCGAGACATGCTCCACGTCGATCAGCAGGGGTGCGAATTGCGCCCGGCGCCAGGCGTTGCCGCCCACCGCCAGCGCGCCCAGCGTGTTCCCGTGATAGCTCTGGCGACGGGCGATGAAGCGGCTGCGCTGCGGCTGGCCGATCTCGACGTAGTACTGGCGGGCCATCTTCAACGCCGCTTCCACGCCCTCCGATCCGCCCGAGACGAAATAGGCATGGCTGGTGCCGGCGGGCGCCTGCCGGATCAGGTTGGCGGCCAGTTCCTCGGCCACCTCGGTGGTGAAGAAGCTGGTGTGCGCGTAGGCCAGCTTGTCGATCTGGGCATGCATGGCGGCCAGGACATCCGGATGGCCATGGCCGAGGCAGGACACGGCGGCGCCGCCGGATGCGTCGATGTATTCGCGCCCCTCGCTGTCGAAGATCCTGACCCCCTTGCCGGAGACGGCGACCGGGAAGTGGCGGGCGAGATGGCGATGGAAGACTGCGGTCATGCGTGACTCCTGCCGGCAGGAGGCCGGCTCTCGGTGACACCGGAACAGTCCGGCGCGGGTTCGGTGGGTCCGGCCGGCGCCGCGGCCGCCGGCAATGGTTCGACGGCCGACTGCTCCGGCGATTGTCCGCCCGGCGGGGTGCCGGCCGCCAGCGGGGCGATCAGTTGCTCGCCCTCGTTGCGTGCCTGGTTGACCGCGGGATCGACGGCATGGACGGCGATCGCCTGCACCGGCGCCGGCACCAGCATCGCCTTCAGGCCGGCCACGTCCTGGTTGTCGGGATCGAGCCAGGCATCGAACTGCGAAGGCTGCAGCAGCACCGGCATGCGATCGTGGATCGGCGCCATGACTGGATTGGCGTCGGTGGTGATGACGCAGCAGGTGTAGAGCGGCCCGTCCGGCCCGTTCCAGCGCTCCATCAATCCGGCGATGGCGAACAGGCCCCCGGCGTCCGGTGGCTGGACGTAGAAGGGTTGCTTGCGCATCCCGGGACGTGGCGCCGCCTGCCATTCATAGAAGCCATTGGCCGGCAGGATGCAGCGCCAGCGCCGGAAGGCATTGCGAAAGGCCGGCTTCTCGTCGACGGTATCGGCGCGGGCGTTGTTGAGCTTGGCGCCGATGGCCGGATCCTTCGCCCAACCCGGCACCAGGCCCCAGCGCATGTTGCGGGCGATGCGTTCGCCCGAGCGTCCCAGCAGGATCGTCAGGACGTCGGCCGTGGGCGCGATGTTGTAGCGCGGCGCGAACGGCGGCAACTCCCGCACCGAGAAGCCGACGATGACCCTGTTTCCCGGCCCATAGAGGACATAGCGGCCACACATCCGCCGGCAGCGCCTGCGCGTTCAGCGCGCGGCAGAAGGGCGCGACAGCGAATCCCAGCCGGGCTCCTCCCGGCTCAGGATGCGCTTGATCGAGTCGAAGAGCATGTCGCTCTGCTGGCGCTCGCCGGCGATCTGCCGCCCCACCTGCTCGCACATCGCATCGGGAACGCGGCGCAGCGGCCGGCCGTTGGCCGCCTGGACCGCCAGCACCTGGTGCATGCAGGCGCGCTCCAGGTAGTAGAGATCGTCGAACGCCCAGGCGACGCTGGCGGCGACCACCGTCACGCCGTGGCTGGCGGAGAACAGCACGTCCTTGCCCTTCAGTGCGCCGGCGATGCGCCGGCCCTCCGCCTCGTCGAGCGCGAGTCCCCGGTAGTCGTCGTCGTAGCCGACGCGGTTCCAGAAGCGCAGGGTGTTCTGGTTGCACCACTCCAGGCGGCCGCCTTCCACCAGGGTGAGGGCGGTGGCGTACGGCATGTGGGTATGCAGCACGCAGCGGGCATGGCTGTTGAGGCGATGGATCCAGCTGTGGATGAAGAAGGCCGTGGGTTCCAGGGTGTGATGGCCATCGAGGACCTGGCCGGCGCCATCGATGAGCAGGATGTCGGCGGCCAGCACCTCGCTCCAGTGCAGTCCCTGGGGGTTGATCAGGTAGCGGTCCGGTGCGAGCTCGAGGCTGAAATGGTTGCAGACGCCCTCGTTCAGCTGCAGGCGCGCGGCCCAGCGCAAGGCCGCCGCCAGGTCGATGCGACCCTGGTCGATGTTGGCCTGTGGCACTCCATGACCGGTCGTCTCGCCGGCGCGATCCGGCGCAGTCGCAGACTCGGGGCGGGTGGATTCATCGAGCAGCACGGACACCTCCGTCTTGGTTGGCCGCTATGTTAGTACAGGGGGTGGGACCGAAGGTGGCTGCCATCCGCGCGGCCCGGCAGGCAGGCCTTGCGGCCGTCGGGCAGGGTGACGACGTCCACCGCGATGCCGTAGACCCTGCCAAGGGTGGTCGAATCCATGACTTCGCCGACCACGCCCTGGCGCAGGATCACGCCGTCGCGCATCAGCGCGGCACGATCGCCCACGGCCAGCACATGGTCCGGATCGTGGCTGGACATGACGACGCCGATGCCGCTTGCTGCCAGCGCGCGGATCCGCTGCAGGACCAGCGCCTGGTTGCCGTAGTCGAGGCTGGCGGTGGGTTCGTCCATGACCATGAAGGCGCATTCGCCGGCCAGCGCCCGCGCCAGCAGCACCAGCTGCCGCTGGCCGCCGGAGATGCGGCTGTAGTCCGCGTCGGCGAGATCGGCGATGCCCAGTTGCTCGAGCGCCTGCCCGGTTCGCTCGTGGTCGGCGCGGCGCGGCTGCGAGAACAGGCCGAGGTGCGCCGTGCGTCCCATCAGCACCACTTCGCGAACCGTGTAGGGGAATGCCGGGGCATGTGACTGCGGCACGTAGGCGATCAGGCGGGCGATCGAGCGGCGCGAGCGGTGCGCGAGGTCGCGGCCCGCCAGCCGCACCGATCCGGCGAGCGGCGGGATCAGGCCCAGCAGCGTGCGGAACAGCGTTGTCTTGCCGCAGCCGTTGGGCCCCAGCAGGCAATAGACTTCGCCGGGCTGCACCTGCAGCGAGATGCCGGCGGCGACCTGGCGCCGGCCGTAGCCGATGGCGAGCTCCCGGGCCTGCAGCGAGTGCTCGCCGGCCGTGGCCGCGCCCATCTCCCCGAGGGAGAACGCGCCGCCTTCGGACGGCCGTGCGGCGGCGCCTATTGGACTACCCTCTGGACGCTGCGCGCCCATCTCCCCGAGGGAGAACGCGCCGCCTTCGGGCGGCCGTGCGGCGGCGCTCATGCCCAGCCCCGGCGGCCGCGGGCCAGCAGCCAGAGGAAGAACGGCGCGCCCACGACGGCGGTGAGGATGCCGAGCGGGATCTCGTTGCCCGAGAGCGTGCGCGCCAGCGTGTCGACCAGGATCAGATAGGCCGCCCCCAGCACCGCGCTGGCCGGCAACAGGCGCGGAAACGACGGGCCGACGATCATCCGCGCGATATGCGGGATCACCAGGCCGACCCAGCCGATCACGCCGGCGATCGCCACCACGCTGGAGGTGACCAGGGTAGCGCAAGCGATCACCAGCAGCCGCATCCGGCGCACCGGCACGCCGAGCGCCTGGCCCTCGTCATCGTCGAGGGAAAGCAGCCCGATCCGCCAGCGCAAGGCGATCAGCGGCGCGAAGCCGAGCACGGCGAAGGGCAGGACCGAGACCACGTCGGCGCCGTTGACGGCGGCCAGGCTGCCAAGCAGCCAGAAGGTGATCGCCGGCAACTGGTCGTACGGATCGGCCAGCACCTTCAGCAGCGAGGTGCAGGCACCCGCCAGCGCGCCGACCACCACGCCGCCGAGGATCAGGGTCAGCACCGATTCGCGCCCCGGTATCGCGGCCACCAGCAGGACCACCAGCCCGACGGCGGCCAGGCCACCGAGAAAGGCGAGGAACTGGATGCCCGCCACCGGCAAGGACAGGAAGATGCCGAGCACCGCCCCGAGCCCGGCGCCGGCGGAGACGCCGAGGATGTCCGGCGACACCAGCGGATTGCGGAAGATCGTCTGGTAGCAGGCGCCGGCCGCCGCCAGGCAGCCACCCACCGTCACCGCGGCCGCGAGTCGCGGCAGGCGGATGCCGAACAGCACGGTATCGACGGTGTTCGTCACCGCGGTGGCCTGCGAGGCGCCACCGAGGAGGACGGCCAGGCGGTCGAGCAGCGCCTGCATCGCCTGGGCCAACGTGACCGGATAGGCGCCGACGGTGAGCGACCAGGCGGCCAGGAGGACCAGCGCCACCAGCATCGGCGTCACCGGCGAGGACCACCAGCGGCTGCCGGCGCCGCCGCGCAAGCTCGGGGAAGCGGTGCTGGTGCTCAACGCGGCGCGGACGGCAACAGCGCCGCGAGTGCCTGCTCGTCCAGCTCGACGCCGTAGTAGAGCCGGTAGAAGTCGCGCACTTCGCGTCGCAGGTCGATGCCCGCGACTTCCGGATGCAGCAGCCCGAGCAACCACTTGAGGCCGATCACGCGGTTGAGCGACGGCGGCCGGTCGATCCAGCCGAACGGCAGCACAGGTGCCAGGTGGACCTGCTTGCGGGCGACGGCATCGATCGCCTGCCAGCGCGGATCGCGCCAGACGGCCTCGTGGAAGGCGGCATCCCAGGTGATGATCGTGTCCGGATTCGCCAGGTAGAGGTTTTCCAGCGACACCCTGGCCAGGCCGCGGCGACCATCGCTGGCGCTCATGACATTGCTGCCGCCGGCCCGCTCGATCAGCTCGCTGTTGATGGAACCCTGCAACCCCGTCTCCAGTCCGTCGGCGGTGCGGGCCAGGTAGACCCGCGGTCGTCGCTCCGGCGCAATGGCGGCCCGGATGCGGGCCGCCTCGGCGAAGGCGCGTTCGACATCGAGGGCGATCGCCTCGGCGCGGTCCGCGGCGCCGATCGCCTGGCCCAGCAGGCGCACCGCCTGTGCCGAATGGTCGAAGCGCCCGTCGATCAGGATGTAGGGGATGCCGGTCTGGGCCTGGATGCGATTGGCGAGATCGACGTAGGTCGGCGTGATCGAGCCGACGTCCACGATCAGGTCGGGCTTGAGCGCCAGGACGCGCTCCAGATTCGATTCGTTGCCGCGTCCGGTGAGTCGTCCGGTCTCCGGCAGGTCGCGAAAAGCCGGCGCGATATAGCCGCGCTCCTCCGGACGCAGCGCCCGCGGCCAGCCCAGCAGCGCCTGCGGCTTGAGGACGTAGAGGAAGACCGAGGCCGGCGGGCCGGCCGCAAAGATGCGCGTCGGCGCCGCGGGCAGCTCGACGCGCCGGCCGGCGGAGTCGACGAAGGCTTCCGCCCCCGCCGGCTGGGCCAGCGGCAGGAGGCAGCAGAGCAGCAGCAGGATGGCGAGCTTGCGCATGCCGCGATTGTCGCATCGGCCGGGTGCGCCGGCGGCTGCCCGGCACGCATGCCGCGGACAATGTCAGAATCCTCCTGGACGGCGCCCGGCCGACCGCGACTGGTGGGCCGGCGTGGCGCCGCGCACATGCCGCGAGGCCAGCAGATGGATCCAGATACCGGGGTGTCGTTCAACCCGCCGCTCGATGTGCAGCTCGAGCAGCATCGCCGGCGGATACAGGCCGATACCCTGGCCGACGAGCCGCGGCTGGTGCGCCGGCTCGCCGAGGGTGCCACGCTCGAGCCGGCGCTGCGCGATCGGGTTGTCGGCGCTGCCGGCGATCTGGTCGCGGCGGTGCGCGCCGAAGGTCGGCTGCCGCTGATGGAGAGCTTCCTCGCGGAATACGGCCTGTCGACGACCGAGGGTGTCGGCCTGATGTGCCTGGCCGAGGCGCTGCTGCGCGTGCCGGACGAGCAGACCATCGACGACCTGATCCGCGACAAGATCGAGCCCTCGGATTGGGGCGCGCATCTCGGCCGGTCGAGCTCGTCGCTGGTCAACGCCTCGACCTGGGCGCTGATGCTCACCGGGCGGCTGCTCGACGAGCCGGTCGAAGGCGGCCTGGCCGGCGCGCTGCGCGGCATGGTGCGCCGCCTCGGCGAGCCGGTGGTGCGGGTGGCGGTGGCGACGGCGATGAAGGCGCTCGGCCAGCAGTTCGTGCTCGGCGAGACGATCGCCGAAGCGGTCCGGCGCGGCGAGCCGCTGCGCGCGCAGGGCTATACCTATTCCTACGACATGCTCGGCGAAGCGGCGCGCACCGCGGCCGATGCCGCGCGCTACCAGCAGTCGTACGCGCAGGCACTGCTGGCGCTGCGCGGGGGTTGCGGCCCCGAGATCCGCGCCAATCCCGGCATTTCCGTCAAGCTGTCGGCACTGCATCCACGCTACGAGTACGTCCAGCGCGACCGGGTGATGACCGAGCTGGTGCCGCGGGTGCTGGAGCTGGCGATGGTCGCGCGCGACGCCAACATGGGCTTCAACATCGACGCCGAGGAGGCCGATCGGCTCGAGCTGTCGCTCGATGTCGTGCAGGCGGTGCTGTCGTCGCCGGCGCTGGCCGGCTGGGACGGGTTCGGCGTGGTCGTGCAGGCCTACGGCAAGCGGGCGCCGGCGGTGATCGACTGGCTGCAGGCGCTGGCCGCGACCCTCGATCGCCGGATCATGGTCCGGCTGGTCAAGGGCGCGTACTGGGACAGCGAGATCAAGCGGGCGCAGGAGCTCGGCCTGGACGACTTCCCGGTCTTCACCCGCAAGGCCCACACCGACGTCAGCTACCTCGCCTGCGCACGCAAGCTGCTGGCGATGCCCGGCCACATCTATCCGCAGTTCGCCACCCACAATGCCCACACCTGCGCCGCCGTGCTGGCGATGGCCGGCGATCGGGCGGACTTCGAATTCCAGCGGCTGCACGGCATGGGCGAGGCGCTGCACCGCCTGGTGATGGCGCGGGCGGGGACGCGCTGCCGGATCTACGCGCCGGTCGGGGCGCATCGCGACCTGCTCGCGTACCTCGTCCGCCGCCTGCTGGAGAACGGTGCCAACAGCTCGTTCGTGAACCAGATCGCCGACGAGCGGGTCGCCGCGGCGG
>JAEZQX010000353.1 GCA_023441105.1 Pseudomonadota bacterium | reverse complement strand
CGTCGGGAATCGCCCGCAGGCCGGCGTAGCACAGCAGCGCCACCAGCGGCGTCCAGTGCCAGACATCCATCACCAGCACGGTCAGCCAGGCGTCGGTGGGGTTGCCGGTGTAGTTGTAGTTGATGCCCAGCTCGGAGAGAAACGCCCCGAGCAGGCCGATGTCGGTGCGGCCGTAGATCTGCCAGATGGTGCCGACCACGTTCCACGGAATCAGCAGCGACAAGGCGACGATCACCAGCACCAGCGACGCGCGCCAGCCGGTGGCCGGCATCGACAAGGCGAGGCAGATGCCCAGCGGGATCTCCACCGCCAGCACGCTCATCGAGAACAGCACCTGCCGCACGAAGGCCTCGTGCAGCTCGCGATCGCGCATCACTGCCTTGAACCACTCGGTGCCGACGAACACCCGCTGTGTCGGCGAGAGGATGTCCTGCACCGAGTAGTTGACCACCGTCATCAGCGGCAGCACGGCGGAGAAGGCGACGCACACCACCACCGGCAGCACCAGCAGCCACGCCTTCTGGTTGATCGGCTTCATGTGATCAGGTCCTGGTTGCGATAGAAGCGGCTGTGGCTGTTGATGACCGACAGCTTGAGCGGCGTGCCGACCGCCGCGGCGCCGGCGGCGGCCAGCGACGCCTGGCCGTCGGTCTGCACCGGCGTGCGCAGCTTGATGGTCGCGCTGCCGACGCGGGCCGTGATCAGCAGCGAGGTGCCGAGGTCCTGGATCCGCTCCGTGGTGGCATCGACGGTGCCGGCGTCGCCTTCGGCTGCGAGGCGGACGTACTCGGGCCGGATCCCGAGGATCAGCGGCGCCTGGGGTGCGGTCGCCTGCTGGGCGCGCAACCAGCGCGCCAGCTGCTCGGTGGCGGCGCCACTCAACGGCTCGCCAGCCACCCGCGGCAAGCCCTCGGCCAGTGTCACTGGCAGGAAGTTCATGCCGGGAGAACCGATGAAATGGCCGACGAAGACATGCGACGGGTTCTCGAACAACTGGTCCGCCGTGCCCGCCTGCACCACCCTGCCCTCCGACATCACCATGACCTGGTCGGCGAAGGTCAGCGCCTCGACCTGGTCGTGAGTTACGTAGACCAGGGTCAGCTTGAGCTCATGATGGATCTGCTTGAGCTTGCGACGCAACTGCCACTTCAGGTGCGGGTCGATCACGGTGAGCGGCTCGTCGAACAGGATCGCCGCCACGTCCTCGCGCACCAGGCCGCGGCCAAGGGAAATCTTCTGCTTGGCATCGGCGCTGAGGTTGCTGGCGCGCCGGTCGAGCTCGCCCGACAATTCCAGCAGCTCGGCGACCTTGCCGACGCGCCGGCGGATGGCGTCGGCAGCGATGCCGCGATTGAGGAGCGGAAAGGCGAGGTTCTGCGCCACCGTCATCGTGTCGTAGACCACCGGGAACTGGAAGACCTGCGCGATATTGCGCTGCTGCGGCGTCAGGCCGGTGACGTCGCGGCCGTCGAACCGGACGGTGCCACGGCTCGGCCGGATCAGGCCGGAGATGATGTTGAGCAGGGTGGTCTTGCCGCAGCCCGACGGCCCCAGCAGCGCGTAGGCGCCGCCATCCTTCCATTCGATGTCGAGCGGCTGCAACGCATAGTCCGCCGGCTCCCGCGGATGGCGGCGGTAGGAATGCGAGAGGCCTTGCAGCTCAATGCGCGCCATCGACGCCTCCCGTCGCCTGCGCGGCCTGCGTGGCGCCGATCGCCTCGGCCGATGTGCCCGCCGCGTGGGCGCGCTTGCGCCATTGCGCCTCGTAGTGTTCGCGCATCTGCACCAGCTCCGGCGCCAGCAGCAGCGTACCGTCGTGGTCGAAGACGTAGATGGCGCCGGGATCGACATGCAGGCGCAGCGGCTGGCCGAGCTCGAAGCGGTGTACGCCGACCAGCTGCACGACCAGCGACCCGAGCCGCGAGGTGACGTGGACGAAGCTGTCCGAGCCGGAGATCTCCGCGAGGTCCACGCGGGCATCGAAGTGCACGTCGCCCGGCTGGCCCTCGACACGCAGGTCGCCGGCGCGCAGTCCGACCGTCACTTCCGGCCGGTCGGTGGGCAGTGCTTGGTGCAGCGGGATGCGCGGCCCCTGGTCGATGGCAAGCAGGTTGCGCTCCAGGCGTGCCGGCACCAGGTTGATCGGCGGATCGCTGAAGGCACGCGCGACCTCGATCGATGCCGGCTTGAGGAAGACGTCGATGGTGCGGCCGAACTGCAGCAGCCGGCCCTTGTCCAGCACCGCCGTATGACCACCGAGCAGCAGCGCTTCGGCGGGCTCGGTGGTGGCATAGACGACGCTCGACTCTCCGCCGGAAAAGATCTGCGCCAGCTCCTCGCGCAGTTCCTCGCGCAGCTTGTAGTCGAGGTTCACCAGCGGCTCGTCGAGGAGCACCAGCGGCGCCTGCTTGGCGAGCGCGCGGGCGAGCGCCACCCGCTGCTGCTGGCCGCCCGACAGCTCCGCCGGCAGGCGATCGAGCAGGTGGTCGATGTGCAGGCGTCGCGCCAGCGCGGTCACCTGCTCGCGAACGCCGCCGGCGCGGGCCAGGTGCAACGGCGACGCGATGTTGTCGAACACCGTCATCGACGGATAGTTGATGAACTGCTGGTAGACCATCGACACCCGGCGCTTGCGCACCGGCACGCCCGTCACGTCGCGGCCGTCCTCGGCGATGCGCCCGTTTGTTGGGGCATCCAGGCCGGCCATCAGCCGCATCAGCGTGGTCTTGCCCGCCAGCGTCGGCCCGAGCAGGACCGTGATGCCGCCGGGCGCGACTTCCATGCTCGTGGGATGGAGATGGTCACGTGCGCCGACCCGCTTGGCGACTTCCTGCAGCTGCAGCCTCATCGCGCTGCGGCCGCCATCAGGGACGAGCCCGAAGCGGCCTGCTGCAGCCAGTCGGCCACCGCCTGGCGCTGCGACGGCTCGAGGTGCAGGCCGAGCTTGGACCGGCGCCACAGGATGTCGTCGGCGGTGCGGGCCCACTCCCGGTCACGCAGATAAGCAAGCTCCGCCTCATGAAGGTTGGGCGCGATTTCCTTGCCGAGATCCGGCAGCGAGCGGGCGTCGCCGACGATCGCCCGGTATCGGGTGCCGTAGCTGCTGGCATAGCGCCGCACCAGCGGCGGCGGCAGCCAGGGATGCTGCTCGCGCATCAGCGCCCGCAGCCGCTCGAGGCCGAGGTCATCGGCCTCGATCCGGCCGACCAGCGTGGCGAAGTCGCCGCCCGGCAACGGTGCGGCGGCGGTCCAGGCGCCGTCCATCCGCCTGGCCAGCGGCGCGAGCACCGGACGCAGCAGGTCGACCGCCTCCTCGGCGAGCTTGCGGTAGGTCGTGATCTTGCCGCCCCACACGGTCAGGCACGGCGCCCCATCGCGGGTGAGCTCGAGGGAATAGTCGCGGGTCACCGCCGACGGATCGCCGGACTCGTCGTCCATCAGCGGCCGGACGCCGGAATAGCTCCAGACCACGTCGCTGGGGCTGATCGGCTGGCGGAAGTAGCGGTTGATGAGGTCGCAGAGGTACTGCACCTCGGCCGGCGAGATACGCGCCTCGCCTGGGCCGCCCTCCAGCTCGATGTCGGTGGTACCGATGAGGGTGAAATCGTCCTCGTACGGGATGGCGAAGACGATCCGGCGATCCGGGCTCTGCAGGATGTAGGCGAACGGATGGTCGAAGAGCTTGCGCACCACGATGTGGCTGCCCTTCACCAGCCGCAAGCTGCGCGTGCCCTTGCGTCGCGTGCCGTCGCGCAGGAAGCTCGCCGCCCACTGGCCGGTCGCGTTGACCAGGGCGCGGGCGCGCACCTGCTGCTGGCTGCCATCGGCGGCACGCAACGTGGCGTGCCAGCCGGCGGCCGCGTCGCCGGCGGCGATGGCGCTGATGCATTCGGTGCGCGGCAGGATCCTTGCGCCGTGCTCGGCGGCGCCGACCGCGTTCAGCACCACCAGCCGGGCGTCGTCCACCCAGCCGTCGGAATAAAGGAAGCCGCGGCTGAAGACGGGCTTGAGCGCCGGCCCGGCCTCGTGGCGGCGGAGGTCGATGCCCTCGGAGCCTTCAAGCAACTCGCGCCGGGCGAGATGGTCGTAGAAGAACAAGCCGATCCGCATCATCCAGGCCGGCCGCATCGATGGGTCGTGCGGCAGCACGAAACGCAGCGGCCGCATGATGTGCGGCGCGTTGCGCAGCAGGACTTCGCGCTCCTGCAGCGCCTTGCGCACCAGGCTGAACTCGTAGTGCTCCAGGTAGCGCAGCCCGCCATGGATCAGCTTGGTGGAGGACGACGAGGTGTGCTGCGCGAGATCGTCCTTCTCGCACAGCACCACCGAGAGCCCGCGGCCGGCTGCGTCGCGGGCGATGCCGGCGCCGTTGACGCCGCCGCCGACGATGAGCAGGTCGCAGTCCAGGGCTGTCGGCGGATTTGTCGTTTGCATCATGTCTGCCCTGCCAGCGCCTCCTTGCGCCGTTCTCTTCTGATCGAATCAGGTCGATTAGAGATCACAAACGAAAGCAATGCAACACTGCAAGGCACAACTGCGTTCGTTTGTTTTCGTTTATCCTTCGGAACGATGATCGCGAATCCCCGTCAGCAGCGCCTGCTCGAGGAAGTCAAGCGCCGCGGCTCGATGTCGGTGGAAGGCCTTTCGCAATTGCTGGAGGTCACCGCCCAGACCATCCGCCGCGACGTTTCGACGCTGTCGCAGGCCGGCCTGCTCGCGCGCTTCCATGGCGGCGTGGGCATCCCCTCGTCCACCGTCGAGAACATCGCCTATGGCCAGCGCCAGTCCCTCAATCCCGAAGGCAAGCGCCGCATCGCCCAGGCAGTGGCCTCCCGGGTGCCCAACGGCTGCTCGCTGATCCTCAACATCGGCACCACCACCGAGGCGATCGCCCGCGCCCTCCTGCATCACCAGGACCTGCGGGTGGTCACCAACAACCTCAACGTCGCCGCCATCCTGGCCGACAATCCGCGCTGCGAGGTGATCGTCTGCGGCGGCCAGGTGCGCTCGCGCGACCGCGGCATCGTCGGCGAGGCGGCGGTGGACTTCATCCGCCAGTTCCGGGTGGACATCGGCCTGATCGGCATCTCCAGCATCGAGAGCGACGGCACGCTGCGCGACTTCGACTACCGCGAGGTCAAGGTGGCCCAGGCGATCATCGAGCAGTCGCGCGAGGTCTGGCTGGCCGCCGACCATTCCAAGTTCACCCGCCGCGCGATGGTGCAGTTGGCGCATCTGTCGCAGGTCGATGTACTGTTCACGGACCAGCCGCTTACGCCGCAGTTCCAGGCGTGCGTGGAGGAGTCGGGCGGGCAATGCATTGTGGCTTGAGATCCCCCCATGGCGGGCGGGGGGCGCCCCCCCCCCAACACCCGG
>JAEZQX010000345.1 GCA_023441105.1 Pseudomonadota bacterium | reverse complement strand
CCGCCGATGGGGTGGCGGTGGCGGCGGCGAAGCAGGCGGCAAGCACTGCCGCGGCGCCCGCGCCCACGCAATCGGCCGCGGTCAATGCCGAGCAGGTCAAGCTCTACTTCGACGTGGGCAGCGCGATCCCGCCGACCGACAGCAAGGAACAGCTCGAGGGCCTGGTGGTCAAGGCCCGCTCGTCGTCGGACCTGAAGCTCGCGATATCCGGTTTTCACGACAAGACCGGAAATCCGGAAGTCAACGCCGACCTGGCAAGGCAGCGCGCGGTGGCGGTGCGCAACCTGCTGGTTGCAGCCGGCGTGACCGAAGAGCGGATCGTCCTGGTCCCGCCGGCCGAAAGCACTGGCGGCAGCGACGATCGCGAGGCCCGGCGCGTCGAGGTGGGCGTCGCCCCCTGACCGTGATCCTCCTTCAACCCTCACAGCAGCAGGCAAGTCAATGAAATTCCAGGACAACGTATTCGTGGTCACCGGCGGGGCATCCGGCCTTGGCGGCGCCACCGCGGCGATGATCGTCGCGCAGGGCGGCAAGGTGATCCTGGCGGACGTCAACGCCGACGCCGGCAACGCCCATGCGGCGAGCCTCGGCAAGTCCGCCAGCTTCCTCAAGTGCGATGTCACCCAGGAGGCCAACGGCAAGGCGGTGATCGACGCCGCCCTGGCGGCCGGGCAGCTGCGCGGCCTGGTGAACTGCGCCGGCATCGCCATCGGCCAGAAGACCGTCGGCCGCGACGGCCCGCATCCGCTCGACGCCTTCCAGCGCGTGATCATGATCAACCTGGTGGGCACCTTCAACATGATCCGCCTCGCGGCCACGGCCATGGCGCGCCAGGATGCGCTGCCCAATGGTGAGCGCGGCGTGATCGTCAACACCGCCTCGGTGGCGGCCTACGATGGCCAGGTCGGCCAGGCCGCCTACTCGGCGTCCAAGGGCGGCGTCGTGGGCATGACCCTGCCGATCGCCCGCGACCTGTCGCGGGACGGCATCCGCGTGATGACGATCGCACCTGGCATCTTCGAGACGCCGATGCTGATGACCATGCCGCAGGAAGTGCGCGACTCGCTCGGCAAGCAGGTCCCCTTCCCTTCGCGCCTGGGCAAGCCGGAGGAATATGCCAACCTCGTCAGGTCGATCGTCGAGAACGAGATGCTCAACGGCGAGACCATCCGGCTCGACGGTGCGATCAGGATGGCGCCCCGCTAGAGGAAGGCGCCCGCGCTAGACCGTCGGCAGGCGCTGCTCCAGCCAGCGCCCGAGCGCCAGCAGCGCGGCATCGGCATCGCGCCGCCCCACCACCTGCAGCCCGAGCGGCAGTCCCTGCTGAAAGCCGCAGGGCAGGCTCAAGGTGGGCACGCCGGCGAACGAGAACGGCAGGGTCTGGCCCAGCACCGCTTCGCGCACCGTCATCCGGCCGCCCTCCACGTCCACGTCCTGCTGACCGCGCAACGGCGGCGGCACCGCGGTGGTGGGCAGGATCATCGCATCGACCCCGCGCAGCCGCAGGTCGAGCTCGTCGCTGAACCGCCGCCGCGCCGCCATGGCATCGAAGTACTGCGCTGCGCTGATCGTCATCCCTGCCTTCAGCGGCCCGATCACCAGCTCCGAGAATCCCTGGCCGCCGGCGGCCAGCGCGGCGCGATGGATCCAGGCGCCCTCGGCGCGAACGATCGGCGTGTAGTGCTCCCAGGCCAGGGGCATGCTGTCCACGTCGGCGACGACGACATCGGCCTCCGCGCCCAGGTCGGCCACCAGCCGTTCGAACGCTTCCCGCACGCCGGCATCGAGCCGTCCCTGCAGCCAGCGCTGCGGGATGCCGAGCCGGGGACGGCGTGGCGTCGCGCCATGCCGGGTGCTGAACTGCGACAGCGCCTCGTACATCAGCGCCGCGTCGTCGACGCTGTTGGCCAACGGGCCGGCATGGTCGCAGGTCCAGGAGAGAGCCAGGGCGCCATCGAGCGGTATCGCGCCGTAGGTCGGCTTGAAGCCGACCACACCGCAGAAGGCGGCGGGTATGCGGACCGAGCCGCCGGTGTCGCTGCCGACCGACGCCGTCCCGATGCCGCAGGCGACGGCCACCCCCGAGCCGCTCGATGAGCCGCCGCCTTGGCGGGCGGGATCGTAGGGATTCCTGACGTCGCCGGTCCAGAGATTCTCGCCGGTCGCACCGAGCGCGATCTCATGCATGTTGGTCTTGGCGAAGACGATGGCCCCGGCGGCCTGGAGGCGGTCGACCACCGTCGCCTGCCGACCGAAATCCGGCAGGGTCGCGCGGGTGCCCGCCGCCGTGGGGGCGCCGTCGAGGTTGAAGAGATCCTTGACGGTGACGAACACGCCCTGCAGAGGCCGCGCCGACAAGGCCTGCGAGCCGAGGCTGCGGCTCTCGGCCTCTGCCGCGTCGGCCTGCGCGGCGGCCCTCTGCCAGTCGACCCAGGCAAGCGGGTTCAGCTCCTGGTGCGCCTTGGCGCGCGCCTCGATCACCGCCAGCTCGTCGCGCAGCACGCGCCGGCCGTCGAGCAGTTGCTGGATCTGCAGCCGGATCGGCGTGAAGGTCGGTCGTTCGAAGCTCATGGCGGCGCAGGTTGGAAGACGAGCATGCGGAGGTGAAGTCGCGAGCGGCCGCTCGGCCGCCGCCGGGCTATTATGAACGGATGAGCGTGCCTGCATCTGCTGCTGCCGGCAAGCCGCGACAGCCGTGGCGCATGAGGGCCTGCCGGGCGCTGCTGCCGGCCGTCATCCCGCTTGCCGCCGTCGCCCAGCCCCCGCCCGAAGGGGCCAGCGGCTTCGCCGCCGCGCCGACGGCGCGCGCCGGCCAGTTCATGGCTGCGACCGCCAACCCACTGGCGACCGACGCCGCCTGGCAAGTCCTGGCAGCGGGTGGCACCGCCGTCGACGCGGTGGTGGCGGCGCAGATGATGCTGACCCTGGTGGAGCCGCAATCGTCGGGTATCGGCGGCGGCGCCTTCCTGCTCCATTTCGATGCCCGCAGCGGCAGCATCGCCGCCTGGGATGGTCGCGAGACGGCGCCGCTGGCAGCGGACGAACGACTGTTCCTCGATGCCGCAGGCAAGCCGATGCCCTTCTTCTCGGCCGTGGTCGGCGGCCGGTCGGTCGGCGTGCCGGGCGTCGTGCGCATGCTCGAGGCGGCGCATCGCGAGTCGGGCCGCCTGCGCTGGGGCGACCTGCTGCAGCCGGCCATCGACCGGGCCCGCGACGGCTTTCCGGTCAGTCCGCGCCTGCATGCGCTGATCGGCGCAGATCCGTTCCTGCGCGACGATCCGGTGGCTGCCGGCTACTTCCACGATGCGGACGGCAAGCCGCTGGCGATCGGCACGACACTGCGCAATCCGGCGCTGGCGCGCACGCTGGAGATACTGGCACGCGACGGCAGCCGCCCGCTCTACAGCGGCGCGCTCGCCGACGCGATCGTGGACAAGGTGCGCAGCCATCCGCGCAACCCCGGCCTGCTGACCCGCAGCGATCTTGCCGCCTACCAGCCGCGGCGGCGCGAGCCGGTCTGCGTGCCGTGGCAGCGCTGGGTGGTCTGCGGCATGCCGCCGCCCTCCTCGGGCGGCATCGCGGTGGCGCAGATGCTGCAGATTCTGGCTGCCCTGCCCTTCCGCGGGCTGGTCGCCGCCACCGCCGACGGCCCCGGCGCGGGCAACCCGCCAGCTGCTGCTGCCCCGCCCGGTCACGCCCTGGATCCCGTCGGCGTGCACCTGTTCAGCGAGGCGGGACGGCTGGCGTTTGCCGACCGCGACAGCTACGTGGCCGACAGCGACTACGTGGCCATCCCCGGCGGGCTGCTGGATCCCGCCTACCTGCGCCGCCGTGCCCGGCTGGTGGGCGAGCAATCCCTGGGAGTGGCTGCGGCGGGCGATCCGGAGGGTTTCCGCCAGTCCGAGCTGAAGCGCGCCGCCGGCTACGAGGAAGGCGGCACCTCGCACATCTCAGTGGTCGACCGCTACGGCAACGCGGCGGCGATGACCACGTCGATCGAGAACGCTTTCGGCAGCCGCCAGATGGTTGCGGGCTTCCTGCTGAACAATCAGCTCACCGACTTTTCGTTCGTGGCCGCGCCGGCTGCCACGGCAGCATCGACGCCGCCGCCGCGTCCCGCAGCCACCGACAGCGTCCGCAACCGGCTGCAACCCGGCAAGCGGCCCCGAAGCTCGATGGCGCCGACCCTGGTATTCGAGAGGATGCCGCCGGATCGGCAGGGCGATGACCGGACAGCCCCGCGGCGGGGGCCGCTGGTGATGGTGACCGGCTCGCCAGGCGGCTCGGCGATCATCAACTATGTCGCCAAGACGCTGGTCGCGACCTTGCAGGACGGGCTCGATCCGCTGCAGGCGATCGCGCTGCCCAACATCGGCAGCCGCAACGGACCGACCGAACTCGAGCGCGACCGGGTGGACGACGCCTTGCTGGCGGCACTGAAAGCCCGCGCCCATCCGCTGCGGATGGTGGAGGCCACCAGCGGCGTGCAGTCCATCGTGCGACGCTGCACCGCCACCAGCCCCACCACCGCCGGCGCCACCACCAGCGCCACCGCCGCGGCCAGCGCCGCCGATCCGCGCGATGCCGCCGCCTCCGGCTGCGCCTGGATTGGCGCCGCCGATCCGCGCCGCGAAGGCACCGCCCGCGGAGGCTGAGGGTGCCCGGCTACGATAACCGCATCCGCCGGTGAGCGGAAAACGACAGCAAGGGAGGCAACGACCGCCATGACCAGACTCGCGCACCGGATGCTGCACACGGCGCAGCTCAAATCCGCCGGCTACGACGAGAAGGAGAAGGTGCTGGAGATCGCCTTCCACAACGGCCAGCTGAAGTCCTACAAGGGCGTTCCCCACGAGGTGGCGCGACGGCTGTTCGCCGCGCCGAACCCGGCCAGCTTCTGGGAGGACCGCATCGCGGAGGAGTATCCGGTCGAGTCCGGCCGCTCGGCCGGGGCGGACGACGCCGCGTCCCGGCTCGACGACCTGTTCCGCAAGTAGCCCGCGACTCCGGGCGGTCAGAGCACCCGGTTAAACCAGAGCAGCGACAGCAGCGCCGACAGCACCGCGAGGATGGCGGCGCCGGCGGAGAAGAAGGCGGTGATCTCCGTCTCCTTGCGCTCCATCACCAGCTTCGAGTTCAGGTTCGAATAGATCTTGCGCAGGTCGGTGGCGGTGCCGGCATAGAAGTACTCGCCGCGGGTTTCCTTGGCAATGCCCTTCAGCGCGTCCTCGTCGAGCCGCACCCGCATGCGCCAGCCTTCGCCGGCGATGATCTCGCCGTTGGGCGTGCCGATGCCGACGGTATAGACGCGCACGCCGCGCTCGGCCGCCATGCGCGCCGATTCGATGGGATCCGGGCCGGTGGTGGACTGGCCGTCGGTGAGCAGGATGATGACCGCCGAATTGTAGGAGCCCGGCTCGACCGCCGGCGTCTTGACCGGATCGGGTCCCTCCTGCTCCTTCGGCCGCGGCGCGATGCCGCCGTTGCCGCCGCGCATGCGATCCTGCGGACCGCTGCGCTGGCGCGGATTGCTGGCGCGCAGGTCGAACTCGGCATCCGGGAACAGCACGCTCAGCGACACCAGGATGCCGCTGCCGACCGCCGTGCCGCGCTGCAGCCTGAAGCGGTCAATGGCGGCCACGATGTCTTCGCGCGCGTGAGTGGGCGGCTGCACCACCGAGGCGGTGCCGGCGAACGAGACGATGCCGATGCGCGTGTCCCGCGGCTGCTCCTGGACGAAGGCCTTGGCGGCGGCCTGCGCCGCCTCCATGCGGCTCGGATCGACGTCGTCGGCACGCATGCTCAGCGACACGTCGATGGCGAGAATGACGGTCTGCTGGTTGAACGGCAGCGTGACGATGGCCGACGGCCGTGCCACCGCCGTGATCATCAACGTAATGGCGACGAGAAACAGCAGCGGCGGAACGTGGCGGCGGAACTTCTGGCCCGGGCCCATCGCTTCGCGCACGATCGACAGGTTGGCGTAGCCGACGGCGGCCTTCTTCTTGCGCCTGAGGACCCACCAGTAGAGCAGCACCAGCAGCGGCACCAGCAGGAGGAGCCACAGCATTTCGGGCCAGATGAAGCTCATGATGTCTGCACCAGTTGGGTGGCCGGTCCGCTGCCGGCCTGTGCGACGCCGCCGCCCAGCCGATTGCGCATCTTGCGCATCTCGGCGAACCTCAGCACCGCCTCCACCAGCGGCTCATCGGTAGCCAGCTCGAGCGCGTCGACGCCCGCTTCCGAGAATTCGCCCTGCAGGCGCTGCTCGCGGGCGCCGGCCTGGCTGGCGAAACGGCGCCGGAAGCCGGCGTCGTTGGTATCCACGAACAGCTGCTCGCCGGTCTCGGCGTCCTGCATCACGATCATGCCGAGGTTGGGCAGCTCCATTTCGAGCGGATCGTAGCGCCGCACGCCCAGCACCTCGTGGCGATGCGCCAGGGTGCGCAGCTCCGGTCCCCATCCCGGCTGGCACAGGAAGCCCGACACCACGAACACGAGCGAGCGGCGGGGCACGATCTGCAGGGCGGCGCGCAGCAGCGCCCCGAGGTCGGTGGTGGCGGAAGTCTTCAC
>JAEZQX010000335.1 GCA_023441105.1 Pseudomonadota bacterium | reverse complement strand
CTTCATGATCGGCGAGCGGGCCGGGCGGCTGCCCGCGCTGCTGCGCCTGCCGGCCTTCCTGTTCGCCCTGAACTGGGCCTTCCTGGTTGCTTCCGCCAAGTTCGCCGCGGGACGCTACCGCGCGGGCTGGGAGCGTTCGGAGCGATGAGGCCGCTGCCATGTCGCTCGGCAATCGCCAGTCGGGAGGCAGGATGCTGAGAGTCGGCCTGGTCGGCTGCGGCAAGATCGCCGACGGCCATGTGGAGCAGATCCGCGCGGTCGGCGGCGCGGAGCTGGTGGCCGTCTGCGATCGCGAGCCGCTGATGGCGGAGCAGCTGGCCACGCGGATGGCCATTGCCGGCCGCTACGTGGAAGTCGGCGACATGATCCGCGCCGAGAAGCTCGACATCCTGCACATCGCCACGCCGCCGGACACGCATCTTCCCATCGCCCAGCTGGCGCTCGACGCGGGATGCCATCTTTTCGTCGAGAAGCCTTTTGCGACGACGGCCGGCGACGCCCGCAGGATCTACGAGGCCGCCGCCCGGGCGGGGCGCCGGGTCAGCGTCAACTACCTGTACAACTACGAGTCGGTGGCGCTGGACCTGGAACGGATGCTGGCGGCAGGCAGGCTCGGGGACGTGGTGCACATGGACGTCTCCTACGGCTACAACCTGGCCGGGGACTATGGCATGGCGGTGCTGGCCGATCCCGGTCACTGGGTCCACCGGCTGCCCGGCAAGCTGTTCCACAACGTGCTCGACCACGTGGTCTCCAAGATCTCGCCCTACATCGGCGACGACTTCGCAGTCGACGTGCTGGCGTGCCGCCGCCGGCCGGCGGCGGGCGTTGCGATGCTCGACGACATGGAGGACGAATTGCGCTTCGTGCTCCGCAGCGGCAGCGTGACCGCTTCCGGGCTGGTGAGCGCGCATGCCCGACCGGTGACCCATGTGCTCAGGATGATCGGCACGCGCGACACGGTCGAAGTCGACTATGCCGCCCGGACGCTGGTGTTCGCGGCGCGCCAGGCCCAGCCGAGCGCGCTCGGGCGCCTGTTTCCGCCCTGGGTGCAGGCCCGGCAATTCGCCCGCAACGGGCTGCGCAACCTCGCCGAGTTCCGGCGCTACCGCTTCCAGTACTTCGCCGGCATGCGCGAGTTGCTGGCCCGCTTCTACGATGCAGTAGCCGGTCGCGCGCCTGAGCCGATCCCTGCCGCCCAGGTGATCCGTGTCTGCAGCGTGATCGACGCCATCGTCGCAGGGGCGAGGGCGGCGCGATGACGATGCTGCTGACCGGCGCCGGCGGCTTCCTGGGCAGACGGCTGGCGGAGAGCCTGCTTGCCGGCGGCGTCGGCAGCTTGCGCCTGCACTTCCGGCAGAAGCCGCCGGCCGGCCTGCTGGAGGATCTGCGGGCACGCCACCCGGACGTCCATATCGATCCGGTGCTGGCCAATCTCGCGGCGAGACAAGGGCTGCAGGAGATGATCGGCGATGCCGACTGCATCGTGCATGCGGCGGCAGGCATGCGCGGCGCGACGGCCGACATGTTCGCCAACACCGTCGTCGGCACGCGCAATCTCCTGGAGGCGGCCGGCACGCTCGGCGTCCGCCGGATCGTGCTCACCAGCTCGTTCGCCGTCCTGCGGACGGTGGATCTCCCGAAGGGCACGGTGCTGTCGGAGTCGTGTGCCGTCGAGGAAAGCGGGGTGGAGAAGGGCCCCTACGGCTTTGCCAAGACGCGGCAGGAGCAGGTCTTCCGGGAGATGCAGGCGCGCTTCGGTTTCGACTGGGCCATCGTGCGACCCGGCGTCATACACGGACCGGGCGGGTCGGCCTTGTCGCCCCGGGTCGGCATCCAGGCGATGGGCCTGTTCTTCAGCCTCGGCGGCGGCGCCACGCTGCCGCTGAGCTTCGTGGAGAACTGCGCCGATGCCATCGCCCTGGTCGCATTGCGTGCTCCGTCGGGAAGCGTGTTCAATGTCGTCGACGACGACCTGCCGACCTGCGCCGACTACCTGCGGGCGTATCGGCGGCGGGTGAGGAAGCTGCGGGTCGTGCCGGTGCCGTACTGGCTGCTTCTCCTCGGCGCTCGCGGCTTCGTGCGCTACAACCGGGTCTCCGGCGGCCAGCTGCCGGCCATCATGACGCCGTACACCGTGAGGTCGATGTTCAGGCCCCTGAGCTACAGCAACCAGGCGTTGAAGGACCTCGGCTGGCGACAGCGGGTGCCGACGGCGCAAGCGCTCGACCTGCTGTTCTCGCACTTGAGCGAACGGCAAGTCCCGGCCTGATCGGCGAATCCGTCGCGCGCTCGACGCAGGTGATCGACATGCAGGCGCCGACCGCCGGCGCGCGCGAACGCATCCGGCGCTAGTCGAGTCCCTTCAGCGACGGCAACACCGGCAGCACGACCGAGGAGGGGGTGTCGCCGCCCCGGAATACCCGATTCAGGGCCGTGATTGCCGTGCTCTCGTCGACATTGCGCCCGCCCGTGTTCAGGTTGCGCTCCAGCCGGGGGAAGTTGCTGCTCGAGATCTGCAGGCGGATCCGATGGCCCGGCTTGAAGAAGTGCGCGATCGCGCGCATGTCCAGGGAGATCCGGTAGACCTTGCCTGGCTCGAGCTCGAGCGGCCGCGGAGTCGTGTACCCGTCGCGGTAGCGCATCCGCAATGCGCCTTCCTGCACGTTGAGCGCCGTGCCGTCCGGCCAGACATCGACCAGCTTGGCGACGAAGTCGGTGTCCAGGGCGTCGGAGGAAACGTACAGGTCGGCCCGGAGAGGACCCGCGATCCGGAGTCCGTCCGGGAGGACGGCCGAGCTGTACACGAGGACATCGGCCCGTTGCTCGACCTCACGCTGGTCGGCTGGACCCGCGGGGATGCGATCATCCGTACAACAGACGGGGCCCCCTCGGGTCGGTACCGGGTTCATCGGGTCATAGGTGAAGGCATCGGCGGCGCGATCGGTGCCCTGAGCAGCCTCGATCAGCGAACGGTCGTCGAGATACCAGCGCTGCTCGACGACGCCGGGAGGTGGCCAGGTCGGCGACTTGATCCAGACATCCTCGCCCATGACATAGAGCAGGTAGGCAGGAAGCTCGGGCAGGGGAGCCGACTCGTCGCGCAGCCAGTGGTTGAACCAGGCCAGGTACCAGTCCCAGTATGGCTGCCGTGCCGCAGTGCCCACCGGCTGCTCGCCGACGCGGCCCTGGTCGGCGACGAACTGGTAGTCGCAGTGTTGTCCCGGGACGATGATGACGTGATGGGCGGTTGCCGCCCGCTCGGAGCCGGCGTTGCGCTTCATCACGTCGGACAGGACGAACGTGTCCGCCACGGTCTGGTCCTGCCAGGTATTGATCAACAACGCCGGCGTGTCGAAGCGGTCCGTGTCGCTGATGTATCCGAGCGACTGCCAGTATGGATCGTCGAGCGGCCGGGAGACGAAGTCGTCGAAGTCGGTCGGATCCTTGCGATGTCTCGAGACCATTCCGAGAACCGGCAGTTCCGCCAGTGCCTCGCTGAACACCACCGGCGGGTGGGGACCCTGGCCCGGGGTCTTCGAGCCATGGGCGAGAAACCAGCCAAAGGCGGTTGCCAGATTGAGGACCCCGCCCTCGTAGATCCCGAAGAAGGTATGGCGTCCTCCGGCAGTGCCGACTGCGCCTGCTGCTCCCTGGGCGATCATGGCCGCGTGGGCGGGATTCCTGCGAGTCGCCATCATCACCTGCGATTCGCCGAGCGACGAGCAGCCGATGGTGCCGATCCGCCCGTTGGACCACGGCTGCCGGACGATCCAGCTCAGCGTGGCGTCGCCGTCCGCAGCATCGTCCTTGCTGGGGACGAAATTGCCTTGCGACCGGAAGCGGCCGCGCATGTCCTGCAGCACCACGACGAAATCGCGGGCGGCGAAGTAGATGGCGATTCCAAGCGCCTCGCCATAGTTCCTCTTGTCGTAGGGAAGCCTGACGAGAACCGTCGGCAGCCTGGCCGAACTGCCGCGACGGGGCCGATAGACGTCGGCCGCGAGGAGCGTGCCGTCGGGCATCGCGATCTGCTGGTCGCGCTCGATGCTGAATCCCCGCCAGGCGCCCTGGATGGCATCGCGGATCTCCGGTGGCATGGCATCCAGCAGCCGCTGCCGCTCCGCGAAGGCCCAGACCGCCAGGCTCACGAGCGCGACAACGGTGAGGCCCGCCCACGCCCATCGGTTCATTCTCAAGCGGACCGATCGAGGCAGAAGCCCGTGTACTGCTCGAGCGAGTGGGCGGGATGGCCCGGGATGTTCATCGGCTTGCCGGGGCACTCCCAGCGGTCGACCGGACGGTAGCCGTGCTTGGCGAACTGGGCGAGGGCATCGGCCTCGGAGACGACCCGGTACGGACAGAACGCCGTGCCGATGCTGTTCAAGGTGTAGAAGGTCCGCTCGGGGTGGATCGGCGTGATGTTCACCACGATCCGGCGCGGTGCGGCTGCCAGCGCTGCCAGCAGTTCGGTGATGCCCAGGGGCAGGTACTGGAGGCTTCCCGACAGCAGCAGCAGGTCGCTGGGGCGCGCCTCGGACGGCGTCGACACGAACGACAGCCGCTTCTGCGGGTCGCGGCTGGCGGCAACCTCCCGTCCCCGGGCGGCGACGCTTGGAACATCGCAGACCTGCCAGTGCAGTCCGGCCGGATAGTCGAGGTAGCGACGGAACGCGTAGTACTTGATCCCGATGTGCCCGCCGATGTCGAGCACCTGGCCGAGGCCTTCGTCGAAGCTGCGACGGAACCAGTACAGGACCGGATAGTCGTAGGCGAAGACGCGGACCAGATGGAAGTCGTACAGCGTGGTCGAGGCGTCGTTGTCGTAGCCGAGTGGCCGCGTGCTCGGCGCCGAGCGCGCGGCCGCCTCCGCCGACA
>JAEZQX010000279.1 GCA_023441105.1 Pseudomonadota bacterium | reverse complement strand
TAGCGTCATGGACATCTCGACCTTCACCCCATCCTCGGCGCTGCTGACGGTCGTCGTGCTGGGCCTCGCGCCCTTCGTCGCCGTGATGGTGACCTCGTTCACCAAGCTGGTGGTGGTGCTGAGCCTGCTGCGCAATGCGCTGGGCCTGCAGCAGGTGCCGCCCAACGTGGTGCTCAACGGTCTCGCGCTGGTGCTGAGCATCTACGTGATGTATCCGGTGGCCATGGAGATGGGCAACCGGCTCCAGGGCGCCAACAACGTCGCTGCCAACGTCGGTGGAAATACCCAGTCGCTGCTCAAGGCCGCGGACCTGGCCAAGGAGCCGCTTCGTGACTTCCTCATCAAGCACACCCGGCCGGTCGAGCGCGCGTTCTTCCTCAAGACCGCGCAGAAGGCCGTCAGCCCGGATCTCGCAGCCAAGCTCACCGACCGGGACTTCCTGGTCGTGGTGCCGGCGTTCACCGTCAGCGAGCTGTCGGTAGCCTTC
Organism: Pseudomonadota bacterium; assembly: GCA_023441105.1. Next base: position 3,777 of record JAEZQX010000279.1, on the reverse strand, counting down.
GAGATCGGCTTCCTGATCTTCCTGCCGTTTCTCGTGATCGACCTGGTGATCTCCAACGTCCTGATGGCGATGGGCATGATGATGCTGTCGCCCACTACCGTGTCGATGCCGTTCAAGCTGCTCCTCTTCGTGCTCATCGACGGCTGGGTCAAGCTGACCCATGGCCTGATCCTGACCTACCTGTGAAAAGGAGAAGGCGATGCTCCAGTCGAGCGTGATCCACCTCACCCAGCAGGCGCTGTGGTACGTGCTCCTGCTGTCGGCGCCGCCGATTCTTGTCGCCGCCGTCGTGGGCCTGCTGATCGCGTTCGTGCAGGCGGCCACGCAGCTGCAGGAGCAGACGCTGCAGTACGTGGCCAAGTTCTTCGCCATCGTGCTGACGATCTTCGCCACCGCCTCCCTGCTGGGCGGCGGACTGTACCAGTTCGGCGACGGCGTGTTCAGCAACTTCGCCGGCATGGTCCGACGCTGAGTCCAGGCCCATGGAGTCGCTGGCGATCTTCGGCCCGCTGAGCGACACGGCGCTGCTCCTGGGCCTGTCGATGACGCGCATCGCGGTCGCCTTCCTGCTGGTGCCGCTGTTTACGGCGGAGCTGATCCCGCCGCTGGTGCGCAACGCGATGTTCCTCGGCATCGCCGTGCTCACGCTGGCGCTTCAGCCATCCTCCACCCCCTTCGTTCCCGACACCTGGACCTTGATCACGCTGTTCGGCAAGGAGGCGTTCATCGGTTGCGCGATCGGCTTTTTCTTCGCCGGCGTGATGTGGGCCTTCGAAGCCGCAGGCCAGCTCATCGACACGAAGGTGGGCTCCTCGATGGCCCAGGTCGCGGATCCGCTGTCGGGGCAGCAGGTCACCCTGAACGCGGCGCTGTTCGGACGCCTGGCCAGCTGGGTGTTCATGTCCGGCGGGGGTTTCATGCTGATGATCGGCACGATCATGCACAGCTATGCGCTGTGGCCGGTGCGCGCGCCGGCGCCGACCCTGCTCGCGGGCGGTGCGCGGCTGTTCGAGTCCGAGTTCGGCCGGATCATGCTGCTGACGCTGCTGATCGCGGCCCCGGCGCTAGTCCTGCTGCACATGGTCGAGGGGGTCCTGGGCCTCATCAACCGCTTCGCGCAGCAGCTCAACGTGTTCTCGCTGTCGCAGTCGATCAAGGCGGTGGCGGCAGCCTGGATCATCTGGATCCAGATCAGCATCATGGTGGACTTCCTGCAGGACGACCTGCTCGTGCGCGGCGGCGGAATCGTGCTGCGGATCTTGCGCACGCTGCTCGGAAGCTGATGCGATGGCCGACAACGATTCCGGCGACAAGACCGAGAAGCCGACCCACAAGCGGTTGGAGGACGCGCGCAAGAAGGGAGACGTCGTCAAGAGCCGTGAGATCACCAGCACCGTCGGCCTGGTGCTCTGGCTCGGCATCGGCACGCTGCTGCTCACCTTCGCTACCGTGCGCCTCGGGGCGCTGTTCGAGGCCCTGTTCACCACCGTCGGCATCGGCTGGATGCACACCGGGTTCGCCGGAGCCGCCCGGGCACTTGGCGGCCGTGCGGTGGAGATGGCGCTGCTGCTGACGGCGATGATGCTGGTGCCGGCCGCGTTCGTCGGCCTGCTCGCCGATTTCCTCCAGGCCGGGCCGGTGCTGACCTTCGACAAGATCAAGCCGTCGCTGGAGAACCTGAACCCGGTTGCCGGCGTCAAGCGCATCTTCTCCATGGACAACCTGGTGGAGGTGCTGAAGGCAGTGATCAAGGCCGCGCTGCTGTTCCTGTGCGGCTGGCTGCTGGCGAAGGCAGCGCTGCCCGACCTCATCGCGCTGGCGAGGTCGCCGCGCCTGTCGGCACAGGCGATCGGCGCGCTCACCTGGAACCTCACCTTCAAGCTGATGGCCTGGTCGGTCGCCTTGTGCGCCTTGATGTCAATCCTCGACGCGGCATGGCAGCGCCATTCCTTCATGAAGAAGATGCGCATGAGCATGCGCGACATCAAGCAGGAATCGAAGGAGAACGAGGGCGACCCCCACGTCAAGCAGCAACGCCGCCAGATGCAGCAAGAGTGGTCGCAGCGCAATTCGGAGCAGGCTGCCCGCAAGGCGAACGTGCTGGTGGTCAATCCCACCCATGTGGCGATCGCCATCGACTACGACCGCGAGCTCGATCCGGTGCCGACCATCTCAGCCAAGGGCCAGGACCACGAGGCCCTGGCCATGCGGGAGGCTGCCGAGGAAGCCGGCGTGCCGGTGGTGCGCAACGTGCCGCTGGCGCGCGACCTCCTGGCGCGCGCGGAGGTGGGCGAGATCGTGCCGGCCGATTTGTTCGACATCATTGCCGAGGTCATCCTGTGGGCCGACGACGTCCGACGGCAGGCCGAGGCCATCCGCAACCAGGATCTCGCCGCCCTCTCCCGCCGCCGTATCGAAGCGCCCGGCGAAGACCTCACCCGCTATCCGGAGGCCCAATGGAATCGTTCGCAATGAACTTCACCGGCATGCTGCTGGCGCTCACCGCGGTGATCGCAGTGGCGTGGATGGCGTTGCGGCTGCTGCGCGACCGGCTGCAGCCGGTTGTCCGCGGACAGGCTGCCGGCGACACGCTGCGCTTCGTGAGGGCGCTGCCGGTCGGGCCTAAGGAACGGGTCGTGATCGTGGAGCACCGCGGCGAGCGCTGGATGCTGGGCGTCACCGCCGGCGGCATCAGTACGCTCGGCCGGTGGGCAGGCGATGGCATCGAGTTGCCCGCGCCCGCCGCGTTCGATGCCGGCAGCAGCCACGTGCGTCGTTAGCAGGCTGGGTCGCTAGGGCCACCCCTAGCTGTCGAACGACCCGACTGTCCCGGCCCGGCGCGCAGGGATCTAATTTGAACGTCTCCGGCGGGATCACGACCAAGGAAGGCGCTCTCTCTCCCCTCTCTCATTCTGTTCTTCATTCATGAACCAGGGCGGAACGCACATCGGACCCGCCCGACCACTCAAGGAGTCTTCATCATGGGCAGCGTAGTCAACAGCATCTTCGGTGGCGGCAACATCACCTCGCTGGTCACCAGCGCGATCAGCGCCATCTATCCGCCCGCGGCGATCGCGATGGGCGTGGCCAACCTGGTCACGCAGGCCGTCGGCGGTGCGGTCAACGAGGCGGTGAACCAGCTCACCAAGCAATCGGGCATGCCGTCGTTCCTGCAGGATCCCATCCGCAGCCTGGTCGAGAGCGTCGTCAAGGAGCTTACGCAGGGCAACGATCCGGAATGCGACGAAGCGGCCAAGGAAGGCTTCGGCAAGGACATCCAGGACATGATGTCCCAATGGGCCAACTCGATCGCGCAGCAGACCTGCCAGTACCTGGACGAGGAAGGCGGTGTGTCCGGCGGCAAAGGCAAGAGCAGCGGCGAAAGCTGGCTGGTCGCCATGGCGAAGGCCATGGGCAGCATCGCGGGCAAGCATGCCGCCGAGCTGCAGAAGCTGAGCAAGGCGATGGACAACGCCGGCTCGGCCGAAGGCGGCGGCGCCTCGCAGGAGTTCATGGAGCTGCAGTCCAAGTTCCAGGCCGAGAGCCAGTTGTTCGGCATGCTGCAGAACTCGTTCGCCAACGCGATCAAGACGATCGGTGAAGGCCTGACGACGATGGCGCGCAAGGGCTGATAGCACGTCCCTCCGGACGGCGGGACCGCATCGACCGGTGCGGTCCCGTTTCCATTGATGCGAGGAGCTTGCCGTGATGCTTCCCTATGACACCTCGATGAGCTACTGGATGATGGCCATCCCGCGCTTCGAATGGCAGCCGGAG
>JAEZQX010000512.1 GCA_023441105.1 Pseudomonadota bacterium | reverse complement strand
ATCACACAACACCATGATTCTTGTAACTGGCGGAGCGGGCTTCATCGGCTCGAACTTCGTGCTGGACTGGCTGCGGCAATCGCGGGAAGGCATCGTCAACGTCGACAAGCTGACCTATGCCGGCAACCTGCAGAACCTGGCCACGCTCGCGGACGAGCCGCTGCATCATTTCTCGCGCACCGACATCTGCGACCGCGCGGCCATCGACCGCCTGCTGGCCGAGCATCGGCCGCGTGCCATCGTGCACTTCGCGGCCGAAAGCCACGTCGATCGCTCGATTCTCGGCCCCGAGGAGTTCGTGCGCACCAACATCATCGGCACCTTCACCCTGCTCGAAGCGGCGCGCGCCTACTGGAATGCGCTCGATACCGAGGCGAAGTCGAAGTTCCGCTTCCTGCACGTCTCCACCGACGAGGTCTACGGCTCGCTGCTGATGGAAGACGCGCCGTTCGCCGAGACGCATCCTTACCAGCCCAACAGCCCGTATTCGGCCAGCAAGGCGGGCTCCGACCACTTGGTGCGCTCCTACTACCATACCTACGGGCTGCCGGTGCTGACCACCAACTGCTCGAACAACTACGGCCCTTTCCAGTTCCCGGAGAAGCTGATCCCGCTGATGATCGCCAATGCACTCGCCGGCAAGCCGCTGCCGGTCTACGGCGACGGCCTGAACGTGCGCGACTGGCTCTACGTCACCGACCATTGCTCGGCCATCCGGCGGGTATTGGAGGACGGACGGGTGGGCGAGACCTACAACGTCGGCGGCAACAGCGAGATGCCCAACATCGACATCGTCCGCCGCGTCTGCGCACTGGTCGACGAACTGCGGCCGGATCCCGCCGGGCCGCGCGAGCGCCTGATCACGTTCGTCAAGGATCGCCCGGGACACGACCGGCGCTATGCGATCGACGCCGCCAAGATCGCGGCCGAGCTCGGCTGGCAGCCGGCCGAGACCTTCGAGTCCGGTATCCGCAAGACGGTGGCGTGGTACCTCGACAACCAGGCGTGGGTGGCCGCCGTGCAGTCGGGCGCCTATCGCGACTGGATGGAGCGCAACTATTCCAACCGAGCCGTCGGGAGCAGCAATTGAAGGGCATCATCCTCGCAGGCGGCTCCGGCACGCGCCTCTATCCGGTCACGCAGGCGGTCTCGAAGCAGCTCCTGCCGATCTACGACAAGCCGATGATCTACTACCCGCTGAGCAGCCTGATGCTGGCGGGCATCCGCGATATCCTGATCATCTCGACGCCGCAGGACACACCGCGCTTCGAGCAGCTGCTCGGCGACGGACGCGCCTGGGGCATGAGCCTGTCCTACGCGGTGCAGCCGTCGCCGGACGGGCTGGCACAGGCGTTCCTGATCGGCGAGGACTTCATCGGCGACGATGCCTGCGCCCTGGTGCTGGGCGACAACATCTTCTACGGCCATGCGCTGGCCGGCGACCTGCTGGAGGCGGCCCGCCGCCCCTCGGGCGCCACGGTCTTCGCCTACCGGGTACATGATCCGGAGCGCTACGGGGTGGTGGAGTTCGATGAAGGCGGGCGGGCGATCAGCCTGGAGGAGAAGCCGGCCAGGCCCAAGTCGCATTACGCGGTGACCGGCATGTACTTCTACGACAACCGGGTGGTGGACATCGCCCGCGAGCTCAAGCCGTCGGCGCGCGGCGAGCTCGAGATCACCGACGTCAACCGTCGATATCTCGAGCTGGGCGAGCTGCACGTCAAGACCATGGGCCGCGGCTATGCCTGGCTCGACACCGGGACGCAGGAATCGCTGATCGAGGCCTCGCTGTTCGTGCAGACCATCGAGAAGCGCCAGGGTCTCAAGATCGCCTGCCCGGAAGAGGTCGCCTACCGGATGGGCTACATCGACGCGACACAGCTGACCAGCCTGGCGAAACCGCTGGAGAAGAGCGGCTACGGCAGGTACCTGCTGTCGGTGCTCGGCGAACGGGTGTTCTGATGAAGCGCATCGATACCGCCTTGCCGGATGTCTTCCTGATCGAGCCGAAGAAGTTCGGCGACAGCCGCGGCTACTTCTTCGAGAGCTTCAACCAGCGCGTCTTCGACGAGCTGTGCGGCCGCTCGGTGGCCTTCGTGCAGGACAACCAGTCGCGGTCGGCGCGCGGCGTGCTGCGCGGGCTGCACTACCAGATCCACCAGCCGCAGGGCAAGCTGATCCGGGTGCTCGAAGGCGAGATCTTCGACGTCGCCATCGACTTGCGTCGCGATTCGCCCACCTTCGGTCGCTCCGCCTCCTTCCTGCTGTCGGCCGAGAACAACCTGATGGCGTGGATCCCGGCCGGCTTCGCGCATGGCTTCCTCGCCCTGCAGGAGGGCAGCACCGTGCTCTACAAGGCCAGCGACTTCTACGCGCCGGCGCACGAACGCACGCTGCTCTGGAACGACCCGGCGCTGGACATCGCCTGGCCGCTCGCCCGGGTGGGCGGCCGCGACGAGGTCATCATCTCGGACAAGGATCTGGTGGGCAGGCCGTTGGCGGACGCCGAGGTCTATGGCAGCGATTCGGCGCGCGCGGCATCGACCGTTGCTTCGCCGCGATGAGGATCCTGGTCACCGGCATCAGCGGCCAGGTCGGCTGGGAGCTGGTGCGCAGCCTGCAGCCGCTGGGCGAGGTGATCGGGGTCGGCAGTGCCGACCTCGACCTGGCCGATGCGGCGGCGGACCCGGCGCGGCTGCAGGCCCGGCTGCGCGAGCTGGCGCCGGCAGTCATCGTCAATCCCGCCGCCTACACCGCGGTCGACAAGGCCGAAAGCGAAGTCGATCGTGCGCTTGCCATCAACGCCGCGGCGCCCGGCGAGCTGGCGCGCTACTGTGCCGCCAACGCGGCCTTGCTGGTGCACTATTCGACCGACTATGTCTTCGATGGCAGCCGCCCGGGCCGCTATCGCGAGGACGATCCGACCGCGCCCGTCAACCTGTACGGTCGCAGCAAGCTCGAAGGCGAGCAGGCCATCCAGGCGAGCGGCTGCCAGCACCTGATCCTGCGCACCAGCTGGGTCTATTCCCTGCGCGGCGGCAACTTCCTGCGCACGATGGTGCGCCTGGCCGCCAACCGCGACCACCTGCGCATCGTCGGCGACCAGTTCGGTGCGCCGACGCCGGCCTCCTTCATCGCCGACACCACCGCGCAACTGCTCGGAAGGCGCCGGGCCGATCCGGCGCTTGCGGACTGGTCGGGCGTCCTCAACCTGGTGCCGTCGGGCCGGACCAGCTGGTTCGAGTATGCCGGCCTGGGGCTGTCGCTCCTGCACCGGGCGACGCTGACGCCGGCGACCCTGCCGCAGCCGGACTGGCAGGTGCCGCGCCTGCCGACGCTCGAGTCGATTCCGTCGTCCGCCTATCCGACACCGGCGCGCCGCCCGGCCAATTCCTGCCTCGACGTGTCGCGCATCGAGCAGGTGTGGGGCTTGCGCATGCCCGCCTGGGACGCGTTGCTGGCGACGGTGCTGCGCGGGGCCTGAGCCCAGGCTCCTAGCGGCGGTCGGCGATCGTCGCCCGCAGTCCCTGTTCCAGGCCGAACGGCGGCGTCCAGCCGAAGGCTTCACAGAAGCGCCGGTTGCTGACCTCGAGCGAGCAGGCGAGGCGGCCGAACTGCGCCTTCCTGCCGGCAACCGCGGCGGCGAGGGCGAGCCAGCGCGGCGGGATCGCCAGCAGCCGCGCCTCCCGGCCCTGGGCGCGGGCAATCGCGGCAACCAGCTCCGGCGTGGACACGGGCTCTGCGTCGCTCACATGGAAGATGCCCGACGGCACCTGGGGCCGCTCGAGGCAGCGCACGATGGCGTCGGTCAGGTTGCCGACATAGACGAGGCTGCGGCGATTGCGGATGGCGCCGAGCGGCAGGGGCACACCCCTGCCGACCAGTCGCACCAGCGCGGCGAAGTTGGCGCCGACGCCCGGTCCGTACACCAGCGGCGGGCGCAGGATCAGCATCCGGGTGGCCGGCGTGCGTCGCGCCAGCCGCTCGAGCCGCCGCTCCGCGGCCCGCTTGGCGATGCCGTAGCAGTCCTCGGGACGGCAGGCGCTGCCTTCGGTCAGCGGCTGGTCGCGGGAATGGTCGGCGACCGCCTTGATCGAACTCATGAAGACGAAGGTCGCCGCCCCGGCCGCCGCCGCCGCCTGCGCCAGCTGTTCGGTGGCCAGCACGTTGACCCGCCGCAGCGTCTGGCGCGTCGGCCGGTCGTCGACCGGCAGGTGGGCGAGTCCCGCGAGATGGACCACCGCCTGCGCGCCGGCGACGACAGGACGCCAGTCGGCTGTCGGCGATACGCCAGGATGGGTCACGGTTTCGTCGGCGCCGGGAAGGCCCGCGCTGCCGACGGCCCGGCGAGTCACCGCGCGGCTGCGAAAGCCGGCTTCGCGCAAGGCGCGCAGCAGATGACCACCGATGAAACCGCCGGCGCCTGTCACGACCACCAGCGGCGCCGCGGCCGGATTCGACGGATCTGCAATGCCGTTACCATCCATGCAGGCATTGTATAAACGCTCAACGGTGAACCCATGACTTCATCTTCCGATTCCGCGTCCGCGCGTCCAACCGACATCGGCCGCACGGCGCCCACGGTGTCAGCGGGCATCTTCAAGGCCTACGACATCCGCGGCATCGTCGACGACACGTTGACCGAGCAAGCGGTCCGCGCGATCGGCCTGGTTCTCGGCGCGCGCGCGAAGCAGGAAGGGGTGGGCAGCATCGTCGTCGGCCGCGACGGCCGTCTGTCCGGCCCGCGCCTGGCCGCGGCGCTGGCCGAGGGTATTTGCGCTGCCGGCGTCGACGTGGTCGACATCGGCATGGTGCCGACGCCGCTGGTCTATTTCGCCACCGTCCTCACCGGCAGCGGCACCGGCGTCGCCGTCACCGGCAGCCACAACCCGCCGGAGTACAACGGCCTCAAGATGATGATGAACGGCCGCACGCTCTACGGCGAGGAGATCACCGGCATCGGCGCCACCATCCGCGACGCTGCCGCCTGGTCGCGACTGCGCGCCGAGCGGCCCGGAAAGGTCTCGCAGCGCGACGTGCTGCCGGAATACCTCGCGAAGATCACTGGCGACATCCGCCTGGCGCGCCCGATCAAGGTGGCGGTGGATGCCGGCAATGGCGTCGCCGGCGCAGGCGCGCCGGCGCTGCTGCGGGCGCTCGGCTGCGGCGAGGTGACCGAGCTCTTCTGCGATGTCGACGGCAATTTCCCGAATCATCATCCGGACCCCGCGCATCCGGAGAATCTCCAGGACCTGATCCGCGCGGTGGCCGCCGGCGACGCCGAGCTCGGGCTGGCATTCGATGGCGACGGCGACCGCCTCGGCATCGTCACCAAGTCCGGCAAGATCATCTTCCCGGATCGGCAGCTGATGCTCTATGCGCAGGACGTGCTCGAGAAGAATCCGGGTGCGCAGATCATCTACGACGTCAAATGCACCCGCAACCTGGCGCCGTGGATCCGCAAGCACGGCGGCCAGCCGCTGATGTGGCGCACCGGTCATTCGCTGATCAAGGCGAAGCTGAAGGAGACCGGGGCCAAGCTCGCCGGCGAGATGAGCGGCCACGTGTTCTTCAACGACCGCTGGTATGGCTTCGACGACGGCGTCTACACCGCCGCGCGGCTGCTCGAGATCCTCGCGCGCCATCCCGACCCGAGCGCGGTGCTCGAAGCGCTGCCGGATTCGCCCACCACGCCCGAGCTGCAGCTCAAGACCGCCGAAGGGGAGAACTTCAAGCTGATCGAAGCGCTGCAGAAGAATGCCCGGTTCGACGGGGCCACCGAGATCATCACCATCGACGGCGTGCGCGTGGAATATCCCGATGGCTTCGGGCTGGCGCGCGCTTCCAACACCACCCCCGTCGTCGTGTTGCGCTTCGAGGCCGATACCGACGAGGCGCTGACCCGGATCCAGCAAAGCCTCAGGCAGGCGATCGTGGCGGTCAAGCCGGACGCGAGGCTGCCGTTCTGAGGTCACCGGTACCGGGCCGCGCCTGGCGCCGGGAGCAGGGAAACCTCGCGCGGTCCGGTCGCTACCCGTGAGGCGGCAGCTGCTGCGTCAACTCTATTCGGCAGGCTGGGTGCTGGCGGTCCCGCTGGCGCTGCTCTACCTGCTCAAGCGCAGCCTTCGCCAGCCCGAATACCGGTTGCACTGGGGTGAGCGCTTCGGCTTCTGCGAGCGCCCGCCGGACGGCGGCCGACCGATCTGGATCCATGCCGTGTCGGTGGGCGAGACCGCGGCAGCGGCGCCGCTGATCCGCGAGTTGGCCGCGCGCTATCCCGCTGCGCCGGTGCTGCTGACCCATGCGACGCCGACCGGTCGCGCAACCGGCCAGGACCTGTTTCGCCAGTTGCTGGGTTCGCGGCTGAGGCAGTGCTACCTGCCCTATGACCTGCCGTTCTGCGTCGGCCGCTTCCTGGACGTCCAGCGGCCGCGGTTCGGGCTGGTGATGGAGACCGAGGTCTGGCCCAACCTGATGCATGCCGCCAGTCGGCGCGCGCTGCCGATGGCGGTCGTCAACGCGCGTCTGTCGGAGAAATCCCTCGCGCGCGGGCTCAAGTACCGCAGCCTGATCGCGCCGGCGGTTGCCGCCTTCGACACCGTCGTCGCCCAGTCGCCGGGCGATTCTGCGCGCATGGCGCAGCTGGCGAGGCCGGCGGACGCGATCGTCGGCAACCTCAAGTTCGACCAGCCGGTGTCCGAGGCGGCCCGCGCGCGCGGCGCGCAGTGGCGCGGTCGCTTCGGGCCGCGCGCTGTCGTGGTCGCCGCCAGCACGCGGGACGGCGAGGAGGCGATCCTGCTGCATGGCTGGCGGCGCCTGCGCGAGGCGGCGGTCGACAGCCGGCGGGCGCTGCCGCTGCTGCTGGTCGTGCCGCGCCATCCCAACCGCTTCGACGAGGTCGCATCCTTGATCGCCCAGGCCGCGCCCGACTACCGGCTGCTGCGCCGTGCCGCCCTCGACCAGCCGGCGGCCGACATCGCCGGCTGCGATGTCCTGCTCGGCGACAGCATGGGCGAGATGCAGAGCTGGTATGCCGCCGCCGACGTCGCCATCATGGGCGGCTCGCTGCTGCCCTATGGCTCGCAGAACCTGATCGAAGCCAATGCGCTCGGCTGCCCGGTGGTGCTGGGCCCGTCGGTGTTCAACTTCGAGCAGGCGGCGCAGGAATCGATCGCCGCCGGCGCATCGGTCCAGGTTGCCGACGCTGATTCGGCAGTCGCCGCCGCCTTGCGGATCGCGCATGACGGCGCTGTTCGAGCGGCTATGTCGCAGGCGGCGCAAGCCTTCACGCAGGCGCATCGCGGCGCCACTGCCAGGACGCTGGCCGCGCTGGCGCCGTTGTTGACGCGCGCAATGTCGGACGAGTCAGCGCAGGAAGCGACGCGGGCCGGCTGAGGGCGCAGCGGGCATGAGGCGGGGCGGAGC
>JAEZQX010000222.1 GCA_023441105.1 Pseudomonadota bacterium | reverse complement strand
GCAGGTGCGCGAACGACTCGCGCCGGCCGTTGCCGGTGACCGGCACCTTCATCAGGCGCGCATTGAGCGAATCCTGCAGGTAGCCCTTGAGCACGCCGTCCTCGATCAGGACGTTGCACTGGGTGGCGTTGCCTTCGTCGTCGATGTTCAGCGAGCCGCGGCGATCCTTGATGGTGCCGTCGTCGACCACCGTCACGCCCTTGGCGGCGACGCGCTCGCCGAGCCGGCCGGCGAACGCCGACGACTTCTTGCGGTTGAAGTCGCCCTCGAGGCCGTGGCCGATGGCCTCGTGGATCAGCACGCCGGGCCAGCCGGGCCCGAGCACCACGCTCATCACGCCGGCCGGCGCCGGGCGCGACTCGAGGTTGACCAGGGCCGACTTCACCGCGTCGTCGACATAGCGCTTGATGACCGCATCGGTGAAGTAGTCGAGGTCGAAGCGGCCGCCGCCGCCGGACGTTCCCTGTTCGCGGCGGCCGTTCTGCTCGGCGATGACCTGCACGGAGACCCTGATCAGCGGCCGCACGTCGGCGGCGAGCACGCCGTCCGAGCGCATGACCATGACGATGTCGTGCTCCGCCGCCAGCCCGGCCATCACCTGGATGATCCGAGGATCCTTGGCCCGGGCGTGCTTCTCGATCTTGTGCAGCAGGCCGACCTTGCCGGCGGCGTCGAGCGAGGCGATCGGATCGGTCATCGGATAGAGCCGATGGCCGCTGCGCTCGGCAGCGCGGCCCTCGCCGGCATTCCCGACCCGGGCCCTGCCGCCGCGGCCGGCACGCGCAATGGTCCGGGTGGCGCGGGCTGCCGACTCGAGCGCCGCCGCGTTGATCTCATCGGAATAGGCGAAGGCGGTCTTGTCGCCGGACACCGCGCGCACCCCCACGCCCTGCTCGATCGAGAAGCTGCCGGACTTGACGATGCCTTCGTCGAGGCTCCAGCCCTCGCTGCGCGTGTACTGGAAATAGAGGTCGGCATAGTCGACCTTGTGCTCGAAGATCGTGCCGATCGCCTGCGAAAGGTGCGACTCGTCGAGCCCGTACGGCTCGAGAAGCGTCGCCCGGGCAACGGCGAGATGGCTGATGGCGGGATCGTTGAGTTTCATGGCTTTCACTCTGGCGAGATGTGTCCGTTGCTCGGAATGTCAATGCGCGCGGCCGCTCACAGGACGCGATGCGACAGCGCCGGCAGGCTGGCGCGAACCTCGGCGATGCGATCCGCGGCGACGTCGCCACAGACGACCCCTTCGCCTTCCGGCAGCACTGCCTTGACCTCGCCCCAGGGATCCACCAGCATGGAATGACCCCAGGTGCGCCGACCGGTTGGGTGGGTGCCGCCCTGCGCCGCGGCCAGCACGTAGCACTGGTTCTCGACCGCCCGCGCGCGCAGCAGCAGCTCCCAATGGGCCTGGCCGGTGGTGTAGGTGAAGGCCGACGGCACGACAATCAGGTCGACCGGCGACATCTGCCGGTAGAGCTCGGGGAACCGCAGGTCGTAGCAGATGGACAGGCCGGTGCGCAACAGCGGACCGGCCGCGGTGGGCAGGTTGCAGACGACCGGCGTGCGGCCGGGCGTGATGGTGGCGGCTTCGTCGAACTTCTCGTCGCCACGCTTGAAACCGAAGAGGTGGATCTTGTCGTAGCGCGCGATGAGGCCGCCGTCGGGCCCGTATACCGGACAGGTGTTGAGCACCTTGCCGGCCTTGGGCGACAGTGTCGGCACGGTGCCGCCGATGATGGTGATCCGGTGGCGCCGGGCGCATTCCGCCAGGTAGGCCTGGATCGGACCGCCAGGCGCTTCCTTGCAGTCGACCTTGTCGGTATCCCGCCGGCCCATCAGGCAGAAGTATTCCGGGAGCAGCGCGATTTCCGCACCCTCTTCCGCCGCCTGCGTGATCAGGCGTTCGGCAGTTGCCAGGTTGGCCGCCACTTCGGGGGCCGACACCATCTGGATCGCAGCGACTTTGACTTGCATCCCCCGATTATCCCCGACTCGCCGCAAGCCCGTCCCTATTGCCCCAGGGGTGCTCCGAACCGCTCCCGCTTGCGCTCCACGACCTTGGGGTCGGACCAGGATCCGGTGATTTCGATCTCGTGCGCCAGGGCCCGCGACAGCGGCTGGCTGAACAGCGACTGCGCGAGGAATGCGCCGAGACCCACCGCCGGATTGACGATGGCCGCATAGGCCAGCGTCGCCAGCCCGCCGTTGAGCTCCGGTACCACCACCACCTTGAGGTTCTGGGTCGCGGCATCGAGATTGGCTTCGCCCTTGATCTGGACCACGGCCTGCAGGCCGCGCATCGCCAGGCTGTCGGTGCTCGCCACGCCGTCGACGATGTTCACGCTGCCGCGCAGCTCGTCGAACGCGAAGCCCTGCTCGAAGATATTGCGGAAGTCCAGCGTCAGCAGCTTGGGCAGCGCCTGCAGGTTGAGCACGCCGATCAGCTTGGCGGCACCCGGCTCGACCTTCAGGAACTGGCCGTCGCGCACGGCGATCTCCATGTTGCCGCCGAGCGTCGGCAGGTCCATCGAGAACGGCGAACCGCTCCAGTGCAGTTGCCCGCTGAGCGAGCCGTTGCCGCCCTTGACGACATCCTTGAGCTGCAGCCGGTTGAGGAAACCGCCGGCATCCTTGATGTCGAGGCGAAACTGCAGCGACGTGTCGCGCTCCCACTGTCCGGTCGCCTGCAGATCCGCCGCCGGCATGCTCAACCGCAGTCGCTCCAGCTGCCAGACGCGGGGGCGCGGCGTCCCGCGGGCGGCGAGGCCGCGCGACTGCTGGGTGGTGACATTGCGCGCCACCAATTCGAGAGAGCCGAGATCGTAGCCACCGAGGATGAACTGCTGCGCGCTGATATCCATCGCCGGCAACCTGCTGGGCCCGGTGGACAGCGAAGTCGCGATCTCCTGCTGCTGCGACTTCGGGATCTCGAGCCGTCCCAGCCGCGCGGTCACCTTGCCCGCCGTGCGAGCGGTCTCGGTCCAGGTGAGAAAGCCGTTGACCTCGCGGGCGCTGATGTTGGCCAGCCAGACGTCGCCGCTCCGCGAAGCGCCGAGCACCACCCTGCCGAGGTTGCGGTCGCCGACGCGCACCTCGTCGG
>JAEZQX010000189.1 GCA_023441105.1 Pseudomonadota bacterium | reverse complement strand
GGGGGGGCCCCGCCCCCCGCCGCCGCCAACGAAGCGGGAGGGCCGCGGATCAGCGCCGCCGCCAGCAAGGTGCCGGTGGGGGTGATCCCCACCAACGAAGAGGTGATGATCGCGCGCCACACGGCGCGAATCGCCGCCGACGATCCAGGCTGATCGACAACCGGAGTTCCGACGTGAGCATTCAGATCACCAGTCCAATCCTGAAAGGCGCCAAGGCGCTGGTCTGCGGCATTGCCAACCGGCATTCGATCGCCTATGGCTGCGCCAAGGCCTTCCACGAGCTGGGCGCGGACCTGGCCATCACCTACCTGAACGAGAAATCCAAGGAGTACGTGGAGCCGTTGGCTCGCGAGATGGAGGCGCCGCTGCTCGTGCCGCTCGACGTCTCGAAGCCGGGCGAGCTCGAGGCCGTCTTCGCAGCGATCGAGAAGCAGTGGGGGCGGCTCGACATCCTCGTGCACTCCATCGCCTGGGCGCCCAAGGAGGATCTGCAGGGCGACCTGGTGGACTGCTCGGCGGAGGGCTTCGCGAAGGCGATGGATGTCTCCTGCCATTCCTTCATTCGCATGGCGCGCCTGGCGGCGCCGCTGATGACGAACGGCGGGTCGATGTTCGCCATGAGCTACTACGGCGCCAACAAGGTCGTCTCGAACTACAACGTGATGGGGCCGGTCAAGGCAGCGCTGGAAGCATCGGCGCGCTACCTCGCCTATGAGCTCGGCCCGAAGGGCATCCGCGTCCACCCCATCTCGCCGGGGCCGCTGAAGACCCGCGCCGCCTCCGGGCTAAAGGACTTCGACCTCCTGCTCAACGAAGCGGCGCAGCGCGCGCCGCTCGGCGAGCTGGTCGACATCATGGATGTCGGATTCACCTGCGCGTTCCTGGCGACGCCCTATGCACGACGGTTGTCGGGCGAGACGCTCTACGTCGACGGCGGCGTGCACATCATGGCGTAGCGCGAGACCGACGATCGCCATGAACAAGCCCGCGAGCATGACGGAAGCCCCCCCGCAGGTGGTCGCCATCGAGACCATCGTGCCCGCGGACATGGCGCTGCGCGCGGAGCAGAGCGGCGTGCGTCGTGCTTCGACGGACCTCCTCACCGTCCTCGTGCTGAGTGTCCTCGGCGGCGCGTTCATCTCGTTCGGCGCCATCTTCTCGACGACGGTGAGTGCCGGAGCCAGCGGGCTGCCGTTCGGGGTTGCACGGCTACTGGCGGGGGCCGCCTTCACGCTCGGGCTCATCACGGTGATCGTCGCCGGCGCCGAGCTGTTCACCGGCAACAACCTGATCGTGATGGCGTGGGCGAGCGGCAAAGTCAGGACGCGAAGCCTGCTGCTGAACTGGCTCGTCAGCTTCGTGGGCAACTGCGCGGGCGCGGTGGCAACCGCGGGTCTCATGTTCTACAGCACGCAATACACCTTCGGCGCCGGGGCCGTGGGATTGGCCGCGTTGACGACGGCCAACAGCAAGGCGGCACTCGAGTTCGTTCCCGCGCTGACGCTGGGCATCTTGTGCAACGCGCTCGTCTGTCTCGCTGCATGGATGTGCTTCAGCGCCCGCACGACCGTGGACCGCGTCGCCATCATCATTCCGCCGATCGCCGGCTTTGCCGCCGCCGGCTTCGAACACAGCATCGCGAACGCCTTCTTCATCCCCATGGGGCTCTTCATCAAGGCCGGCGCGGGTGATTCGTTCTGGGAGTCGATCGGCAAGACCGCCGCGGATTTTCCGGCCCTGACCTGGAGCAACTTCCTCGGCAACCTGATACCGGTAACCGTCGGGAACATCATCGGTGGATCGCTTCTCGTCGGGGCGGTCTACTGGTTCGTCTATCTGCGCAAGACCAAGCCAGGTTGAAGAGCAGAGCCGCGGGCCGCACAACAGATCAGGGAGACAAGGACATGTTGAGAGGCAAGACCGCCGTCGTCACCGGTTCGACGAGCGGCATCGGCTTGGGCATCGCGCGGGCACTGGGCGGAGCGGGAGCCAACATCATGCTCAACGGCTTCGGCGACGCGGCGGAAATCGAGGCGCTGCGCGCGGCAATGGCCAAGGCGTTCGATGTCGAGGTCGCTTACCACGGTGCCGACATGTCCAGACCGGACCAGATCCACGAGATGGTCAAGGCTGCCGAGGAGAAGCTCGGCTCGGTCGACATTCTCGTGAACAACGCCGGCATCCAGCATACGGCGCCGGTGGAGGCTTTCCCGCGCGAGCGCTGGGATGCGGTGATCGCGATCAATCTCTCGTCGGCGTTCCACGCCACCCAGGCGGCGTTGCCGGGGATGAGGCGGCGCAACTGGGGCCGCATCGTCAACATCGCCTCGACCCATGGGCTGATCGCCTCGGTGGAGAAATCGGCCTACGTGGCTGCCAAGCACGGCGTGCTGGGCCTCACCAAGACGGTCGCGCTGGAGACGGCCAGGACGGGCGTCACCTGCAACGCGATCTGCCCGGGCTGGGTCCTGACCCCGCTGGTACAGAAGCAGATCGATGCGCGCGCCGCGCGCGATGGGATCGCGCTCGAGCAGGCGAAGCGGGATTTGCTGGCCGAGAAGCAACCCTCGGGTGAGTTCGCGACCCCTGAGCAGATCGGCGCCCTGTGCGTGTTCCTCTGTTCGACCGCCGCCGACCAGATCCGCGGCGCGGCGCTGCCGGTGGACGGCGGCTGGCTGGCCCAGTGATGGTCATTGGAGATTAGACGATGCGAACCCTCTCACTTGGC
This sequence comes from Pseudomonadota bacterium, assembly GCA_023441105.1. Next base: position 15,012 of record JAEZQX010000189.1, on the reverse strand, counting down.
GATGCGGTGGCAATGATCCCGGACGGCGCCAGTTTGATGATCGGCGGCTTCATGGCCGTGGGTACGCCTGAATCAGTGGTCGATGAACTGGTGCGGCAGGGCAAGCGCCATCTCACCGTCATCGCCAACGACACCGCCACGCCCGGCGTGGGCATCGGCAAGCTGGTGCGCGCGCGCCTGGTGAAGAAGGCGATCGTCAGTCACATCGGCTTGAATCCCGAGACCCAGGCGCAGATGATCGCCGGCGAAATGGAGGTCGACCTGGTGCCGCAGGGCACGCTGATCGAACGCATCCGCGCCGGCGGCTTCGGCCTCGGCGGCATCCTCACCGCAACCGGCGTCGGCACGGTGGTCGAGGAAGGCAAGCAGAAGATCGCGGTGGCGGGCAAGGACTACCTGGTCGAGCCGGCGCTGCGGGCCGACTTCGCGCTCGTCCATGCCTTCATGGCCGACTATCTCGGCAACCTTGCCTATGCGCTTACCGGCCGGAACTTCAACCCGGTGATCGCGATGGCGGCGGATACCGTGATTGCCGCCGTCGACAACATCGTGCCCGTGGGGCTGATCGCGCCGGACCACGTCGTCACGCCCGCCCCGATCGTCGACTACCTCATTGCGCAGAGCTGACATCATGGATGCCCAGACCATCATCGCCAAACGCATCGCGCTCGAACTGCGCGACGGCATGCTCGTCAACCTCGGGATCGGCATCCCGACCCAGGTCGCGAACTACGTTACGGCCGGGATGAAGGTGTACTTCCAGTCCGAGAACGGATTGATCGGCACGGGCGCTGTCCCGGCGGAAGGCATGCATCACAAGCTGCTGACGGATGCCGGTGGGCGACCGGTCACTGCCCTGCCAGGCGCCTGCACCTTCGACAGCGCCATGTCGTTCGGCCTGATCCGCGGCGGCCACCTCGCCATGACCGTGCTCGGCGGGCTGCAGGTCGATCAGTCCGGCCGTCTCGCCAACTGGATGATCCCCGGCAAGATGGTCCCCGGGATGGGTGGCGCCATGGACCTCGCCTCGGGTGCGAAGCGGGTGGTCATCGCCATGCAACACAGCGCCAAGGGCAAGTCGAAGCTCGTCAAGACCTGCACGCTGCCGCTCACGTCGGCGCGGCCGATCGACCTGCTGGTGACCGAGCTCGCCGTGGTCGCATTTCCGGACGGCCGAGCGACGCTGATCGAGACTGCGCCGGGGGTTTCGATACCGCAGGTGCTCGAGCTGACCGAGGCGGAGCTCGTGGTTCCGGACAAGGTGCCGGAGATGGCCATCTGATGCGCGGGTGCCACCAGGCCAGCAGAGCAACACCCCCAATCCGGATCGAAGGCAGGACTCGTACAACGAACCAGCTAAAGGCAACCGACATGCCCCGAGTACGCGCAGGCGAGCTCTCGATCAACTACGTCGAGCACGGCAGCGGTGACCACGTCGTGCTCGCCGTCCACGGCAACCTCGGCTGCGCCGACTGGCTCGGCCTGGTGCTGCCGCAGCTGCCAGCCGAGCTGCGCGTCATCGCCGCCGAGTGGCGGGGCTGCGGCGAATCCGACAAGCCGGAGCCGGCGAGCGACTTCTCGAACTACTCGATGGAGACGCACGCCCAGGACATGCTCGCCCTGCTCGACGCGCTGGGCATCAGCAAGTGCCATCTCTTCGGCCACTCCACCGGCGGGATCATCTGCTCCTACATGATGGTCAAGCAGCCGTCGCGCTTCGGGAAGGTACTGATGCTCGATCCGGTGACGCCGCTCGGGCTGGAGCTTGCGGACGGCCAGCTCGACCTGCTGCAGCAGATGAAGGACGACCGCGACATCTGCTTCGCCGGCATGGCGAGCGCGGCGCCGACCCTGTTCCGCCCGGAGCCTCCGGGCCGGCAGCCGCAATACGCCCATACGACCTCGGCGCCGCAGCGCCAGCTCTTCGAGCGGATCATCGAGCGGACCACGGTGCTGTCCGACGGCATCTGGTTCGGCACGCCGCGCGAGCTCGCCCGCGAATGGCATTCCAAGGCGCTTGCCGCACGGATGCCGGCCATGACGCACGAGCACCTGTTGCTGTGCGGCAAGCTCGACCACTGGGTGCCACGCGAGCACTTCGAAGAGATGGCCAGGCGCCTGCCCCGGATACGGCTCGAGATGTTCCCGTTCATCGGGCACTCGATGAACCTCGAGGAGCCCACGCTGTTCGCGCGCATCTTCGCGGATTACTACCTGGAAGCCGGTTGACGGCCCGAAGCCGGCCCCACCAGCGGATTCCAAGAAAGACGATCAAGGAGACAACGTCATGAAGTCGATGTGCAAGGCCCTCGGCGGCGTTATCGCTCTCGCCACCTTGCTTGCCGCCGGCAGCACGTGGGCGCAGCAGCCGGTGACACCCCGTTCGGTCGTGGCCGCCCTGGATGGCCAGAAGCTCAGCTACGAGGTGCCCAACTTCCGCATCGGCGGCAAGTACGACCTCGCCCAGCCGGACGCCTGGGCGAACGGCGGGGCGGGTGGCACCACGCTCGAGTCGCTCGGCGCCAAGCCGGCCCGTACCGGCTACATCGCCATGGGCACGCCGCGCCGCGACGCCAAGGGCGAGATCGTCAACGCCATCGTCATCAACTCGTACTACTCGGGCGACGCGACGGCGATGTACAACAACTGGGTGGCGGGTCAAGCGGGCAACGGCTTCTCCGGCGGTGCCCTGGTCGGACCGGGACTGCTGTTCGACACCAACCGCTTCTACGTCGTGTTCGTCGACGCGCTCGGGCTGTTCGGGGCCTCCAAGCCCTCCGACGGGCTGGGGCGCAAATTCCCCGTCTACAGCTACTACGACGTCGTGCAGCTGAACTACCGGCTGCTGCGCGACCACCTGAAGGTCGGCAGGGTGGTGCTCGCCACCGGGGTCTCGATGGGTGCGACGCAGGCGTACTACTGGGGCCTGATGTATCCCGACTTCGTGCAGGCGGTGATGCCGATCGGCGGCGCGACGGCGACCGACGGCGAGGGCCAGGTCGCCGCCTGGACATTCCAGCTGGCGAAGGCGGCGCTCGAGGCCGACCCGGTATGGGTCCAGACCCAGGGCAACTACTACCACCTGCCCAAGGACAAGCATCCCAACAAGGGCGTGGAGTTCCACTGGTCGATGCTCTCGCTGACCGGCTACGACCTCGCGCACCGGCAAAGCCAGGGCTGGGACACGGTGTCGAAGGAGGTGTTCAGCTGGCAGCCCGATCCGCGGTTGGGCAAGAACGCCGGCAGCAATCTCGCCAACCTGGCCAAGATCTTCGATGCCGTCGACCTCTGGTATCGCGACACCGTCGGGGAGATCCACAACATCAACGCCCTGCTGCCCGGCATGAAGCCGCGCACCCTGGTCGTGCACGTGGACAACGACCAGTGGCTGATCGCCGACAAGGCGCGGGCCGCGGTGCAGGCGATTCCCGGGGCGCAGTACGCCGGGCTCACGAGCCCGATCGCGCACTACGCCGTCTTCAGCGCACTGAACACGCTGGCCGACGACCCGATGCTCGACACCTTCGTGCGCGACATCGGCCTGGTCGGGGACGAGACCAAGCTGTGCGATGCCGGCAACTACCGCAGCCCGCGCGTCAACATGAAGCCCGACCCGGCCAGATCCTTCTGGAAGGAGGAGATGGTGCCGCCGTTCCCGGCCAAGTACGCCAAGGTCAAGGACCGGCGCGGCATCGAATGGGACATCGGCTACTTCGACGAGTACTGCGGCACGGACAAGGATCCGCCGGTTCTCGTCGTCGTGCATGGCAAGGGTGCCTTCGCGGCGCACTATGGCTACCTGATCAAGTACGCCGTCGAGCGGGGATACCGCGTGATCGCGCCCGACATGCCGCAGTGGGGCATGTCGGGTCCGGGCAACCTCGACAAGCCGATGACCCGCACGCTCGACGACGTGCGCGACGCATTCCATGCGCTGATCGTCGACAAGCTGGGCGTCAAGAAGGCCTTCTATCACGGCCATTCGCTCGGCGGTGCCACCGTCATCGGCTACGCGCTGCGCTACCCGGATGCGGTGCGCGGGCTGGTTCTGGAGGGGCCGGCGGGGCTCGAGGAGTATCCGAAGAACATCAAGCTCGGCGGCAAGGAGATGCCGCTGTGCGACAAGTCCTTCGCCTATGACCGCGAGCGCTGGGAGCAGGCCTACGGTCCGACCGGCATGGTGGCAGGCGAAGGCAAGCGCACGGAGCAGAGCGTGCGGGACTTCTTCTACTTCAAGCAGCGCGATCCGAAGACGGACGCGGTCACACCCAGCTACAACGGCTACTTCAAGGTCGACACCGAGTACGCGCGGCTGCACACCGACCAGCGGGTGGCGATGATCAGCGGCAACCAGCGCGAGCTCGAGCAGTGGGTCTTCATGTTCATCTACGACCTGTACTCGATCTGCTCCGAGGTCGCCATCGAGGATCCGGACAGCATGTACAAGCAGCTGCCCAAGATCAAGGCGCCGATGTTCGTCGCCTTCGGCGCGCAAGAGCCGTTCATCCCCGGTACGGCGCTCAATGGCCTGCAGGACCTGGGCAACGACCTCATCAACCCGTTCATGAAGCGGATGGCGGCTGCCGGCAACAAGCCAGTGCTGAAGGTCTACCCGGGCGTCGGCCACTTCATCCATACCGACGTGCCATACGAGTTCGCCCGCGACACGGTGGACTTCATGCGCAGCGGCCGGGTCGACGCGGTCTCCCCCGTGGTCGTCGAAACCCTCATCAGGGGCGTTCCTGCTGCCGGCGGCGACACCGCTGCCGCCGCCAAGCCCACCGGACTGGCCAAGTAAGGGGCATGCCATGAACCAGACGCAAGCTTTCGCGATGAAGACGCTGTACTCGATCGGCATCGGCGCGGCGGTGGGACTGCCCTTCGCATGGGGGCCGCAGCTGGCCACGGCGGCCGACACGGCGGCCAAAGAGATCACCGAGAGCCCGGCGAAGGTGCTGGTGACGCCGAACTCCAACGTTCCGGCCCAGGACAAGCTCAAGCGCTACTACACCATCCCGAACTTCCGCCTCGGCGGCACCTACGACCTCGATGCCCCGCCCGACACCTGGCGTGACGGCGGCGCCGGCGGCACCACGCTCGAGTCGCTCGGCTCCGGGCCGCTGCAGGTGGCGTACATCGCGGTCGGCACGCCCAGGCGCAACGACAAGGGCGAGATCGTCAACGCCGTCATCGTCAGCACCTTCTACTCCGGTGACTCGACCTACATGTACAACACCTGGTACGAGAACCAGCCCAACAACGCGTTCTCCGGCGGCGCGATCGTGGGGCCGGGCCGGGCGATCGACACCGACAAGTACTACGTGGTGTTCCTCGATGCCATCGGGCTCTGGGGCGCCTCCAAGCCGTCGCACGGACTGGGAAGGAAGTTCCCGCAGTACAACTACCAGGACATGGTCGTCGCCAACCAGAGGCTGCTGCGCGATCACCTGAACGTGGCGCAGGTGCACCTCGCCACCGGCACCTCGATGGGCGCGACCCAGACCTGGGTCTGGGGCGTGATGTACTCGCCCAGCGGCTACGTGAAGGCGATCATGCCCATCGGCGGTACCACCGCCTCGGATGGCGACGATCCGGTCGGGCAGTGGACCTTCAGGCTCGGCCAGGCGGCGATCGAGAGCGACCCCAACTGGCGCGCCACCGACGGCAACTACTACCACCTGCCGAAGGAGCAGCATCCGAACCAGGGCATGCAGATGATGTGGTCGGTGCTGCAGCTCACCGGCTACACCTTCCCGGTGCGCTCGGCCACGCCGTGGAAGACGCTGCAGCGCGAGGTCTTCTACTGGCAGCCCAAGGGTGACGAGACAGCCACGTGGATCGCCCGCGTCAAGAACGAGGACGCGGTCGACTACTGGTATCGCAACAACGCCGGCTTCAACTACAACTTCAACGCGGAGCTGGAGCGCATCAAGGCCCGCACGCTGGTCGTGCACGTCGAGACCGACATGTGGCTGATGGTCGAGAACGCGCGCAAGGCCGCGGCGGCCGTGCCGGGCGCAACCATCGCCACGCTGTCGGACCCGACCGCGCACTACGGCGTGTTCAAGGCGCCGAACGTGCTGAAGGACACGATCAAGTCCTTCGTCGACGACAGCTTCTCGGCGTCGCTGCCGGGCATCGGCGGCGGCAGCGCCCGTGGCGGCCCCGCGCCTGCGAAGCCCGCCGGTCTTGCGAAGTGAATCCCCGCACAGGAGGAGACGATGACGCAAAAGAGGAGGAGCCGCGGATGGGGGGCGGCGATGGTGCTGGTCGCCGCCGCCGGCGGGGCATTGGCCTCCGGACGCGTGCTCGCACAGGCGGCCCCGGAGTCCCTCGACTACCAGGACCCGCGCAGCGGCGGCTTCATCGACACGCTCGCCACGGGCTCCACGGTCGGCACGATGCTGCGCCTGTCCAATTTCATGCGCACCAAGCCGAACGACAACGGCCCGACCGCCGAGGCGACCGGTCTCGGCGGCTGGCTGTTCGCCGAAACCGGTGAATGGCGCAACCTGCTGTCCTTCGGCGGCGCCCTGGCGTACGTCGCCAAGGTCCACGGTCCTGATGGTCATGGCGGCAACTTCATCCTGAAGGATCCTGACCAGGAGGGCTACGCGACCGTCGGGGTCGCCTTCGCACGCCTGCGCTTCGATACCCACTCGGTCACCGCGGGCCGGATCTCGCCGCAGTACGCCTGGAACCTGGACAACATCTATCGCTTCTACAACCGGTTCGACGGCGCCTTCATCGGCAGGCGCGACGTGCGCGCCATGATTCCGCTGTCATACCAGGGTGTGTCGGTGGCCGGCAAGGTCGCGGGCGATACCGTCCGCTACTACGCCGGCTTGGTCAACCAGATGAAGCAGGTCAACGACCCGCATTTCAGGGATCTGGCCGAGGCGGCGTTCCTGCCCGGAGAGTCGGACGGCATGGGGTACGGCGGCGCCCAGTGGAAGATCAGCAACAACATGATGCTGCAGGGCGGGTACAGCCGCGCCGACAACCTGCTCGACATGGGTTGGGTGGACCTCGACATGGTCCATCGGTTCGACAAGGACCGCTACCTGCGGCTGGATGTCCAGTTCATCCGCCAGACCGGCATCGGCGACCAGAATCTCGGCGACTTCTCCATGAACAACAAGGCCGCCTATCTCGAGGCGCGCTGGGTGCCGTGGTTGATACCGTATGCCGCCTTCGGCTGGAACTCGCATGGCGACGAGTTGCGCTCGCCGTTCAGCCTCGGGCCGTCGTACCTGGTGCAGCGCATCGGCGAGAACGCGAAGGCAGGGGAAAGGACCTGGATCCTCGGCACGACCTTCGACTTCTCGACGCTGGGCGTGCGCGGCCTCGCTTTCGACGTGAGCTACGGCCAGCGAACCAACCGGCACGTGGCAGGCAACGAGGGCCAGCCGCTCGCCGACTGGGAGGAGCTTGCCACCGACCTCATCTATACGCTCGGCAAGGAGTTCGGCTGGGCGAGCGGCATTCGCATGCGGGCGCGCTGGGCCAGGGTATGGGAATCCGGCAACCAGTTCTCCGGCGGAACGATCCAGAACATCAGCCAGCAGCAGTCGGACGTGCGCTTCGATCTGCAATGGCGGGTCGTGTTCTAGCCGGCGGCAGGGGGCAAGGATGGCAGCGTCAGGCGTCTGGAGCGAGCAGTTTGCGGACATCCATGGGCAGCGCATCCGCTACGCGTTGACGGGCGATGCGCGCCTGCCGCTCGTCACGTTCGCGAACGGCCTGACCCAGAACGCGGACTTGTGGACGGCCTACGCCGCGAAGCTTGCGGGCAGCTATCGGGTGCTGGCGTACGACATGCTCGGCCAGGGGCAGTCGGCCAAGCCGGTGCTGGGCATCGAGCTGGCCGAGCATGCCGATCTCCTGGCCGCCCTGCTGGGCCACCTCGAGATCGGGCGTACACACCTCGCCGGCATCAGCTTCGGCGCCGTGGTCGCGCTCGACTTCGCCGTCCGGCACAGCGAGCGGCTGGCCGGCCTGGCGGTGATGAGCGGTTTCGCCGAGCTCACGCCGCAGCTCGAGTTGCTGGGCAACGTGCTGTACGAGGGGCTGACCCAGGTCGGCCTGCCCTACCTGCAAAGCATCCTGTATCCGATGAACATGAGCTCGGCGTGGCTAGCCGCCAACCGCGCGCGCATACCCGCGATGATGCGGTCCGGCTACATCGGCAACGACCTGTACGCCTTGCAGAACCTGATGGAGTCGTTCGTCACCTTCAAGCCGCTGACGCCGCGGCTGAAGGAGATCCACGCCCCAGTGTTGCTCATGAATGGCGAGCACGACTTCTTCACGCCGCGGGAATGTCATGAGCTGCTGCGGCGCGAGCTGCCAAATTGCCGCTTGATGCTGATCCAGCACGCCTACCACGCCTTCACGCTGGAGCTGCCCGACATCACGCTGCGGCAGCTGCGTGAATTCTTCCGGGCGGTGGATGACGGCACCTGGGACGGCGACGGCTCGGTCTGGATCGCAAGCGATCGGGCCGACGCCGAGCGCCATGCTTTTCCGTGCCCTGGGGATCACATGCGCGCGCTGCCACTGCCCGCGGCGTCCGCCACGCCTCAGCCGCGGCGGCGGGCTCCCGCCGACGGCCGGCCGGCCAGGCTGAAGTCCGAGCGTGCCGCCACGGGCGTGCGTGCGGCGGGGAGGAGGCGCCCGGCATGAGCCTCACGCAGGAGCACTACGACAGGGCGCGTGCCGTCATCGCCGAGCACGGCTTCGGCGCCGACATGCAGACCAGGATTTCGCTCTTCCTCGGCGCGGCCAAGTCGGTCAACGCCGCAATCCTCGGGGCGGTCGAGCTGCAGCCGCAGGTCACCATCGCCTTTCCCTTCGTCCACGGGCAGTACTTCCGCGAGGTCGAGTTTGCGGCTTTGCTGGCGCGCGTCACCCGCTGGTCCGCGAATTGGTCCATCTATGTCGAGGGCACCAGGCTCACGGCGCAGCTGTGGGCTCAATGGTGGCAGATCCAGCTGCCGCCGGGACGGGCGCTCGGAGGCCGGGCGGCGTACTCCGCCCTCGCGCTCGGCCATGCGCTGCTTGCGCGGGTGCGGACGGCGCCCTTGATACCGGACGGCACGGACGAGATGGATCCCTTCGTCGCCGCGTTGCGCCGCATCGAGCAGGAGAGCGGCCGCATGATCCAGGCGCAGATCAGGCTGCTCAAGGATGGCGCCAGCGAGCTGCCGCTCGACGAACGTGAACTGATCATCCAGGACAGGCAGGAGGCCGTCGACGAGGCCTTCCGCTGCTTCCTCGAATGGCTGGCCTCGCCGACCGGCGACCACGACTTCCCTTTCCTTCACATCCCTTGGGTTCGACGCCAAGCCAATCAATAGGAGCAACTCAAATCATGGACGCCATCAGGACACTGCTCGAAACACAGTTGCTCTTCACGCTCTTCCTGACGATTGCGCTCGGGTACCTCGTCGGCGAGATCAGCATCCGGGGGTTCTCGCTAGGGGCGGGCGCAGTGCTCTTCGTCGGCCTGGCGATCGGCGGATTCGCGCCGAAGGCCGCCCCGCCGGGGCTCGTCGGGACACTGGGCCTGCTGCTGTTCCTCTATGGCGTGGGCATCCAATACGGCGCGCAGTTCTTCAAGGGGCTGACCAGTGCCGAGGGCCTCAAGGCGAATGCTGCCGCCGCGCTGGGCGTCATCGCATCGGGCTTCCTGGCCCTGGCGCTGGTGCCGCTCTTCGGCGTCAAGCTGGACGAGGCTTTGGGTCTCTTCGCCGGTGCCGGCACGAGCACTGCAACGCTGCAGGCGATCCTCGCGGCCCTGCAAAGCGATGGCGCAGCGGTCGGATATGGCGTCGCCTATCCGTTCGGCGTCGCGATTCCCATCCTGTGCATCCATCTGATGAACATCTGGCTCAAGCCGCCAATCGACCAGTCGGGCGCCCAGACGATGGAAGCGGCCGAGATCGCCCTGCGCAATCCGGAGTTCGTCGGGATGAGCTTCTCGGACCTGCGCTCCCGGTTGCCGGCGGGTGTCGGCATCCCCGCCATCCGCCGGGAGCATCAGAACCAGCTTCCCACGGATTCGATGGTACTCAGGGCCGATGATGTGCTGCTGGCTACTGCCACCACGCCCGAGGCGCTGGCGACAGCCGTGGCGTTGTTCGGAGAGGCCCAGCCCGGAAGAATGGCCAGCCACACCGAAAGCGGCCTCGTCTATCGGCGGGTTTTCGCCTCGAGCCGCGCCGTGGTCGGGCAGGCGCTGAAAGACATTCGCTTTCCAGACGGCGTCGACGCGTCGATCGCCCATGTCCGGCGGGGCGATGGCGACCTGTTCCCCAGTCCCGACCTCATTCTCGAAGTCGGAGACCGGGTCGGGCTCCTGGTCGACCGCATCCACACCAAGGCCGTCCGAAGGCTGTTCGGGGACTCGATCAAGGGCACGGCCGAACTCAGCTTCATTTCCATCGGCATTGGTGCGGCGGTCGGCCTTCTGCTGGGGATGATCGCGCTGCCGATCCCGGGCGGCGGGAAGATGACGCTCGGCCTGGCGGGCTTGCTCCTGTTCGCCCTGTACCTCGGCAAGCTGCGCCGTTCGGGACCGTTCGTCTGGACGATGCCGTTCTCCGCCAACCTGGTGCTCAGGAATCTCGGCCTCACCCTCTTTCTGGCCCAGGTCGGCATTGCTTCCGGACCGAAGTTCTTTGCCACCGTGGGAGCTACGGGGCTCACTTTCCTCATCTACGCCATCGTGATCACCGTTGTGCTGGTGCTGGTCACGACGGTGCTGTGCATGTGGGTCTTCCGGATGCCCTTCGATACCTCGATCGGGGTGATGTCCGGTGCGACCGGCAATCCGGCCATCCTTGCCTTCGCCAGCCGCACTGCGCCGACGGATCGACCCGACATCGGCTACGCCATGATCTTTCCGTCCATGACGATCGGGAAGATCCTGTTCGTGCAGATTGCGGCGACCATGCTGACTTGACGGGGACATCGCCGCGCGCCGGTCGCAATGCCAACTGTGAGAGCTGTATGAAGATTGCCGTGTTCAGCACCAAGCCCTACGACCGACAGTTTCTCGATGCGGCGAATGCCGCCGAGGGCCACGAGCTGGTGTACTTCGAGGCGGCGCTCGGTCCGGAGTCGGTCGCTCTCGCCGCGGGCCATGCCGCCGTGTGCATCTTCGTCAATGATGTCGCCAACGCAGACGTCCTCGAGGCGCTTCGGGCCGGCGGGACGACATTGGTGGCTCTCCGGTGCACCGGCTTCAACAACGTCGACCTGGAGGCTGCAGCGCGCCTGGGCGTCAAGGTCGTCCGCGTGGTCGACTACTCGCCGTACTCGGTTGCCGAGCATGCGGTCGCGCTGCTCCTGGCCATCAATCGCAAGACCCACCGAGCCTACAACCGCACGCGGGACTCCAACTTCTCGCTCGACGGCTTGATGGGCTTCGACCTGCACGGAAAGACTGCGGCCGTGGTGGGCACCGGCAAGATCGGTCGCGTGTTTGCCCGCATCATGCTGGGCTTCGGTTGCGAGGTCATAGGCTATGACAAGTTTCCGTCGGCCGAGTTCGAGGCGCTGGGCGCGCGCTATGCCGAACGTGGCGAAATCGGCGCCAACGCGGACATCATCTCGCTTCACTGTCCACTGACACCGGAGACCTACCATATCGTCGATGCCGCGTCGTTGGCGAGGGTGAAGCGCGGCGCCCTGCTGGTCAACACCAGTCGCGGTGGCCTGGTGGATACGGAGGCTGCTATCGAGGCGCTCAAGAGCGGGCAGCTGGGCGGCCTGGCGCTGGATGTCTATGAGCAGGAAGCGGCGTTGTTCTTCCGCGATCTGTCCGGCACGATCGTGACCGACGACGTGCTGCAGCGCCTGCTCGCCTTCCCGAACGTGATCGTGACCGGTCACCAGGCCTTCCTGACCCGTGAAGCGATCACGACCATCAGCGAGACGACGCTGCGCAGCGTGTCCGAGTTCGCCACCGGGAGCCCTCTTTCCAATGAGGTAAGGGTTGCGTGACGGCAGTTCGTATCGGCGGCAGAAGCGGAGAAGATCATGTCATTGCTGGACAGCGTCGTTCGCGCATTGTTTGGCGGCCCCTCCGACCAGGCAAGCGCCACCGACCAGAAGCTGATCGACGAGATGATCGACGTGATCGTCGAAGCGGTCGAGCCGCGCGTGAAGTTGCAGTCGGGCTATCGCGCCAAGCTTGCCGATGGTGCGCGCAGCACGATTGCGCACCTGCGTGACCTGGGTCGCCTGCCACTTCCCCCCATCGTCCTGTCGCGTGCCGCATGGGGCGTGGATCCCTATGTCCGCTCATTCTTCAGCAATGCAGCCGAAGTCACCGAATGCATCTCGCGCAGCGACGAGGTGCGCCGCTTCTTCGAGGAGCACCCCGGCTGCAACGAAGCTCATGCGCTGCTCGGCATGAAGTGCACCGAGCGCCGGGTGCTGGCGCCGCGCCTGGAGAACGGCTTGCTGCGCCAGGAGGTCGCCCGGACGACAGTGAGCTTCTCGGATCATCGGTTGATCGCGCCGGCCGCCGACGAGGCGCTGACCCGGCTCGATGTCGGGCGCGGCATCATCGAGCGCCTGGGGCAGCTGGTGCTGGCGCGCATCGTGGCCGTCGAACAGCGAGCGAAGGAGCTGGCCCACCAGCAAGCGCATCTCATGATGAAGCGGCGCTTGCTCCAGGGCACGCGCACCGGTCTGCAGGGGCTGATGGTCGCGCCGGTCGGCATCGATCAGCAGATGGCCGACATCGACCATGCGCTCAAGAATGCGACGGAAAACTATCTCGAAGCCAAGGGCAGCCTGTCCATGCTCGACGGCTACATCGACCACATCAACGCAGTGCTCAAGGACTCCGGGCAGCTCCTGGGCGCGAAACGTGTCCTGATGCGCCTCGACATGATGGGCTTCAAGCTCGATGCAGCGACGGGCGACGAGCCCGCCAACGAGCCGGCCAACGACCTGGAGCTCACCGAGCTCCACATCGGGGAAGGGTTGCGCGCCATCATCGCCCTGGTGCGGATCCCGCGCGACGAGCTCGCGCCGAAGAAAGACCTGCTCGCGCAGGCGGAGCGCTTCCTCTGAGCCGCCGCGCCGCCCGGCGCCCGAGCGTCGAGATCCGATGGATGAGGCCGGCGGGAGATCAGCCGGCCGGCGCGGTTGCGGGGGTGGGTCGCAACGCGGCGAGCGCTTCGCGACCCGGCGCCGCAGCGAAGAGCTCGCGCGTGTAAGGATGCGACGGATTGCCGAACAGCGTGCCGGCGGATCCGTACTCGACGATTCGCCCTTTCTGCATCACCGCCACCGAATCGCAGATCTGCGCCGCGACCCGCAGGTCGTGCGTGATGAACAGGATGGCGAGGTTGAGCCGCGCCTGGATCTCCTCCAGCAGCCGCATCACCTGCGCCTGTACCGAGACGTCGAGGGCCGAGACCGCCTCGTCGGCGATCAGCAGCTCCGGATCCATGGCCAACGCCCGCGCCAGGCAGATGCGCTGCCGCTGGCCGCCGGAGAATTGGTGCGGATAGCGCTCGAGCGAATCCGGGTCGAGGCGCACCAGCTTCATCAGGTCGCGGGCATGCTTCAAGGCGGCTTCGCGTGAAACGCCGTAGTTCATCGGCCCTTCGATGATCGACAGGCCCACGGTGCGGCGCGGATTCAGCGACCGGTAGGGATCCTGGAAGACGATCTGCACCTTGCGGCGCAGTTCGCGCAGGCGGCCGGGCGGCATGCGGGCGATGTCGTCGCTGCCGAGCATGATGTGGCCGCCGGTCGGATCGATCAGGCGCGCGACGCAGCGCGCGACGGTCGACTTGCCCGAGCCGGATTCGCCGACGATGCCCAGCGTCTCGCCCTTGCGGATGGTGATCGACACGTCCTCTGCGGCTTTCACCGCGCGGCCGCCGGAGAACAGCGACGAGGTGGTGTAGGTCTTGCCGAGCTGGCGCACGTCGAGCACCACCGGCGCCTGCTGCAGCTCGCGCTGCGTCTGCTCCGACACCGCCGGCGGCGTATGCGACGGCACCGAGTCGATCAGCATGCGGGTGTACGGATGCTTCGGCGCGCGCAGGATCTCGGCGGTGGGGCCGACTTCGACGAGTTCGCCATAGCGCAGCACCGCGACCCGGTCGGCGATCTCGGCGACGACGCCGAAGTCGTGGGTGATGAACAGGACGCCGGTGCCGCGGTCGCGCTGCAACTCGCGGATCAGGCGCAGGATCTGCGCCTGGGTGGTGACGTCGAGCGCCGTGGTCGGTTCGTCGGCGATCAGCAGTGCCGGCTCGAGGATCAGCGCCATGGCGATCATGATCCGTTGGCGCTGGCCGCCCGAGAGCTGGTGCGGGAACGAGGCGATGATGCGATCCGGCTCCGGCAGGTGCACCTGCTCGATCATCGCGCGGATCCGGCGCCGGCGCTGCTCGGCACCGAGATCGGTGTGTTCGCGCAGCACCTCGTCGATCTGGTCGCCACAGCGCATCACCGGATTGAGTGCGGTCATCGGCTCCTGGAAGATCATGCCCATCTGGTTGCCACGCAGATCGCGCAGCCGCCGTGTCGGGATGCCCACCAGCTCCTCGCCACCGAGCTTGATCGAGCCGCCGGTGATCGGCAGCGCCTTCGGCAGCAGCCCCATCGTCGAGAATGCCGACACCGACTTGCCCGAACCCGACTCCCCCACCAGGCAGACGATCTCGCCGCGCGCGACGGTGATGGAGAAGTCCTTCAGCGCATGGCTGCGGTCCGCATCCTCCGGCAACGCCACCGACAGGTTGCGCACCTCCAGCACCACGCCATCGCGCGGCGCGTTGGTCTTGTCCTTGGCGCTCAAGCCGCTCCCTCTTCACTGGCATCGGGTGACACTCTGCCGACCCCAGCCTCGATCGCCGCAAGTCTGATCGCCCCACACCCAGCAGCCGCCGAGGATCGGGCTTTGCCCGGCCTCAGGCGGCGCCCCCCCTTGCCCAGCAAGGGGGGGTAGGCGGCCGAAGGGGGCCCTGGGGGGGGGTT
>JAEZQX010000175.1 GCA_023441105.1 Pseudomonadota bacterium | reverse complement strand
GCGGTAACGCCGACGGTCGCGGCGGTGCCGGCGGCGCCGGTCACTGCCGCCTGCGACGGCGGCTGCGCGATGCCGGCGCTGACCACCCAGCCGGCATAGCGTATCTCGACGAAGCCGGAGCCGAAGTTGGTCTGGATCGCGCCGCCGGCCAGGGTGCCGTCGCGGTCGCTGCTGGACACGGCGGCCAGGCCGACGAACCGTTCGCGCGCGGTTTCGACGACCGTGCCGGTGTCGGAATAGTTGACGGTCATCGTGCCTTCGCTCGCATCGAGGATGCTGCCGTCGGTATTGCTGGCGAGTCCGTCCGAACGATACGCCAGCGAACCACGCTCCCTGCGGGTGTCGAAATCCGTCAGGTAGGTGATGGTGACGTCGCCGGTGATCCTCAGTCGCTCGAAGTCCGGCGTCAGCAACTGGAACCGGTCGAAGCGCAGTTCGAAGAAGGTTCCGGCCGGGATGGTCTCGCCGAGATCGCGTTGGTTGGTGCGCATCCGCATCGAGCCGCTGCACAGCAGCGGCGCAAGGCGCAGCGGGTTGCGGCCGCAGTCGATGTCGCCGCTGCCACCTGCTTCGTCGGCGGCCACGATCAGCGGTGCCATCACGCGAGTCAGCCGGCCGATCTCTTCCAGCGAGTCGAGGTCGCGGGACACCCGCAGTCCGGTCAATGCGCTTTCCGCGGCCTTGGCGGCGAGGGCGGCGGCCTCGGCCTGCGTCGCCTGCAGCGAATGCGGGTTGCTGCGCAAAGGCTCGGGCGGCGGGTCCTCCTTGCTGCTGGAGCCGCAGCCGGCGAGCAGCAGGGTGGCAGCGGTGGCTGCGATGATTGCGGCGTTCATGGTCTCCGGCGCCGGCGGCGGTTGCGGTGAGGGGTGTCGGCATTGGACAATGCCGCGCCGTGGCTGGCGCAGAATAGCGCCTTGCCGCGCAAGGAATTGTCGCCGTCGCGCCGCATCAGAGGAGCCTGTTGCCAGAATGACCATCGATTTCTATACCTTCAACACCCCCAACGGCCGCAAGATCAGCGTTGCCCTCGAGGAAATGGAGTTGTTCTACCAGGTCCACGTGGTCAACATCACCAAGGACCAGCAGTTCGAGCCGTCGTTCCTCAACCTGAGCCCCAACAACAAGATTCCGGCCATCGTGGATCGCGATGGCCCGGGCAGCGAGCCGATCAGCGTCTTCGAGTCGGGCGCGATCCTCCTCTATCTGGCCGAAAAGACCGGTCGGTTCCTGCCGAAGGACTTGCGCGCCAAGGTGCCGGTGCTGGAATGGCTGATGTTCCAGATGGGGGGATTTGGTCCGATGCCGGGCCAGGTGCATCACTTCATCGGGCTCGAGAACGAGCACGACCGTCGCTACGGACTGGCACGCTATTCCAAGGAGACGCGCAGGCTCTACGGGGTGATGAACCGCCGGCTCGAGGAGCGCGAATTCTTCGCCGACGAGCTGTCGGTGGCCGATTTCGCGATCATCGGCTGGGTCTGGCGCCACGAGCGCCACAAGGTGGACCTGGCGGAATTCCCGAACGTCAAGCGCTGGTACGAAGCGATGATGGCGCGGCCTCGGACCCGGCGCGGCTTCGAGGTGGCGCTGAGCTGAATCGCTCGATGGCTTCCAGCCTGTTCCGGCCGCTGCGACCGTGAGCGTCAGCGTCGACTTCATCGTCATCGGCGGCGGCATCGCCGGTGCATCGCTGGCTTACTGGCTTGCCCCGCATGGCCGGGTCGTGGTGCTCGAGCGGGAATCGCAGCCCGGCTACCACTCGACCGGCCGGTCCGCGGCGCTGTTCATGGAGAGCTACGGGACGCCGCAGGTGAGGGCGCTGACGATGGCGAGCCGCGCCTTTCTCGAGGCGCCGCCACCAGGCTTCAGCGAGCATCCGGTGCTGGGCGCTCGCGGTGCCCTGATGGTTGCCATGCCGGGGCAGGAAGCGCTGCTCGATGGACACTGGCAGGTGCTGTCCGCGATCTCGCCGCGCGGGCGCCGCCTCGACCGCGACGAGACCTGTCGGCAGGTGCCGGTGTTGCGGCCGGAGCGGCTCGTCGGCGGCATCCTCGAACCGGATGCGGTCGACATGGATGTGCATGCCATCCACCAGGGCTACCTTCGCGGCATGCGCCGCGCCGGCGGCACGCTGGTGTGCAATGCTGAGGTGACCGCGCTCGAACGGAGCGGCGGCCGCTGGCGGGTATCCGCCGCCGGCGAGGAATATTTCGCACCGGTGGTCTGCAATGCCGCCGGTGCCTGGGTCGACGAGCTTGCGAAGCTGGCCGGCGTGCGCCCGCTGGGCATCCAGCCGCGGCGCCGCTCGGCATTCGTCTTCCCGCTTCCCGCAGGCATCGATGCCTCCGGCTGGCCGATGACGATCGGCGTCGCCGAGGACTGGTACATCAAGCCGGATGCCGGCATGATGCTCGGCTCGCCGGCCAACGCCGATCCGGTCGCGCCACAGGATGTGCAGCCCGAGGAGCTCGACATCGCGCTGGCGATCGACCGGATCGAGGCGATGACCACGCTCACCATCCGCAGGCCGGCGCGGACCTGGGCCGGTCTGCGCTCCTTCGTCGCCGACGGCGACCTGGTCGGTGGCTTCGATGCCGATGCGCCCGGTTTCCTCTGGGTGGCTGCGCAGGGCGGCTACGGCATCCAGACGTCGGCCGCGATGGGCGAGGCCTGCGCCGCGCTGGCGCGGCAGGAGCCGGTGCCGGCTCGCATAGCCGCGTTCGGCCTCAACGAGGAGATGCTCGGCCCGCGGCGGCTGCGCCGCCTGGGCAGTTGAACGGACTCGCGAGGGGCTGAACCCTGCGCGTGGCGGACCTCGACGGGTCGTGCCGGGCCTATAATTTCCTGGCGTTTCCCGTTGCGGTCCTGGGTGCTCCGAGGAGGACGACATGGAGCGGCAGTCGGATAGCAAGGGCCAGCCCGCCCCCCAACTGACCAGACCGCCCCGGCGCAGTCGGCCATCGCAAGCCGTGGACTCCCTGGGCGTCGTGGACGCCACCCCGGTCGCGATCCACGGCGGCGGCAACGGTCTCCAGCGCCTCGAGTACCTGCTGGCGGTGAACCCCGCGATCATCTACACGACCGAGGCTGCCGGCGACTACCGCTGCACCTACGTCAGCGAAAACCTGCGGGCGATCATGGGGTACACGCCGCGGGAAATGACCACCGACCTCAAGTTCTGGCCGGCGCTGCTGCATCCGGACGACGCGGCGCGGGTCCTGGAGGAGATGGGGCCGCTCATCGGGCGTGGCGGCGGCGTGCTGGAGTACCGCTTCCAGCACCGCGATGGGCACTACATCTGGATCCAGGATGCCTTCAAGGTGATCTGCGACGGCTCCGGCCAGCCGCGCGAACTGGTCGGCGCCTGGGCCGACATCACCGAGCGCAAGCGGGCGGAGCAGGAAGCCCTCGCCGTCAATGCAGAGCTCCAGAAGACCAAGCGCTACCTGACCCGGCTGATCGAAAGCTCGCCTGACGCGATCATCGCCACCGACCGGGAAGGTCTCATCGTTCTCTTCAGCGAAGGCGCGGAGGCGATGTTCGGGTATCGCGCCGACGAGGTTCTCGGCAGCAATGCCAGCCTGCTCTACGGCGGCGACGCCGGCATGAACGAGATCGGCCGCGAGATGCGCAAGCGCGGCGGCACGGTCTCGGGGCTCGACACGGTGCTGTGGGCCAAGGACGGCACCAGCATCCCGGTGTTGATCTCGGCATCCGTCCTCTACGACGAGGACGGACAGGAGGTCGGCACGGTCGGCTTCAACACCGACATGCGCGGCCGCAAGCGGGACGAGGAGGCGCTGCAGAAGGCGCACGAAGAACTGGAGCGACGGGTCGACGAGCGCACGGCGCAGTTGAACGAGGCGCGTGGCCGCCTGCAGTACCTCCTGACCGTCACTCCCGGCATCATCTACACCAACCAGCCCTCGAAGAACTTCCGCTGCACCTTCATCAGCGAGAACGTCGAGTCGATCATGGGGTTCTCGACCTGGGAGATGCTGGAGGACACCGAGTTCTGGACCAAGCGGCTGCATCCGGGCGATGCCCATCGCGCGCTGGCGGAGATGCCGGCGCTCATCGAGAAGGGAGGCGGCGCGGTCGAATATCGATTCCGCCACCGCGACGGTCACTACGCCTGGATCCAGGACACCTTCAAGGTGTTGCACGACGAAGCCGGGCGGGCGATCGAGATCGTCGGATCCTGGGCCGACATCTCCGACCGCAAGCAGGTCGAGCAGGCACTGGGCGAACGCATGTCGCTGATGAACGACCTCGAGAAGCTGGTGGCGGCCAGTCCGGCGGTGATCTACGCGACCAAGGCATCGGACGACTACGCCTGCACCTACGTCAGTGAGAATCTCCTGTCGACAATGGGTTACGCCCCTTGGGAGATGCGCGAGGATCCGCGCTTCTGGTCGATGCGACTGCACGCCGAGGATGCGCCCCAGGTGTTCGCGCAGATGAGCCCGATGATCGAGAAGGGCGGTGGCTGCCTGGAATACCGCTTCCGCCATCGTCGTGGACACTACCTGTGGATCCAGGACACGTTCACGGTACGCCGCGCGCCGGACGGCAAGCCGATCGAGCTGGTTGGTTCGTGGGCCGACATCTCGGAGCGCAAGCACGTCGAGGATGAACTGCACCGCATGGCCGAGCAGGTGGAGGTGCGCAATCGCTTCATCCGGGAGACCTTCGGCCGCTACCTGACCGACGACATCGTGACGACGCTGCTCGAGTCGCCAGCCGGCCTGCGGATGGGCGGCGAGAAGCGCAAGGTCACGATGCTCATGTCCGACCTGCGCGGCTTCACCTCGCTGTCGGAGCGGCTGGCGCCGCAGCGGGTGGTGGCCATCCTCAACCGGTATCTGTCCACGATGGTCAAGGTCATCCGGGAGTACGAGGGAACCATCGACGAGTTCATCGGCGATGCGATCTTCGTCCTGTTCGGTGCGCCGACCTGGGCGGATGACGATGCGCAGCGTGCCGTGGCCTGCGCCGTGGCGATGCAACTGGCGATGAAGTCGGTCAACGCCTATGTGCGCGAGGAGGAGCTGCCCGAGGTCGAAATGGGGATCGGGATCCACACCGGCCAGGTCGTGGTGGGGAACATCGGTTCCCCGGAACGGATGAAGTACGGCGTCGTGGGCCGCCACGTCAACGCCGTCGCGCGCATCCAGTCCTTCACCACCGGGGGCCAGATACTGGTCTCGGAGACCACCCGCAAGGAGGTCGGTGGCATCGTGCGGGTCGGCAAGCGCCTGGAGATCAAGGCCAAGGGGATCGACCAGCCGCTGACGCTGCACGAGGTGCTTGGCATCAGCGGCCGCCACAAGCTGTTCTTGCCCGAGATGGCGGAGCCGATGGTGCCCCTTCCCGCGGCGATCGACTTCAAGTACGCCGTGGTCGATGACGACCAGGTGGCCGACGAGTCGTTCGACGGCAGCCTCGTCGCGCTGTCATCGAAGATGGCGGAGGTGAAGCTGCATCGATCCGTTCCCACGCTGGGCAACCTGGCGCTGCAGTTCGGCCACGGCAGCGGTCCTCCGGTCCCGGGGGCGCTGTATGGCAAGGTGATCGGTGCCGCGCCGGACAGCAGTTCGGTGTTCATGGTGCGGTTTGCCACGATGTCGCCGGAGATCGGTGAGTTCCTGCGGAATGCGCGGCGGGAAGGGCGTGCTCATGGACGGAACGCCGGCGCTACGGCCGCGCCGGATGGCGATGCCGCCTGACGACTTCCCGCAGCGTGGCGGTGGGCGCAGGACGCGCAGGTGTGAATATGTCGCTTTCCGCGAGCGCCATCGTCACTCGTGCGCGGTGGCGGCGACTCCTAGGATGGATGCACCTTCCATCCAGACAGGAGCCAGCCATGAAAGCCGCCTCACTCACCGCAGTGCTGATCGTCCTCATGCCAGGCATCGTCCTGGCCGAAAAGCTCGGCGATCACCCGGCCGTCGTCGTGCAGCGCCTGCAGGCCAGCGCCGGCTACGACTACGAGTCCAAGTTCTACCCGCATCCGGCTTGGTTCTTCCTGAGCGCCGAGGCCCCCGCCAGTGCACCGCAGAAACCCGAGGAATCCATCGCCGGCGGGCGGGCCGTGCAGGCACCGCCGGTCGCCAAGGCCGAACCGTCCGATGCCGCCGGTGGCTCGGCCATCCAGGCCGTGGCCGCGACGCCCGGCGAGACCCGCAGGTGAACCGCGTGGCGTCGGGCCAGGCCAGCGCCATGCCTGCGCGCCGCCCCTCGCCCTGGCTGCGGATAGCCATCCTGGCG
Source organism: Pseudomonadota bacterium (assembly GCA_023441105.1). The sequence goes on along the minus strand of JAEZQX010000175.1, from coordinate 1,148 downwards.
CTGCTGCCGGGCGCCGTCATTGCGGCGGACCCTGCCGGCGTGCAACCGCTGGCCACGGAGCTGCGCGGACAGGCGGTGTTGCGGGCGATGGACTGCGCACGCTGCCACGGCCGGGACTACGATGGCTGGGCCGCGCCCTCGCTCCTCGCCGCCGTCCGCGACGGATCCCGCCAGCGTTTCGATCGGTGGGTCCTGGAAGGCGACAGCGGCCGCGGGATGCCCGGCTACAAGGGGCAGCCGCTGGTTGTCGCCGAGCTCGACGCGATCTACGCCTACCTGCGAGCGCGCGCAGCCGGGCGGGCATTGACCGCTCCGTCACCGACCGCACCCTGAAGCCGCCGCAGGCGCCGACGGTTCCACGGTGTCGCGCAACGGAAGAGTCCAATGTCCAGCTCCCGTACCGAGGCGTCGCCCATCGACGCGGCTGACCGGCTTCCTGCCGACTTGCTCGCCAGGCTCGCGGGGCACGGGAACAATCGGTCGTTTCCGGCCCATGCAATCCTCATCAACGAGGGCGACGATACCGACTCGCTCTATATCGTGCTTGGCGGCCGGGTGAAGATCTATGCAACGTCAGCCGAGGGACGCGAGTTCGTCCTGGCCGAACTCGGACCCGGCGAGTACCTGGGTGAGTTGTCGCTGAGCGGCGAAAAGCGGTCGGTATCGGTCCAGGCGCTGGAGCCGACGCGCTGCTGCATCGTGCCGTCGGCGGAGCTCAGGCAATTCGTGGCCGACAATCCCGAGTTCGCCTGGCATCTCATCGGCAAGCTGATGCACATGGTGCGCCGACTCACCGGTCAGGCGAAGAGCCTGGCGCTGCAGGATGTATATGGTCGAATAGCGCAGTTCCTGAACGAAGCTGCCGAAGCCCAGGGTGATGTGCGCGTCGTGCCGCACAAGCTCACCCATCAGGACATCGCCGATCGTGTCGGATCCTCGCGCGAGATGGTGACCCGGATCATGAAGGGCCTCACCGGGGGCGGCTACATGGCCGTGGACGACAAGCACCGTCTGGTGATCCTGCGCAAGCTGCCGAGCGCCTGGTGAGCCGAGCCGTTGATGCTGCGCGCCTGCGCAGCAGCCGGAGCTGACCCTTGCGGCGCAGGGCTGGTAGCTGCCGTCGCCGCGGGGTGGACCCCCTCGCCCCC
>JAEZQX010000082.1 GCA_023441105.1 Pseudomonadota bacterium | reverse complement strand
GCCCCGACCCGTCCGCTGCGACGGCCATCGCAGCCTCAGCCGCGGCGTCGCCCGCGGGCCCGCCACATGCAGCCGCGGCAGCCACCATCCCGCGCCTGGGCTATGCCATCGCACAGTTGCACGGCATCTACCTGCTGTCGCAGACCGCCGATGGGATGATCATCGTCGACATGCATGCGGCGCATGAACGGATCGTGCTCGAGCGGCTGCGCCGGCAGATGGCGGAGCGCGGCGTCGCGCAGCAGCCGCTGCTGATTCCGGCCGTGTTCAAGGCATCCGAGCTCGACGTGGCGGTGGTGGAAGACGAAAGCGACGCCATCGCCGCGCTGGGCATCGAGATCGACGTCATGTCGCCGACCACGCTCGCGGTGCGCAGCGTGCCGGCGCTGCTCTCGCGCGGCGATCCCACCGCGCTGGCGCGCGACGTCCTCGACGCCTGGCAGGCCCCGGCGCGCGAGGATGCGATCGCCGGCCGCCGCGAGCGGCTCCTCGCCACCATGGCCTGCCATGCCGCGGTTCGCGCCAACCGGGTGCTGACGCTGCCGGAGATGAATGCCTTGCTGCGCGAGATGGAAAGCACGCCGGACGCCGACTTCTGCAACCACGGCCGGCCCACCTGGTTCAGCCTGCCGCTCGCGGAGATCGACCGCTGGTTCCTGCGCGGACGCTGACGGCAGCGACGATTCACCGCCGATGCGCGCACTGCTGATCCTGGGCCCGACGGCCTCGGGCAAGAGCTCGCTGGCCATGGCGCTGGCGGCGCGTCTGCCGGTGGAGATCGTGAGCGTCGATTCGGCGCAGGTCTATCGCGGCCTCGACATCGGCACCGCCAAGCCGACCAGCGACGAGCGCCGGCAGGTACCCCACCACCTGATCGACATCCGCGAGCCGGAGGATCCCTACAGCGCCGCCGCGTTCGTGGCCGACGCGCTGCCGCTCATCGAGGCGATCCGCTCGCGCGGACGCCTGCCGCTGCTGGTGGGCGGGACGATGCTCTACGCCAAGGCGCTGCTCGCGCCGCTCGACGACCTGCCCCCGGCCGATCCGGCGATCCGCCGACGCCTCGAAGCCGAGGCCGCGGCGGTCGGCTGGGGCGAGTTGCACCGGCGCCTCGCTGCGCTCGATCCGGCGAGCGGACAGCGCATCGACCCGGGCGATCCGCAGCGCATCCAGCGCGCGCTGGAGGTGATCGAGATCACCGGCCTGCCCCTGTCGGCGCTGCATTCCCGCCGGGCGGGAGGTCGGGACGACCGGCCCGATGCCCACCGGACTGCGATGCCGCCCGACGGCGCCGGCGCCGACGCCATGCCGATCATCTCGCTCGAGCCGTCGGACCGGGCCGTGCTGCACCTCCGGATCGCGCAACGCTTCGAGCAGATGCTGGCGGCCGGGCTGCTCGACGAGGTCCGGAGCCTGATGTCACGGCCGGCGCTGCATGCCGACCTGCCGGCGCTGCGTTCGGTGGGCTATCGGCAGGCCTGGCAACACCTGGCCGGCGAGATCGATGCCCCGGCGCTGCGCGAGCGCGGCATCGCCGCCACCCGCCAACTGGCCAAGCGCCAGCTGACCTGGCTGCGCGCGCTGCCAGTTCATCGGCAGCTCGACTGTCTCGCTGCGGATCTGCCTGCCCAGGCCTCGGCTATCATCGAACGGCTTCGCGGGGCGGGGTGAGCCGCACCGCCTGCACCGTCGGAGGACCGCATCGATGATCAGCAAGACCCCGCCTTCCGGATCGACCGCCACGTCGGTCGCGACATCCGCCTCCGACGCGCCGGCGCCGACCCTGCTGATGGTCGGGCTCGGCCGCATGGGTGCGAACATGGCCCGGCGGCTGGCCGGCCAGGGCGCAAGGGTGCATGGCTTCGATCGCTCGGCCGAGGCCCGGGCGGCGGTTGCCGAAAGCTCATCGCAATATCCGATCGCCCTGCATGACGACCTGGCGGCCGCCGTGTCCGCCCTGCCCTCGCCGCGCATGGTCTGGCTGATGCTGCCCGCCGGTGCAGCCACGCGCCAGACGATTGCGCAGTTGCTGCCGCTGCTGGCGCGCGGCGATGTCGTCATCGACGGCGGCAATGCCAACTACCTCGACTCGCAGGCGCTCGGACGCGAGCTGCAGGCGCACGGTTTCGAGTTTGTCGATTGCGGTGTCTCGGGCGGCGTCTGGGGCCTGCAGAACGGCTACTGCCTGATGTATGGCGCCGGCCCTGCCGCGGCGGCCGCGGTCGCGCCGGTCATGCGCCGGCTCGCGGTGTCCGAGACCGACGGCTGGCTGCACTGCGGTCCGATCGGCGCCGGCCACTTCGTGAAGATGATCCACAACGGCATCGAGTACGGCATGATGCAGGCGATCGCCGAGGGCTTCGCGCTGCTCGCCGGCAAGCCGGAGCTCGAGCTGCCGCTGGCCGATATCGGCGAGCTGTGGCGCCACGGTTCGGTGGTCCGGTCATGGCTGCTGGACCTCACGGCCCAGGCGCTGCAGGATCCGCAGGCGCTGGGCAAGGTCGCGCCGGTGGTCGCCGATTCCGGCGAGGGCCGCTGGACCGTGGACGAGTCGATGCGCCAGGGCACGCCGATACCGGTGATCGCCATGGCGATGATGAGCCGCTTCGATTCGCAGGGCAAGGCGGACACCGGCAACAAGCTGCTGGCGCTGATGCGCAAGGGTTTCGGCGGCCACGCGGTGACCGATGCGCCGAAGAAGAAACCGGATTGAAGCGAGGGAACGCGTCCCGGCGGGGCGTCACTCGGCGGTGAGCAAAGCCTGCCGACTGGCCGCCGGCTCGAGGGCCTGCGCGGTCGGCAGCAAGCCGACGGCAATCTCCTGCTGCAGCCCCAGGACGGTAGCGATGGCCTCCAGGCTCCGCTCGTAGAGGCCGGCGAGCCGCGCGGAAAGGCGGTCGACGGCCGCGGCGATGCCGGCCTGCGCTCCGGCCACGGCCGCCTGCATTGTCGCCAGGTCGTCGGCGCGCCGCTCACCCGCCACACCGCGGCCATGCATCAGCCACGCCAGCTTCTCGGCTTCATCGACCTCCGGTTCGCTCACCAGCCCGACGACCGGCGCCCGCGCCGGACCACGGACCGCGATGCCTGGTTCGACCTTCAGGTGCTCGCGGATCGCCACGACATCCACGGTCGGATTGTCGAGGGGACCATCGAACACCAGGCGACCGTGCTTGATCCGCAGCCTGTGCCCCGCGGCGTCCAAGTCGCCGTGCAACAGCTCGACGGTGCCGCTGGCGCGCAGATCGTGCGCCAGGCCGCCGTGGACGCGGATCGCGCCGCCGAGCCCGGCCACGATGCCGCCGCCGGAGATCCGGAACAACCGGCCGAGGTCGACTTCGACATCGGCGCTGACGGCCAGCCCGTCGAGCGCGCCGCCCCGGGGGTGGGCAGGCGCGGGCTCGTCGCGCGCTGCCGCGCGATCGAGATTGAAGTCGCCCTCGTCGGCAACCAGCCGGCCGGCGATGTGCAGCGAATCGTCCTGCAGGGTCGCGGTGGTGCTGCCGGTGAGCACCACCCGCTCACCCGGGCCGAGCGGCAGCGCCAACCGGTCGACGATGATCCGCGCCGCGCTGGCGCGGTCGCCCGGCTCCTTGGCGACCCCGCTGATGGCGACACTGCCGTCGCCGCTGGCAAAGCGCAGCAGCCTGACGTCGACCCGCCCGCCGGCGAGCTCGGCGGCGAACACGCCATTGGTGAAGTGCAGGCCCAGGGCCGGATCGCGGGCGCTGAGGTCGTTGCCGGAAACGAAGCCTTCGGCCCGGGGCTGCGCGACCGTACCGCCGAGCTGCAGGCTTGCGCTGAGCGCGCCGTCGACGCGCCAGTCGCCGCCGGCGAGTGGCGCGAGCCACCGAAACGATCTCGTCGCCAATTGGATGCGTCCCGACAGCGGGCTGTCCGCCACGGCGGCCCGCGACCAGAGCGGGCCCTTCCCGCTCCCGAGCGGTGCCTGGGCTTCAGCGCTCAGCCGGCCGATGGGGTCGCCGTCGACATTGGCGACCAGCTTGACCACCTGCGATTCGATGCTCAGGCTCGCCTCGAGGGTCTTCAGCCCCGCCTGGACCGGCGTGCCGTCGCCGGGTAGGACGACGGCCAGGTCGCCGGTTTCGCGCCGCACCTGCAGGACACCGCGCCAGTCGGCGGCGCTGTCGTCGGCGAGGCTGCCGCGGAAGTCGACGGCCGCCGCCAGCCGCAGGTCCTGGCGAACCGCCGCCGCGGCGCTTGCACCCGCTGCTGCTCCCGCCGTTTCATCCGCCGTTGCACCCGCCCTGGCATCCGTTGCGGCATCGCTGCCGGCAGGGCCGGGGCCGGCAGCGACCGCCCGGGACAGCAAGCCGCCATCGACGAGGAAACGGCTCAACCAGCCCGCCGGCACGCCGGCGGCATCCCCGCGCACCGTCAGCACCGGGTCCTGCCAGTCGAGGTCGCGCAGGTTGAGCAGTGCGCCTTGCATCAGCAGGCGGGCATCGCGGGCATTGAAGTAGCCGTCGCCGAGGCTGACCGCGAACGGCCGCAGCGACTGGACGCCGGCGGATCCGCCG
>JAEZQX010000068.1 GCA_023441105.1 Pseudomonadota bacterium | reverse complement strand
ACCGTGGCCAGCGCAGCCGCGCCGGCCACGCCCGCCGCACCGACGCCGGCAAGGAAGCCGCGACGTGCCGGCGCCTTCGAACCCGTGCCGCCGGCGGCCGCGTCGCCCTGGCGCTGCAGGGTCCCGCCGCTCTCGCTGCCCTTTTCGTCTTTCATCTCCCATCCTCCGCCATTGCTGGCATCAAGTCATTTCGTACTGCACACCCGGCTGAGAGCCGGACATCAATCAGGCAACCCACCCGGCCCGCTATCGCTCGATCTCGAAGGCCTGCCGCTCGACCGCGCAGAAGGCCGCGAACAGATGCCCCAGCTCGCGATAGATACCGGCACCGGGGGTCTCGCTCAGGCGGTGGCAGAAGTCGTCGCTCACCGTCGAAATGTAGTTCAGGAAAAGGTGCCGCTGCGCGTCGTCGCTGCCGCCCGCCCGCGCGCCGGCGTTATCGGGCAGGTCATGGCCGGAGCCGTTGCGGTCGTCGTTGCCGTTGCCGATGATCAGCCAGGCCATGGCCTCGCACAGCAGGCCCAGATGGTCCTCCGTCAGCAGCCCGGCGCGGCTGCTCTGGATGCCCTGCCCGGCCAGCCACTGGCGCACCTCCGCCAGCGGCCGCTCGTTGGCGAAGCCGGTGAGGTAGACGCTGGCATGGAGGCTCACCGGCGCTTCGCCGACCGAGATGAAGGTGTCGTCGTAGGCGGCCCGGATGTCATCCAGGGACTCGCGCAGGACGGCGGCAGCGAACGCCGCCCAGGCGGATTCGAGCCAGGTACTGGTAGCTGCCGCGCCGCCTTCAGCTGACGGGGGTATGGAGGAAGCCGCGGCGGTTGCAGGCTCCGGGGGGTCGGCGGCGAATCCGTCGGCCGGTTCGAGGAACACATCGAGCGCCTGCTGGTCCGGCGGTGCCAGGAACCAGCGGGAGAAGAAGCCGTACCACCTGGCCCGCGCCAGGTCTTCCGCTTCCAATCGGTCGACCGTGTCTGCTGTCTGTCCCCTCACGAGCCATCCCGTCCGAGATCCATCACGGAGACCTCACCGGAAGAGGAGAACATCTCGGTGACCCTGCAATCCGCGCACATCTCCAATGCTTTCAATCGAGTCTCACCGAACATGCGATGTCCGACAAGCTTCTTCTTCATCGCAGTGATCATCTGCTGTGTGCCGAACAGCTTACCACATTGGATACAAGCCAACGGCACTGCGCTATTGAGCGTAACACTCTGCTCGCGCTCCTTGCCGGTGAGGTAGCGCGGCTCGAGCCGGATGGCATCTTCCGGGCAGGTCTTCTGGCACAGTCCGCACTGCACGCAATTGCGCTCGATCAGGCGCAACCCCGGCTCCTCGCCCATGTCGAGCAGCGCCTTCTCCGGACAGGCACCGACACAGGCCAGGCACAGCGTGCAGGCGTCGCGATCGATTTCGAGGCGGCCGAACGGGGCGCCCTGCGGCAGCGCAATAGCGGCGACCTCCGGCACGGCCTCGTCCGGCTGCCGGCCCGCGCCGATATTGAACCAGCCGCCCGCGGGCGCCGTTTGTGCAGCTGCGCGCGACTGCTCCAGCAGATGGTCGACGGCGAACTCGATGGTGCGCCGCTTCTCCTCCGACACCGCGAAGGTTGCAGGGGTGGTCACCTCCGGCGGCGTCTGCAGTTTCGCCAACGCCTCTTCGAGCGCTTCCGGTGTTGCGGCGTCCAGGGCCAGGAAGCGATCGCCGGTCAAGCCGAGTCCGGCGACCAGCACTTTCGCCCAGCCGATTTCCCGCGCCAGCAGTTCACGATATTGCGGCGCCTCGTTGCCGCTGAACCACCAGACGACTTGCGCGGCACCATACGCCAGCAGTGCCAGGCCGAGGTCGACGCCGGCGGAAGCGACATGGTGCAGCGCAAGTGGGATGACCCGCGCGGGCAAGCCGCGCATCACCGGCGTCCGGGGCACGCTGGCACCGGCGCCACGGCCCAACGCCGCCAGGACCGCACCGGCGTCCTGCTCGGCATGCAGCAGGATCACCGGCCGGCGACCGCCGGCACTGCGGTACGCCGACAGCGCGCCCCGTGCGCGCGTGCCCACCGAAGCGGCGTCCGGATAGGCATAGGTCATGGCACCCGACGGGCAGGCGGTGGCGCAGGCACCGCAGCCGACGCAAAGATGGGGCTCGACCTGCACGCCGTCGCCGTGCGAGGCGATCGCGAGCGCCGAGCAGACGTCGATGCAGCGGGTGCAGCCGACGATCTCGTTGCGCTTGTGGGCGCACAGGTTCTGGCGATACTCGAAGAACTTGGGCTTCTCGAACTCGCCCACCAGCTCGGCCGCGGCAAAGGCAGCCTCGACCTGCCGGGCCGGATCCCGACCCGGATGCCAATATCCCTGCGGCAGCTGGTGCTGCGAGAAAGCCGGCTCGCTGCGGAAGTCGATCACCAGGTCGAAACGCTCGCGCCGCAGCGTGTCGCGCCGCGCGAAATCGATGGCCGCCACCTCGCCGCAGGCGGCGACGCACCGACGGTGGCCGCTGCAGGCGTACAGGTCGATCTGCAGCGACTGCCCGATGGCGCCTTCCGGGCAGGCCGTGATGCAGGCGCCGCAACGCACGCAGGCATCCAGGTCGATCGGGTTCGACTGCCGCCAGCCGATGTCGAAGTTGCCGAGCCAGCCGGCCGCAGCCGCCAGCAGGCCGCTGAAAACGGGATAGCTGCGCCTGGCGCCGAGCGGTGGAAGCTCGGCCGCCGGGATGGAGGAATCGAGCAGCACCGAGACGGCCAGCGGCGATGCTGTCAGCGACGCAAGCCGATCCGCCCAGGCGAGCGCCTCCGCACCGCCGACCAGCAGCAGCCGACCCTCCGACTTGTACGGAACGGCGGCGACCGGCTCGCGCACGTCGCGAACCGCCATCGCCACCAGTGCAGCGATCTTGGGCTGTGCCGCCTTGCCTTCCGTGCCCCAGCCCGCCTGCTCCCGGATGTTGACGAACTTGATCGGCGCAACCGCCTTGTACCCGGCCTCGGCGAACAAGGTGCGTTCCTGCGTGCAGGTGACGACGATATCGTCCACGCCCTCCAGGTGACGCGCGGCCTCGACCAATTGCCGGCGACACAGCTGGCTGCCGGACATGGCCACGTCGGCCTTGATGCCGGCCGCCGCGAGGGCGCGCTTCAGGCCGCCGGGATCGAGCTCGACGGTGTCGTTGCAATTGCAGGTGAGGACACGAGCGTTCATCAGGTTGCCTGCCGGCTCTCCGGCGGTGAATCCGGTTGCGAATCTGCTTGCGAAGCCGGAGGCGGGTCGGGTTCGGATACATCAGCCGGCGCGGCGCCCGGACGCGCGGCGCCATCACCGGCAGGCGCTGCCGCCGTTCGCGCCGCCGGCGCCTCGCGAGGGTCTTCGGCAGCCGTCTCTGCGGCGGCCGGATCCTTTGCGGCCGGGTCTTCCACTGCCGCGACTTCCCCGGCGCCGGGCTGTGCGGTCTTGTCCTGCCCGGCGGCCACGTCCCCCGCCGTCGTCTTCTCCTCCTCGAAGAGCCCGAGGAGGCGGGACTGGTTGAGTCGCGCCAGCATGGCCTTCGGAATCGGATCCGGCTTGGTGTAGTCGTCGATGTAGACGTCCAGGCCATCCATCCGGTTGAAATGCGGATCGGCGAACAGCTTCTTCAGCGCCGACATCCGCCTGGCCGGGTCCACGTCGGCCCGCATGAAGGGCGAATAGTCCGACTCGAGGCTCAGTTCGTCGAGCGACGGAAGGGCTTGCGCAGGCTCGTCGTCCCGCGCCGGCGCCGACCCTGCGGTCGCCGGCGAGGACGCCGGCCGCGGAGCCACTGCCTGTTGGTCGTCGGCCGCGATGGCTGATTCCGGCGCTGGCGGCAGCGCCGGCGCCAAGCGCTCCGCCGGTTCCAACCGCTTCTCCGACGCCAACCGGTTCTCCGGCGCCAACTGCTCCTGCGGCGCCGCGACCGGCGCCTGGGCGTCGCGCTTGAGGCGCGACCAGCGATTGAGGAAGCCTTCGTTCGCCATGCCTTCAGCGCGCCCCACCGGGCGCCTGCCGTCCAGTGCCGACCTGCATGCCGTTCCCGTCGTTCCCGTCGTTCCCGTCGTTCGCGTCGTTCGCGCCGTTCGGATCCGGCGGCGCCTGTTCTCGCTCCGCCCTGACCACGTCGGCGAACTCCTTGCGGCTCAGGAAGGACGGCCGGATCTTGGCACGCTTCTTCTTGCGCTCCTCCACCTTGAAGTGGTGCTGCGCAAACTCCGCGATCCAGGCAAGCAACGGCTCCGGCAACGGCGTGCGGACCACCACCATGCCGCCGTCCATCCAGCGGGCGCTCTCGTTGTAGCTCGCGGTGACGGCCACCGCCTGCGGCACCTCGGTCGGCGCCCTCGAGGCGGTCGCGGCAGCGACATCGTCCAGCCGCAGCAGAGCGAACAACGACGGCTGGGACGACGTCAGGTTCAGGTAGTAGCCCTCGGCTTCGTCGCGATCGAGGGTTAACCCGATGGGCTCGGTGACGACGCGCCGCCGAAGGTCTTCCGGATGGTCGGGAAGAGGCAGTCCGGGTGCATCCGGATCGGTCACGTCTTCCGGCAGCAAGCCGATGAACCGCCAACCGGGAATGTCGCTGTCGGAGGGCTTGTCACCCACCGACTGATAAACAAGACGCAATCTCAACTCGACGTGGACCAGCATGCTGGTGGAGGAATCCATCATCGCCAGCAAACCGACTCCGTCATGTCAACCACCTCGCCACCATGCGGACGCTCGAGGAGTGAGCGAGCGCCCCTGCTAACATGCAAACGAGTATACCCTCAGGCATATGAGCGAACGCATCATACCAATCGCGGACCTGCGCTATCGGGCGCAACTGCCGGCTATTCCGACAGTGCCCACGGCCCCGGTCGGACTGCTCGCCGATGGCCGCGGCCGGCGGCTTCACGACCTCCGCATCTCGGTCACGGACCGCTGCAATTTCCGTTGCACGTATTGCATGCCGAAGTCGGTGTTCGACAAGGACTACTCGTTCCTGCCGCACGCGAGCCTGCTGACCTTCGAGGAGATCACCCGCCTGACGCGGCTGTTCGTCGGCCATGGAGTCGAGAAGCTGCGGCTCACCGGCGGCGAGCCGCTGCTGCGCAAGAATATCGAGAAGCTCATCGAGCAGCTGGCCGGCCTCGCCACGGCCGCAGGCGCGCCGCTGGACCTCACCCTCACCACCAACGCGTCGCTCCTGCGCCGCAAGGCGAAGGCTCTGCGTGATGCCGGCCTGACCCGGGTCACGGTCAGCCTGGACGCCCTGGACGATGCGGTCTTCAAGCAGATGAACGATGTCGACTTCCCGGTTGCCGAGGTGCTGGACGGCATCGAGGCCGCCGACCGCGCCGGGTTCGGGCCGCTCAAGATCAACATGGTCGTCAAGCGCGGCGTCAACGATGACCAGATCCTGCCGATGGCGCGCCACTTCAAGGGCAGCGGCCACATCGTGCGCTTCATCGAGTTCATGGACGTCGGCGCCTCCAACGGCTGGCGCATGGACGACGTGGTGCCGAGCCGCGAAGTGATCGCCCGGATCGACCAGGCCTTCGGACTCGAGCAGGTCGATCCGAACTATGTCGGCGAAGTGGCGGATCGCTGGCGCTATCGCGATGGTTCGGGCGAGGTCGGCGTCATCTCGTCGGTCACCGAGCCGTTCTGCAGCGACTGCTCGCGCGCCCGCCTGTCCACCGAAGGCCGCCTCTACACCTGCCTGTTCGCCGACCACGGCCACGATTTCCGGTCGCTGCTGCGCGGCAACTACAGCGACGACCAGATCAGCGCCGCCATCGCCGCCGTCTGGACGGGTCGCGACGATCGCTACTCCGAGATCCGCACCAGCCAGACTGCGACGCGCCGCAAGATCGAAATGAGCTACATCGGCGGGTGAGTCCGGTGCTCTCTGCGGTGGCTGCCGACGCGGGCCTCCGGCCGCTTCTCTCCGATCAAGGCCGACCGGCGACCACCATCGTGGCTGCCGTCAACGAGCGCGGTGAAGAAGTGCCGACGCCGGTGGCCGGCGAGCATCCGCTGACCATCTACCTCGACAAGCGCGAACTGGTGACCCTGATGACGCTGGGGGGCGCGCCCGAATACCTGACGCTCGGCTACCTGCGCAACCAGCGCCTGATCGACGACATCGGCACGATCGCGCGCGTGCAGGTCGACTGGGAGGTCGAGGCGGTAGCGGTGACGACCCGCCGCCTCGCCGACACCGGCATCACCATTTGGGACCAGCCGGGCGACGATCCGATCGCCGAGCGGCTGGCCCATCGCACGGTGACCACCGGCTGCGGCCAGGGCACCGTCTTCGGCGACCTGATGGCGGATGTCGATGCCATCCGGCTGGACCCGGAGATGCGCTTCAGCGAGGCTTCGCTATACGCCATCATGGACCTGGTCCGCCGCCACGAGTCGATCTACAAGCAGGCGGGCGCGGTGCACGGTTGCGCGCTGTGCGTCCAGGAGGACGGCGGCGGGGCGCGGATCCTGCAGTTCGTGGAGGACGTGGGTCGTCACAACGCGGTCGACGCGATCGCCGGCTGGATGTGGAACAGCGGCGTCTCCGGCCGTGACAAGGTCTTCTACACCACCGGCCGGCTGACCTCCGAGATGGTCATCAAGTGCGCCCAGATGGACATACCGGTGCTGCTGTCGCGCTCCGGCTTGACCGAGATGGGGCATCGCATTGCCGAGCAGGTCGGCATCACCATGATCGGCCGCTGCCAGGGCAAGCACTACCTGCTCTTCACCGGCCGCGAACGCTTCGTCGGAGCCGGCGCCGGCGCGGCGACCCGGCGACCGCCTGGCACGGACAACGGCCGGGGGGATGAGCCATGACAGGCGGGCCACGGGATCGCGCCGAGATCACCGGCCTGGTCCTGGCCGGCGGGCTGGCGCGCCGGATGCAGGACGGCCGCAGCGACATCGACAAGGGGCTGGTCCGGTTTCGGGGCGAGGCCATGGTCGAGCATGTGCTGCGCCGGCTCGCGCCGCAGGTCGACCGCCTCCTGATCAACGCCAATCGCAACCAGGCGGAGTACCGCCGCTATGGACACGCGGTGGTGGCCGACGCCATCGCCGGCTATGCCGGCCCGCTCGCGGGCCTGCATGCGGGCCTGCAGGCGGCGACCACCGAATGGGTGGTGACCGTGCCGTGCGACTCGCCCTTCTTTCCGCAGGACCTGGTGGCGCAGCTGCTGCAGGCGGCACAGGCGCACGGCGCCGACCTGGCGGTGGCGCGCACCGGCATGCAGCCGCATCCGGTCTTCGCGCTGGTACGCCGCACGCTGCTGCCGGGCCTGGAGGAGTTCCTCGCCTCCGGCCGGCGCAAGATCGACCACTGGTATGCGCCGCTGCACACGGTCGAGGTCGACTTTCCCGACGAAGCGGCCTTCAGCAACATCAACACGCCCGAGGAGCTGGCCGCGCTCGAGAGCCGGCAGGCATCCTCCGCCGCCCTGCCGACGCTCGCCGAGGTGGAACGCGCGGCCGAAGGCTTCGACGCCAGGGCGCTGCCGGTGGTCACCGCGACGGCAATCATGGAGCGCTTCATCTCCCCGGTCGACAGCCCGGAGCAGGTCGACCTGCACCTGTGCCTGGATCGGATCCTGGCGCGCGACATCATTTCTCCACTCGACGTGCCGGCGCACGACAACTCCGCGATGGACGGCTATGCGGTCCGCGGCGCCGATCTCGACGCCCAGGCGCCGACCCGCCTGCTGGTGGTCGGCACCGCTCTCGCCGGACGGCCGTTCGACGGCGCGCTCGCACCCGGCCAAGCGCTGCGCATCATGACCGGGGCGGTGATGCCGGCGGGCGCCGACACGGTGGTGATCCAGGAGGTGGCACGGGTCGAAGCCGTCGATGACCCTGCCGGCGGGCAGGCGGTGATCATCCCGCCGGGCCAGCAGGTCGGCCAGAACCGCCGCCACCGCGGCGAGGACCTGGCGCAAGGGCGGCCCGCGCTGCGCGCCGGCAAGCGGCTGGCCCCGGCCGATGTCGGCCTCGCGGCATCGCTCGGCATCGGTTCCCTGCCGCTGCAGCGGCGGTTGAAGGTCGCGTTCTTCTCGACCGGCGACGAGCTGCTGTCGCTAGGCGACGCGCCGGTGCCGGGCAAGGTCTACGACAGCAACCGCCACACCATCCGCGCGATGCTCACCCGCCTGGGGGTCGAGCCGATCGACCTCGGCGTCGTGCCCGATCGTCGCGAGGCGCTGCATGCGGCGATGACCGAAGCCGGCGCGATGGCAGACGCGGTGATCTCGTCCGGCGGCGTATCGGTCGGCGAGGCCGACTTCACCCGCGAGGTGATGGCGCAGGTCGGCGAGGTTTCCTTCTGGACGATCGCCATGCGGCCGGGCCGCCCGATGGCTTTCGGCAGGGTCGGCCAGGCCTACTACTTCGGCCTGCCCGGCAATCCGGTGGCGGTGATGGTGACGTTCTACTTCTTCGTGCGCGGCGCGCTCGAGCGGATGATGGGAGCCACGGCGGCACCGCCGGCGGCCGTGCGCGTGCGATCGGCTTCGGCGGTGCGCAAGCGGCCGGGCAGGACGGAGTACCAGCGGGCGGTCCTCGGCCGCGGCGACGACGGCATCCTCGAGGCGCGCATCACCGGCAGCCAGGGTTCAGGCGTGCTGCGCTCGATGAGCGAAGCCGACTGCATGATGGTGCTCGGCCACGAGCAGGGCAACGTGGCCGTCGGCGACTGGGTCGAGGTGATTCCCTTCTACGGCCTGCTCTGAGGGAGCAGGCGCTGCCGGGCCGTCAGTGCCCGGCAGGCGGGATCAGCGGGCGTGGCTCAGCATGCCCGGCTGGCGGGCATAGAAGGCGGCGAGATTCAGGATGTCGTCGCGCGAAAGCATCTTGGCCTGCGCACCCATGATCGGATTCTTGCGCTCGTCCACCTTGTAGGCGCGCATGGCGTGCACCAGGTAGTCCTCGTGCTGGCCGGAAAGCCGAGGATAGCTTGGATCGATCGGCGTGTTGCCGTCCTTGCCATGGCAGGCCGCACAGCGCTCGTTGGCCAGCTTCTCGCCGGCGCCGACGTCCGCCGACAGGGCCGGCGCGGCGATGCCGAACAACGCCGCGCCGGTCAGCAGCGGCAGGACGGAACGCGTGACCGCGCGGAAACGCACGAGGATGCCGACGGTTCTCATTTCTTCTCCTGGGGCTTGCCGTAGTACGCGGCGAGGTCGGCGATGTCCTGGTCGCTCAGGCTGCCGGCGATGGCCCGCATGGTCGGATGGGCGCGGTCACCGCCGCGATAGGCCGTGAGGGCGTTCTGGATGTACTTGGCCGACTGACCGTGGATCATCGGGACCGAGTAGACCATCGGAAACGACGCCTTGTAGCCCGGAATGGCATGGCAGCCGATGCAGGCGCCGATCTTGGCTTCGGCGGCCTTGGGATCACCCTTCACTTCCTGTGCCGCGGCCGGCGAAGCGAGCAGCCACAGGGCTGCAGCAAGAGCCGCGGTGACCACGCCCGACAGGGCGACAGCGGCGGTCGAGGTCTGTGCCCCGGCGATCGATGCACCGGCTCCGGCCGGCGTGCCGGCGACCGTCGGCAACTTGCGCGCATTCATCTGCTATGTCTTCTCCGTGAACGGCGGGGACCCATGCTCACGACCTCCCGCACCTTGCGTACTACAAAACTCTCGATTGTACCGG
>JAEZQX010000027.1 GCA_023441105.1 Pseudomonadota bacterium | reverse complement strand
CCGCCGCTGCCGGTGGACGGCAGCAGATCCTGCGGCGCCGACGGCGTGCCATCCAGCGCCAGGGTCGCCAGCTGCGTGCGCAGGCGCGGGATTTCATAGGCGACCGTGTCGTTCGCGCGTGCCGTCGCCGGGAACTCGGCCGGCCCCACGCCCAGAGGCTCCACCTTTCCGTCCTCGAGCGCGACGGCATACAGCGCGGGGCGCCCTTCGTGGGCGGAGGAAAACACCAGCGCGCTGCCGTCGCGCGTCCAGTCGTGGCCGCGCAGGCGACTGGCGAGCCAGGTGAGCCGTCGGGGCGTTCCGCCGCTTGCCGCCACCACCCAAAGGTCGCTGTAGGGATTGGCACCGCGCCGGAAGGCGATCGTGCGCCCGTCGGGCGAGATGCGCGGATCGAGGTCCACGTCCGCCGCGGCACGCGCATAGGCAAACGGGCGCGCCAGTCCGCTGTCTGCCGCGAAGACGCGGAGGGCGAGGCCCGAGCCCGGGGGCGGCGACGGCGCCGCAGCAACCAGCCAGCGGCCGTCCGGCGACCAGTTGATGCGGGCCGGGAACGGCCCGCAGGCGCCCATCACCCGTGGCGCGCCGCCCAGCACCGGGACCTGCAGCAGGTGGCAGGCATCGCCCTCGTAGCGAAGGAACGCCAGCGTGCCGCCATCGGGCGACCACGCCGGCAGCACGTCGCTGGCGGCGCCGTCACCGGCGGACACCGGCAGCACGTGCGAAGGCACCAGCGTCCGTTGCACCACCCTGCGGTGGCCGTCGGCACCCGCTTGCGAGTACGCCACGCGCTGGCCATCGGGTGACAGCGCAGGGCTGCGTTCCGCGCCGGGATCGGCCGTGATCGCGCGCAGCTTCGACACCTGCCAGCGTGCCGGCGCCGGTGCGACCGGCGCCCGGCGTTGCCAGCCGGCGATGGCCACCAGGAGCAGCACGCAGGCGCCGAAGACCGCGAGTGCGCGTGGCAACCCATGTCGCGACGAGGGGATGTCCAATGCCCGCACACCGGCGCTCGCCGTGCTTGCGGTTGCCACACCCCGTGCCGACGCGGCGATGGCCTCTTCGAAGCGCACCGGCGCCAGAAGGCGGTAGCCGAGCCGCGGCAACGTCTCGATGTAACGCGGTGCCTGGGCGTCGTCGCCGAAGGCACGGCGCAGGTCGGCGATGGCCTGGGTCAGCACGTCGGGCGTCGGGCACGTTCCTTTCCAGACCGTGTCGAGCAGCTCGTCGCGCGCATGCGTGCGGCCCGGTTCGCGCACCAGCTGCAGCAGCACGGCGGCCGCCTTGGGACCGAGGCGCGTGGGCGTGGCGGCGGTCAGCACGCGCAACGTGTCGGTGTCGAGCACGTGCGCACCGACGTGCAGGTATCGCACGCGCGGGAAGGAGCCGGGGTGCGCAGACTGTGGCGAAGCAGCGTGGGCTATCAGCATCGGGGCGTTTCCATGCGGGCGCCGCAACCGTGCGCGGATGCGCGCCAGAGGTTGCCGATGTTGCCGCGTCGAGGCGCCGGTGCGTGCCCGGAAGACCCCAATGCGCGACGGACCGATGGCCCGCCACGCCGAAGCGAGCGCGGCGTGCGCGGCGGTGCGCCTTGCGTGGCCTGCCGGCTGCCACTAGCCTGCAGGGCCGGTCTGCCGACGAGGAAACCCCATGCCGCCCTTCGCCCGATCCGCCTTGCTGCCACTGGCCCTGATGCCCCTGGCCCTGCTGTTCGCGTTGCCCGTGCTTGCCGCGCAGGCGCCCGCCGGCCAGCCCACCGCGGCCGATGCGCATGCGTTCGTGCAGCAGATGAATGCCGACTACAAGGCGCGCTACGTCGAGCCGAACGCGGCCGAGTGGGTCGCCGAAACCTACATCACCGACGACACCCAGATGCTGACGGCGCGCGCCAACGAGGCGTGGCTGAAGTGGCTCGCCTCCGAGATCGAGGCGGCGCGCCGCTTCGACGGGGTGCAGGGAATCGATCCGAAGGACCAGCGCGCGCTCGACCTGCTGAAGCTCCAGACCGCGATGCCCGCGCCGAAGAACCCCGCGCACCTCACCGAGCTGACGACGCTGCTGTCGCGGCTCACCGCGGCGTACGGCTCGGGCAAATACTGCCGCGACCCGGCCGATCCGGACAGCTGCCGCAACCTCGACCAGCTGTCCGAGGTGCTGGCGAAGGACCGCGACTGGGACCACGACCTCGACGCCTGGGCCGGCTGGCACAAGGTCGGACGCGGCATGCTGCAGGACTACAAGCGCTTCGCCGAACTGCTCAACGAAGGCGCGCGCGACCTCGGCTACGCCGACGCCGGCGCCATGTGGCGCTCCAGCTACGACATGCCGGCAGACGAATTCGCCGCGGAAACCGATCGCCTGTGGTCGCAGGTGAAGCCGCTGTACGGCGACCTGCAGTGCTATGCGCGCAACCGCCTGGCGGAAAAGTACGGCGACAGGATGCCGAAGGACGGCACCATCCCGGCGCACATCACCGGCAACATGTGGGCACAGGACTGGTCGAACCTCTATCCGCTGCTGCAGCCCTGGCCGGGCGTCGGGAGCCTGGACGTCGATTCACGACTGGTCGCGCAACGCCAGGAAAAGCTCGATGGCCTGCGCGCGAAGGCCGGGGGTGAACCGGCACCGCTCGAACTCGCCGCCCTCGAGCGCGATGCAGACCTTGCCAGCGCCATCGCCATGGTGCGCCGCTCGGAGGACTTCTACACCTCGCTCGGCTTCCCGGCGCTGCCGAAGTCCTTCTACGAGAAGTCGATGCTGCTGCGGCCGCGCGACCGCGACGCGCTCTGCCACGCCAGCGCCTGGCCGATGGACGTCGGCAGCACCGACATGCGCATCAAGATGTGCATCCGCCCGACCGAGGAAGACCAGTACACCATCTACCACGAGATGGGGCACATCTATTACTACCTCGCCTACAAGGACATCTGGCCGATCTTCCAGTCCGGCGCCAACGACGGCTTCCACGAGGCGATCGGCGACACCATCCGCCTCAACATCACGCCGGCCTACCTCGAGCAGATCGGCCTTGCCGGCAAGGCCGAGGGCGGCGACAAGGCGATGCTCAACGCGCAGATGAAGCTGGCGCTGGAAAAGGTCGCGTTCCTGCCGTTCGGCCTGCTGATCGACAAGTGGCGCTGGGGCGTCTTCGACGGCTCGATCGCGCCGGACAAGCTCAACGAGGGCTGGTGGGACCTGCGCCGCAAGTACCAGGGCCTGTCCTCGCCGGTCGCGGCGACCCCGGCGGACTTCGACCCGGGTGCCAAGAACCACGTGCCGACCAACGTGCCCTACATGCGCTACTTCCTCGCCGACATCCTGCAGTTCCAGTTCTACCGCTCGCTGTGCGAAGCCGCCGGCCACACCGGCCCGCTGTCGCAGTGCTCGATCTACGGCAACAAGGAAGCCGGCGCGAAGTTCTGGAAGATGCTCGGCGAAGGCGCCAGCCAGCCGTGGCAGAAGACCCTGAAGGAACTCACTGGCAGCGAGCGCATGGACGCCAGCGCCATCATCGACTACTTCGCCCCGCTGCACGCCTGGCTGAAGCAGCAGAACCAGGGCAAGTCCTGCGGCTGGGAGTGAGCCGGGAATGGGGAATGGGAAAGCATCCCCTCCCCGACCCGCATCCTGCCGCCCAGGACACCATCCCCACCCAACCCTCCCCTTGAAGGGGAGGGCTTCAAGCGCTGATCCGATCCCGATCCCCAATCCCGGCCCCACCACCATGCAACGCTGGATCAAGCTCCCCGACGGCCGCTTCATCGACGCCAACCGCATTGCCTACATCGGCAAGGCCGAAACGTACCTGCGCACGGACGAGGACGGCAACGACCTCGGCACCGGCTATGCGGTCAACATCGGCACCGACATCCCGCGCGAATCGCAGATCACCGTGACGGGCAGCAAGGAGGACGTGTTCACCATGCTGCGGGCGATCCTCGGCGGCGCCGCGCAAGCCGCGTCTGTGCCGCGCGCGGCGGGGGGAACAGCGAAAGATTGAAACACGAAGGACACGAAGAATACGAAGAAAAGCGGAACCCTTTCAAGATGTTTCCCTGCAGGAGCCGGCTTCAGCCGCGACCGGACGTTCGAAAAGATTGACCCACGAAGAACACGAAGAACAGCCGAAGTGGAAGATTGAAACACCGAGCACACAGAGCACACGGAGCACACCGATTAAAAGCACTATGTGTGTTTAGGCGCAATCCCGCCGTGACGCGTACGACGATTCCCATGCTGTAGCGCCGTCCGGAAAATGCTGCCGGGTTTGAAGGCTCTGACGCCGCGGACTCCGCATCCTGTATTCATTCAAACCATCGCGCCGATCGATCGCCGGCTGGGAGGAACCACTTGCGATAGACCCGGCCGGGCTGTGTTGGCTGGTGTGTATGTGAATACGGAGAGGTTGGCGGAACTATGCCCACCCGGTTCATTGTCGGCATTCGGTGGTTTCGGCATCCAGCCGTGTCTGGTGCTGACCGCAGCGAGCTGTCAGTGGCGATCGGCGAGGGCTCCCCGACAGTTTGCACCGGTTCCATTGCCCCCATCCCGCAGCTCGGCCCGTCGATGCTCGCGGATCGTGCTGCTCATAGGGACGGCCGTACGGACCGGAGCAAGGGTCACGGGCGCGAGGCGCACCGCGGTCGGGCATGACAACGCCTGCGGACAGGGTTAAGGTTGCCGAACGATCGTTGCTGGAGAGGCTGCATGTCCGGAAACCAAGTCGCACGATGGCTTGCATTGATCCTGGGACTGTTTTCCATTCCAGGCATGGCCGATCCGGAGAACCCATTCCTGACACCGGGGCACCCGACGGCGGAGGACACGATTGTCGTCAATGCGTACGCGGGGCCGTGCGACGGTTTGCAGTTGGGATTTCTGGTACCTGAAGTTTCCATCAACGGAAATCACATTACGGTGCAGCTGACGGGAGTGCATCATACGGACCCGGTCGATTGCGTGTTCGGATCGCGAGTCGATCAGGTAGAAATTGGGAGTTTTCCGCCCGGTTCGTACACGATCACGATCAATTGGCAGTATTTCAATTTGATCGAGTGGGTGCAGGTGACGTTGGGAGAACTCCCGCTAACTATCCGCGGGGGTGCACCATCCGATGAGCCAGTTGCATCACCCGCATCCGGTGGAGTCGGCTTGACCCTGCTAGCGCTGATGCTGGCTGCGGCGGTGGCCCTGCGGCTGGGGGCGTCGCGTCACGGCAGGCCGCTGTTTGATCAGCTTCGCATAAGGTGTGGAGACAATTCCTTCGGAAAGCGGTAGGGTTGCCGAACGATCTTTGTTGGAGAGGACTCATGTCGGGTTATAGGGTCGCGGGCTGGCTCGGTTTACTGTTGGGACTTACTTCCGTGCCCGCGACGGCCGATCCGGAGAGTCCATTTCTTACACCGGAGCATCCAACTGCGGAAGATGTGATCGCAGTCAACGCTTACGTCGGGCCGTGCGATGACCTTGACTACGGTTATTTCCCCCCCGAAGTGACAATACAAAATAATCACATCACGGTTCAGCTGACAGGGGTTCACGTGACGGACCCCATTTGGTGCGTCTATGGGTCCAGGATTGAGCAAGTCGCATTTGGTAGCTTTCCACCGGGTTCGTATACAGTTGCAGTGAATTGGCAGTACTACGATTTGTTGCTTGAATGGGTGAACGTGAGCTTGGGCGAGATGCAGTTGACCATCGGCAACGGGGCGCCATCAGGGGAACCGGTCGCATTACCTGCATCCGAAGGGCTTGGCCTGTCTGTCCTTGCGCTATTGCTGGGTGCCACTGCGGTAC
>JAEZQX010000582.1 GCA_023441105.1 Pseudomonadota bacterium | reverse complement strand
CCCGGACCGAGCCGGCGGTGCTCGACCGCCTCGAGAGCTTTCTCACCAGCACGCTGGGCAAGGGCGTCGTGCGCGCCAAGGACACGCCGAACTTCATCGGCAATCGCATCGGCATCTTCAGCATCCTGGCCACCTTCAAGGAGGTCGAGAACTTCGGCCTGACCTTTGACGTGGTGGACGACCTGACCGGCGACAAGCTGGGCCGCGCCAAGTCCGGCACCTTCCGCACCGCGGACGTGGTCGGTCTCGACACGATGGCGCATGTGATCCGCACGATGCAGGAGAACCTCGAGGATTCGTTCGCGGCCGTCTACGAGACGCCGCCGGTCCTCAAGGCGCTGATCGACAAGGGCGCGCTCGGCGCCAAGACCGGTGCCGGCTTCTACCGCAAGGCGGGCAAGGACATCCTGCGTCTCGACCCGTCCAAGGCCGACTACGTGCCGTCGGGTGCCAAGGCCGACGAGACCGTCGCGCGCATCCTCAAGAAGAAGACCTGGGCGGAGCGGATCAAGCTGCTGCGCGAATCGAAGAATCCGCAGGCCCAGTTCGTCTGGTCGATCCTGCGCAACACCTTCCACTATGCGGCGCTGACGCTGGAGGAGATCGCGGACACGGCCCGCGATGTCGACTTCGCCATGCGCTGGGGATTCGGCCAGAAGCAGGGCCCGTTCGAGATCTGGCAGCAGGCCGGCTGGCGCGAGGTCGCGCAATGGATCGGCGAGGACATCGCGGCGGGCAGGGCGTTGTCGAAGACGCCGCTGCCGGCCTGGGTGGGCGAGGGCCCGGTTGCCGAGAAAGGCGGCGTCCATCAGCCGGAGGGTTCGTGGTCGCCGTCGCGCCGCGCCTTCGTGCCGCGCTCGGAATTGCCGGTCTATCGCCGCCAGCTGTTCCGCGCGCCGCTGCACGGCGAAGCGCCGGCACCCGCCGGCGAGACGGTCTTCGAGGACGATTCGATCCGCTTGTGGAGCCTGGCGCAGGCAGGTGTCGATCGGGTGCTGGTCGTTTCACCGAAAACCAAGATGAATGCGATCGGGCCGGGCGTCACCGCCGGCCTGGCGCGTGCCGTGGCGCTCGCGGAGCAGCAGTACGAGGGCGTGGTGATCTGGTCGCCGAACTCGCTGGAAGGCGGCGCCTTCTCGGCCGGTGCCGACCTGCAGGCGATGCTGCCGCTGTTCATGTCCGGCGGCGCCAAGGCGATCGGCCCGGAGGAGAAGAAACTTCAGGATGTGATGCTGGCGCTGCGTTATGCGCAGGTGCCGACGGTGGCCGCGGTATCCGGCCTGGCACTCGGTGGTGGCTGCGAGCTCGCGCTCTACTGCGCGCGGCGGGTCGCCAATGTCGAGAGCTACATCGGGCTGGTGGAGGTCGGGGTCGGGCTGATCCCCGGCGGCGGCGGCCTGGCCTATGGGGCGCGTCGCGCCGCCGAGGAGCAACTGGCGGCGCCCGAGGCCTACCTGCTGCATTTCCTCGGCAAGTATTTCATGAACGCCGGCACCGCCGCGGTGTCCAAGTCGGCCATCGAAGCGCGGCACATGGGCTACCTCCTGCCGTCGGATCCGATCGTGTTCAACGCCCACGAGCTCCTCTACGCGGCCGTGCGCGAGGCGAAGGCGATGTTCGACGCCGGCTACCGCGCACCGCCGAAGGCACGCTTCCGGGTGGCCGGCCGCGCCGGTCTGGCCACCATCCAGGCCCAGCTGGTCAACATGCGCGACGGCGGCTTCATCTCGGCGCACGACTTTCACCTCGGCAGGACGATCGCCTCGGTGATGTGCGGCGGGGACGTCGATGCCGGCACGGTGGTGGACGAGGACTGGATCCTGCGCCTCGAGCGGGAAGGCTTCGTGTCGCTGCTGGAGCATCCGAAGACGCAGGAGCGGATCATGGGCATGATGCAGACCGGCAAGCCGGTGCGCAACTAGAGAGGAGAGGGCGATGAGCCGACAAGTTCAGGATGCATACATCGTTGCCGCGGCCCGCACGCCGATCGGCAAGGCGCTGCGCGGCGCCTTTCGCAACACCCGCCGCGACGATCTCCTGTTCGCGGCCATCTAGGGTGCACTGGGCCAGGCACCCGGTCTCGATCCCAAGGTGATCGAGGACGCCATCATCGGCTGCGCGATTCCCGAGGCCGAGCAGGGCCTCAACGTCGCCCGGATCTCGGTGCTCCTGTCGGGGCTGCCCAACACGGTTGCCGGCGTGACCGTCAACCGGTTCTGCGCCTCCGGCCTTACCGCCATCGCGATGGCCGCCGACCGGATCCGGGTCGGGGAGGCGGAAGCGATGATCGCCGGCGGCACCGAATCGATGAGCATGGTGCCGATGATGGGGCACCGGCCATCGATGAACCCCGGCATCTTCGAGCGCGACGAGAACGTCGGCATCGCCTATGGCATGGGCATGACGGCGGAGAAAGTCGCCAGCCAGTGGCGGGTGTCGCGCGCCGACCAGGATGCCTTCGCGCTGGCGTCGCACCAGAAGGCGCTCGCCGGGCAGGAGAAGGGCGAGTTCAAGGACGAGACGGTGCCGGTCGAGGTGGTCGAGCGCATCGCCGACCTCGAAAGCGGCCGGATCGAGCTCAAGACCCGCACCATCGCCGCCGACGAAGGTGCCCGGGCCGACACCAACCTCGAGGCGCTCGGCAAGCTGCGGCCGGTGTTCGCCGCCAAGGGCAGCGTCACCGCCGGGAACAGCTCGCAGACGTCGGACGGTGCCGGCGCGGTGCTGGTCGTGTCGGAGCGCATCCTCAAGCAGTTCAACCTGCGCCCGCTCGCCCGCTTCGTCTCGTTCGCGGTCCGCGGCGTGCCGCCGGAGATCATGGGCATCGGTCCGAAGGAGGCGATTCCGGCCGCCTTGAAGGCTGCCGGACTCAACCAGCAGGACCTCGGCTGGATCGAGCTCAACGAGGCATTCGCCGCGCAGGCGCTGGCGGTGATGCGCGACCTCGACCTCGACGCCGCGAAGGTCAATCCGATTGGCGGCGCGATCGCGCTGGGCCATCCGCTGGGCGCCACCGGCGCGGTGCGCGCGGCCACCGTCGTTCACGCATTGAGGCGCCATCGGCTAAAGTATGGGATGGTGTCGATGTGCATCGGCACGGGCATGGGCGCTGCCGGGATCTTCGAGAACCTCGCCCTCGACGAGCACTGAAGATGGAACAGCTTCCTGGAAGGGCCGCCCCCGGCGGTCCACAGACCGGTATCGTGCAGGCTCGCAGCGGCGCGGTGCTGCAACTTGGCTTTCATCGTCCCGAGCGGCGCAACGCGATCACCGCCGCCATGTACTCGGCGCTGGCGGAAGGGCTGCGACAGGCGGCCGCCGACCCGGCAACCAAGGTCGTGGTCCTGCACGGCACGCCCCAGGCCTTCACCGCCGGCAACGACCTCGGCGACTTCCTGAACAATCCCCCCGCCGGCGACGATGCGCCGGTGATGCGCTTTCTCGGCGCCATCGTCGCCTTTCCGAAGCCGCTGGTTGCCGCGGTCAACGGCCCGGCAGTCGGCGTCGGCACCACCATGCTGCTGCATTGCGACCTGGTCTACGCCGGCGACGAGGCGCAGTTCTCCCTGCCGTTCGCCAGTCTCGGCCTGTGCCCGGAGGGCGGCTCCAGCATGCTGTTGCCGGCGCTTGCCGGCTATGCGCGGGCAGCGGAGAAGCTGCTGCTCGGCGAGCCTTTCGATGCCCAGGAGGCGCGCGAGATGGGCCTGGTCAACAAGGTGCTGCCGTCGGCGCAGGTGCTGGAGTTCGCCCTCGCGCGGGCGCAGTTGCTGGCTCGGCAACCCGTGGCTTCGCTGCTCGAGACCAAGCGCCTGCTGCGCGCGCCGCTGGCGGCGCAGGTCGCGCAGGCGATGAAGGACGAAGGGGCCAGCTTCCGTCGCATGCTCACCGAACCGGCTGCCCGCGAGGCGTTCAGCGCCTTCCTCGAGAAGCGCAAGCCCGACTTCGCCAAGGCGGAGGC
>JAEZQX010000569.1 GCA_023441105.1 Pseudomonadota bacterium | reverse complement strand
GTCCACTGGACCGATCGACCCGCTTCTGCCTTCGTCAGCGGACGGCTCCCACAAACGGCCTGCGCCCTCGACACCCGCCGCCACCGCTGCCACCAGCCGGGCTGTTGGAGGTTTAGGGGGGTTAGTTGGCGAATGCCGCGTGTAAGTGACAGCCGATGCGCGCGCGGTTGTGCAGGATTCGGCCGGCGCTCGGTGACGCGACCGTCACTTCAACCCCTCCGCCAGCACGAGCCGCGCGGGGGAGACTGCGGGGCGGGGGCGCCGGGGCGCGTGCGCCGCGAGTCACGGAGCAAGGACGCGCCTGCAAGCGCGTCCGCCAAGCGACTTCGCCCCTGTCCCGCAGTCTCCCCCGCGCGGCCCCCACAAGCAAACTATTTCATCTGCCGCGGCAGCCAGGTCACCAGTTCCGGGAACCAGTAGATCAGCAGCACCCCGATCACCATCATGACGAACATCGGGAACGCTGCGGCCGCTATCCACGGGAGCTGGCGGTTGGTCATGCCCTGCAGGACGAAGAGGTTGAAGCCGACCGGCGGGGTGATCTGGGCCATTTCCACCACGAAGACGATGAAGATGCCGAACCAGAGGAGATCGAAGCCGGCGTTGGTGACGGTGGGCAGCAGCACGCCCATGGTGAGCAGCACCATCGAGATGCCGTCGAGGAAGCAGCCGAGCACGATGTAGAAGGCGGCGAGTGCGATGATCAGCCAGAAGTTGGACAGCCCCAGCGAACCGATCCATTCGGCGAGGTGACGCGGCAGCCCGAGGTAGCCCATCGACAGCGTGAGGAACGCGGCACCGGCGAGGATGAGCGCAATCATGCAGTAGAGGCGGGTGGCGCCGAGCAGCGCTTCGCGGAAGGTCCGCCAGTCGAGGCTGCCCTGGAAGCCGGAGATCAAGAGCGAGCCGACCACGCCGATCGCGGCTGCTTCGGTGGCCGTCGCGATGCCGGCGTAGATCGACCCGAGGACGGCCAGGATCAGGATGACGACCGGGATCAGGCTGGACGATGCGCGCAGGCGTTCGCGAAAGCTCATGCTGCGATCGGGAGCGGGGATCTGGTCGGGATGCAGCAGCGCCCAGACCGCCGTGTAGCCCATGAACAGGCCCGCCAGCAGGATGCCGGGAATGACGCCGGCGATGAACAGCTGGGAGATCGACACGTCGGCGCTGACGCCGTACACGATCATGATGATCGACGGGGGGATCAGCAGGCCCAGCGTGCCGGCGCCGGCCAGCGTGCCGACCGTCATCCGCTCGGGATAGCCGCGCCGTGCCAGCTCCGGCAAGGTCATCTTGCCGATCGTCGCGCAGGTGGCGGCCGACGAGCCGGACACGGCCGCGAAGATCGCACAGCCGATGATGTTGGTGTGGAGCAGCCTGCCGGGCAGGCGGCTCATCCACGGCGCCAGGCCGTGGAACATGTCCTGCGACAGCCGGGTGCGGAACAGGATCTCGCCCATCCAGATGAACAGCGGCAGGGCGGTCAGCGTCCAGCTCGATGCCGCACCCCAGATGGTCACGGCCATGGCGTCGCCAGCCGGTCGCGCGGAAAACAGTTGCATGCCGATCCAGGCGACGCCGGACAGCGTCAGGCCGATCCAGACGCCGCTGCCGAGCAGGGCGAACAGCGACACGATCAGCAGGACCATGACGGTCACGTCGCTCATCGGCTATTCGCTCCGCACCAGTTCGCCCGCCACCTCCGGGTCCTTGCGCCGCCCCATCAGCTCCAGCACCAGGTCGTCGAGGAGCGCGATCAGCAGGATGATGGTGCCGGCCGCCATGCCCAGCTGCGGGATCCACAAGGGCGTCGCGTCGTTGGAGGTGGAGATGTCGTGAAACAGGTGCGACTGCCAGGCCAGCCGAACGCTGTACCAGGCGAGCACCGCGCCCAGCAGCACCGCCACGCCCAGGCACCAGATCTCGAGCCCGCGCCGGGCGCCGCCGGTCAGCGCCTGCAGCAGCAGCGTCACACGGATGTGCTCGTTGCGCCTGAAGGTGTGGGCCAGCGCGAGAAAGCCGCTGCCGGCCATCAGGTAGCCGGCATAGGCATCGGTGCCGGGGACGTAGAAGTTGAACTGCCGACCGAGGATGCCCACCAGCACCATCGCCAGCACCCCGATCATCATGAACGCCGCAAGCCAGGCGGCACCGTCGTAGAGGCCGTTGAGCGCCTTGCGCAATCGGTCAGCCCGGGGCTGTGACGTCTGCGGGGCCACAGGCTCCGGCCATCATTTGCGGAACGCGTCGACGACCGTCTTGCCCTCGGGCCCGGCCTTCTTCAGCCAGTCCTGCAGCAGCGTTTCACCGACCTTCTGCAGTTCCGCCTTGAACGCCGGGCTCGGCTTCTCGATGGACATCCCCTTGGCCTTGAGCTGGTCGAGGTACCAGCCGTTCTTCTCTTCCGATAGCGCCCAGCCGCGCTTCTCGGCGTCCGCCGCCGCCTTGAGCAGCGCCTCCTGGGTAGGCTTGTCGAGCGCGTTGAACGCCGAGCGATTGGCGACGATGGCGTTCTTCGGCAGCCAGGCCTGCGTGTCGTACCAGTGCTTCACATGCTCGTAGGTCTTCGAGTCGAAGCCGGTCGATCCCGACGACATGTAGGAATCCACGACGCCGGTGGCCAGCGCCTGCGTCAGCTCCGCCGCCTGGATGGTCACCGGCTGGGCGCCGACCAGCTCGGCGATCCGCGCCGTGGCGGGGCTGTAGGCGCGCCACTTGAGGCCCTTCATGTCGGCCACGCCGTTCAACGGCTTCTTGGCGTAGATGCCCTGCGGCGGCCACGGCACCGTGTAGAGCAGCATCATGCCTTGTTCGCCGAGCTTCTTCTCCAGCGACGGCTTCTGCGCCTCGTACAGCTTCCTGGCCGAGGCGTAGCTGTCGGCCAGGAACGGGATGCCGTCGACCCCGAACAGCGGCCACTCGTTCTCGTAGTTGACCATCAGGAATTCGCCGGCCTGCGCCTGGTTGCCCTGGACCGCGCGCTTGATCTCCGGCGCCTTGAAGAGCGAGGCATTCGGATGCAGCGTGATCTTCAACTTGCCGCCGGTGGCCTTCTCGACATCGGCCACGAACGTGGTGAGGTTCTCGGTATGGAAGTTGGACGCCGGATAAGCAGTCGGCAGGTCCCACTTCGCCTGGGCGTGGGCACCGGAAGCGGCGAGGGCGGCAGCGATCGCCGTCGCATGAAACAGGCAAGCGAATCTCATCGGGCAATGACTCCGCAGGGGTACGCGCGATGCGGATCGAAGCCGCATGCCGCGGGAGTTGCAGGAAAGTGCCCGAAGCGTAGTGGAGGACTCGATCGCTTGTCAACGACGCGCGGCCGTGGCTGCGCTGCTGCCTCGATGCGTGGAGTCTTCGTGCATGTGGCCTTCGGCCGGTCGCGACGTTCTTGCCAGTTCCTCGCGTGCCTGGCCGATGACCTGCCATGCCGAGGTCAGCGCCAAGGTGCCCATGATCGCGGCGACGGCGAGATCGGGCCAGGCCGTGCCGGTGCCGAACACACCGAGCGCCGCCGCCAGCACGGCGAGATTGCCGAGCGCATCATTGCGCGTGCACAGCCAGACGCTGCGCATGTTGCTGTCGCCGGTGCGGTAGCGATAGAGCAGGAAGGCCACCCCGAGGTTGGACAGCAAGGCCAGCGAGCCGACGACGCCCATGGCGGCAGCGTCCGGCGTGCTGCCGGCGAAGGCATGCCAGACGGTGCTGCCGATGACCCAGGCACCGAAGACGGCCATCGACCAGGCCTTGATCAGGGAAGCCCGTGCCCGGGTGCTGACGGCGAGGCCGAGGACCCAGAGGCTGATGCCGTAGTTGGCTGCGTCGCCGAGGAAGTCCAGTGAGTCGGCCAGCAGCGACATCGATCCGGCCGCAATGCCGGCGCCGATCTCGACCAGGAACATCGCCGCGTTGACGACGAGGGCGATCCAAAGGATCCTGCGGTAGCCGGGCGGCTGCACGGTCCCGGCGTCGTGATCATGATGGTGATGGTGGTGGCAGTGCGCGCTCAAGATCGATCTCTCCGATGGGATGCACGGTTCCGGTGCCGGTTTCCTGGCCTCAGGTGCATCATGAACCCTGTAGCTCCTGCAGGGTCAAGCCAATCACCGCCCACCCGAGTCTCCGGCAACCATCCAGGTCTGGCGGCACGAATATTGCTGACGCAACGCGCAGCGCGAAGCGCCCGATCGCGCCGGCGACGCCTGCACATCCCCTTGACAAGCTATCCATTCGCAGAGGTATTCCAATGGCGACATCCCGGAAAGGTTCCACCACCCCCAAGGAGCTGAAGGAGGACGCCGGCGGTCTGGTCGCCGGGGGCGGTCCCGATCTTTCCGGCACCGCCGCGCAGCCGGCGCAGCCCGATCCCAAGCCTCGGACGCGCGCGGCCGGGTCCGCTACCGGGACCAGGAAAACGGCGCCTGGGCAGCAGCCCGAATCGGCGCCGGCATCGAAGGCGCGACCGAAAGCTGCCAAGGCCGCTGCCAAGGGGGCGGTCCCGGCGGCCCCATCCGCCGCCTCCGGGACTGCCGGCGGGCTGGGAGCGGATGACGCGCAGCGTTCGGCTGGCGGCATCCTGCCCCCGGCAGCGGGCGCCCAGGCGGTCGATCCGGACGGTCGGATGTCCGACGAGGAGCGCCAGCGGCGGATCGCGGAACGCGCCTACCGCAAGGCGCAGGAGCGCGGCTTCGCCGGCGACCGCCAACTCGACGACTGGCTGGAGGCCGAGCGCGAGCACAACGAGGCCCAGGGACGCTCGAGCTGAGCGCCCGGGTCGCTCGGGCGGGTGCCGGGCGTCATCCGGATCGGCATCCGCGGCATTGTCGCTTTCCCTAACCGGGCCCAGGCCAGGATGCCCGGGAAATCCCGCGGATGGCCCCGTGGCGGCGGCGCCGACGACCGCGCGCATCGCCCGCCAAGCCAGCAATCGTGCGGATCTCCGGCTAGAACACCGTTTCCCTGACGGGTCGGGCAGCGCGCCTGGACCGGCGGAATGCCGGCGAGCAGCGCGCTTGTATGCGACTTCGGGAAAAGTGAGAATAGCGCCTCCCCCTTCGCCCTCCTCGATCAGGCAGGGGAACAATACCTCCGGAGACTTACCCCAATGACTGACACAAGAAACCCGCGGCGCTCGCTGTTGAAGGGTGCCGCACTAGCTGCCGGCGCCGTATCGGTGCCGATGGTCGCGAAGGCGCAAAGCCCTGTCACGTTCCGCTTCCAGAGCACGTGGCCGGCCAAGGACATCTTCCACGAGTACGCCAACGACTTCGCCAAGAAGGTCAACGACATGGCCAGCG
>JAEZQX010000568.1 GCA_023441105.1 Pseudomonadota bacterium | reverse complement strand
GACGTGCCCTGTCGAGGGAACCGGCGCGCAGCGCCGGCGCGAACGCATGAGCAAGGTGCGCCCACTCCCGCCCCCCGCGCTGCCGCAACGCAGATTCAGAGGATCTTTTCCTTCTCGAGAAACTGCTTCACCAGGTACAACCGCGTCAACGGCTCATCCAGCTCCATCAGCTTCTGCTTGGCCTTCGGCGGGATCGGCAGGAACTCGCACAGCCGGTTGCCGATCCAGCTGGCCGATTCGTAGCGGTAAGGGCAGGTGACGAGGCGCCGGTCCTGGCGCGGCTCTTCCTTCTCGAGTTGCGCCACCAGGCGCTTGACCAGCTCGCGGCAGCAGTCGAGGTCGGGCGGCACCGGCACCTCGGGGTCGGCGTCGAGCAGCGCGACGTTGGCGCGGATCAGCGCGTTCTTCTCGACGTAGCGCTCGAGGATGGTGAAGCGCTGCGCGCCGCACACCCGCAGCCGCAGCAGGCCGAGCTGCTCCATGTCCCATTCGGTGATGCGCGCGAGGCAGCCGACGCGCTCGTGCTCGGCCGGCATGCCGGTCTCGTGCCCGTGGCTGATCTGGCAGACGCCGAACGGGCGGTCGTGCTTCATGCACTCCCGGACCATGTCCATGTAGCGCGCCTCGAAAACACGCAGCGGCAGCACACCGTCCGGGAACAGGATGGTCGACAGCGGAAAGATCGCCAGGCCATCCAGCATATCGGGGGAGCTGGTCGCGCTCGTCAAGGCGTCTGGCTCGCGGTGGCGGCCTGCGACCTTCCGGCCAGGGCCCGATGGCGCACGAGTACCCGCTCGGTCGGCTCAAAGCGCCGGGCGAGGGCCTGGACCAGGTACACGGAGCGATGCTGCCCGCCGGTGCAGCCGATGGCCACCGTCAGGTAGTGGCGGTTTTCCTGCACGTAGTGCGGCAGCCATTCCTCCAGGAAGCGGCTGATGTCGTCGAGCATCTTGGCGACCGGCGGAATGGCCGCGAGGAAGGCGGCCACCGGCTTGTCGAGCCCCGTCAGCGGCCGCAGCTCGGCGGTGTAGTAGGGATTGGGCAGGCAGCGCACGTCGAACAACAGGTCGGCGTCGAGCGGCACGCCTTGCTTGAACGCGAACGACTGGAACAGGATGGTCATGGTGGCGCGATCGACGTTGACCACGTCGCGCACCCACTGGCGAAGCGTGTTGGGGTGCAGGTCGCTGGTGTCGATGGCAAGGCCCAGGTCCTCGACCTCCGACATCAGCTCGCGCTCGCTTTCGATCGACTCCGACAGCGTCGGCTCGCTGGCGTCCGCCGACGGCTTGGTCAGCGGATGACGACGGCGGGTCTCCGAATAACGCTGCACCAGGACGTCGGTGCGGGCATTGAGGAACAGCACCTTGAGGTCATGGCCGTGCTCGCGCAGGCGCGTGACCACGTCACGCAGCCCGGCCAGCGACTTCCCCACTCGCGCGTCCACCGAGACCGCCACCTTGCGCTGTCCCTCTCTCTCCAGCGACATCGCCACATCGAGAAGGTACTGCACCGGGAGATTATCGATGCAGAAGAAACCGGCGTCTTCGAGGACATTGATGGCAAGCGACTTGCCCGAGCCCGAGATGCCGGTGACGATGATCAGTTGCATGTGCGACTCCCTCGGCAGGCAGGCCGACCCGCGAAACGAAGGACAGCTCCAGGCAAGCGGCGCGAGGGCTGCTCAATCGGCTTCGGTCGGCGTGATGCCGGCATCCCTGATCGCCTGCTGCTGCCGCTTGACGAACTCCCGGGTGGTGTCGATGCCGCGCAACGACAGGACCGTGGCACGTACCGCAGCTTCGGTGAGCACCGCGAGGTTGCGCCCGGCGGCCACCGGAATGGCGACCTTGCGTACCGGCACGCCCAGCACGTCCTGGGTCAGCTCCTGCAGCGGCAGCCGTTCGTACTGGTCCTCCATGGTGCTGCGACGGACCAGGTGGACGATCAGCTTGAGCCGCATCTTTCGCCGGACGGCGGTTTCGCCGAACACCGTCTTGATGTCGATGAGGCCGAGGCCGCGAACCTCCAGCAGTCCCTGCAGCAGCGGCGGGCAACGTCCCTCGAGCGAGTTCGGGCCGATGCGGTCGATCTCGACGACGTCGTCGGCCACCAGTCCATGTCCGCGGCTGATCAGCTCGAGCGCCAACTCGCTCTTGCCGAGGCCGGAATCGCCGGAGATCAGCACGCCCATGCCGAGCACGTCCATCAGCACGCCGTGCATCGAGGTGCTGTCGGCGGTGTTCTTGGAGAGGAAGTAGCGCAGCGACTCGATGACCCGCGCGCCGGCCATGGCGGTGCCGAGCAGCGGCTGGCCTTCCTCGTCACAGCGGCGCAGTAGCGACAGCGGCGCGTCGACGCCGTTCGAGACGATCAGCGCCGGCGGCTTGGCCGCGAAGAGCTCCGCCATCATATGCCCCTGCCGCTCGGCATCGAGGCGCTCGAAATAGGCGATCTCGTCGGGTCCGCAGACGCTGACCCGGCGCGGGTGGATGAGATTGAGGTAGCCGACCTGGTCGACCGTATTGAGGTCGGGTTCGCCGACGGTGCGCGCTGCACCGGAGCGTCCGGCTATCCAATGCAAGCCCGTATGTCCCTGTTGGGATTCGACGAACTCCTGGATCGTCATCGGCATTTCGGCACCCTGCAAGCTGTGGCAAGCCTGAAGGATAACTGCTGCAGAGAGCATCTCCTGCTCAGCCGCGCATGCCGCATACCGGGGCGGCTATGCGGCGGGCCGGTATGGTTCCCAATTGGACAGCAGGCGGAAGATGCTTGCCGGATCCTTGGCGGTCAGCAGCGACTCCCGGACAGTGGTGTCGGAGAGGATCTCCGCCAGTTCCGAGAGGATCTCGAGATGCTCCTCGGTGGCGTGCTCGGGCACCAGCAGGACCACCAGCAGCCGCACCGGTTGTCCGTCTGGCGATTCGAATGGCACGGCCGATTCGGCGCGCATGACGGCGATCAACGGAGACTTGAGCGCCTTGATGCGGCCATGAGGGATGGCCACGCCTTGTCCGAGACCGGTCGACCCGAGCCGTTCTCTCGCGAACAGCGAGTCGAAGACCTTGTTGCGCTCGAGCCGGTGTTCGTTCTCGAACAGCAGCGCTGCATGTTCCAGGAGTCGCTTCTTGCTGGTAGCCGGAACGTCGAGGACGATGTCCCGGGCCGACAAGAGCTTCGAAATACGGTTCATCCGTTGCCTATCCTTCCGGCGCGGCGGGCTGGGATCTGCCTGCGGTTGTCGCGGTGCAACGTGCACGGCGAGGGCGGCACCGTTCGCCGAAACAGAGTAGGAATTATATGCATTGTGGGTGTCGCTGGATCATTCAGCGGGGGCGAAACATGCCGCACTGCAGTAGAGGCTCTCCACCAAATATCGCGCCCACGATAGCCGCATATTGTTAAACGCTACCGGTAACAAGGGCGCCCTTGCTGCGCTGCCGCATGCACGAACCGCTGCATGCGGCAGCAGGCGCTGGTCAGGCAATGACCTGCTGGTGCTTGATGGCCTCGTGCATGTGGCCGAAACGCTTCTGCTTGTACTTCATGACCTGGCGGTCGAGTTTGTCGATCAGGCAGTCAATCGCTGCATAGAGGTCCGCATCGGTGCATTCGGCGAACAGGTCCTTGCCGCTGACATGCAAGGCCACCTCCGCCTTCTGCTGCAACTTGTCCACCGACAGAATCACGGTCACGTCGATCACCTGGTCGAAGTGATGCTTGATTCGTTCGAGTTTGGTGGTGACGTATTCACGCAGAGCCGGTGTCACGACGAGATGGTGACCGCTGATCGAAAGATTCATGCCTTGTACTCCTGGTATGTCATTTGGAGCCCGGCGATCAGCGGTTGGCCTTACAACGCCTTTCTCTGCGCAACCGGAGGCACCCTGAGCGCCTCCCGGTACTTCGCGACGGTCCGGCGTGCAACCACGATCCCCTGTTCGCCAAGCACTTCCGCGATTCGGCTGTCAGAAAGTGGCTGGTTGGGGTCCTCCTCGTCGATGAGTTGTCGGATGAGGGCGCGGATCGCCGTGCTCGAGGCGGCGCCGCCGCTTTCGGTCGCCACATGGCTACCGAAGAAGTACTTGAGCTCCAGCGTACCGTAGGGGGTCAGCATGTACTTCTGAGTCGTCACTCGCGAGATGGTTGATTCATGCAAGCCGACGGCATCTGCTACCTCCCGCAGAACCAGGGGGCGCATGGCGACCGCGCCGTGGCTGAAGAACGCCTTCTGCCGGTCCACGATCTCCTGCGACACCTTCAAAATTGTTTCGAACCGTTGCTGGACATTCTTGACCAACCAGCGGGCTTCCTGCAACTGGGAAGACAGGCTGGTGGTGACGCTGTTCCGGTCGCCACCCGCGCCGGCTGCCATGGCGCGGTTGCCGCCGGCACCGGCGCCGCCCTGGCCGCTGGCCGCGGAAGCGCCGCCGCTGCCGGTCCCGCCAGCAGCCATGCCGTTGCCGGCGCTGCGGTGGGACTTGAGGATCTGGGCGTAGAGGTCGTTCACCCGCAGCTTCGGGATGACATCCGGGTTCAGGAATGCCCGCCAACCCTGGCGGGTCTTTCGGACCACCACGTCCGGCACGACGTAGGTCGGATTGTGGTCGCCGAAGCGGTTGCCCGGCTTGGGATCGAGCGCCTGGATCAGCCGCTGCGCTTCCCGAAGTTGGGTCTCGTCGCACCGCAGCAGCTTGCGCAGCTTGCTGAATTCACGGGCCGCCAGCAGCTCCAGGTGATCACGCACGAGCTGCCCGGCCAGGGCCTCGATGGCCGGATCGGCCTGGAGGCGGCGACTCGCCAACGGCAGTTGCAGCATCAGGCATTCAGGCACCGATCGCGCGCCCACACCGGGCGGATCGAAGCTGTGCAACAGCCGCAGCGCCGTGCGCAACTCGTCCGGATCGAGCTCCAGCTCGTCCGGCAGCGCCGCCGCCAGCTCCTCCAGGTCGGTGCGCAGGTAGCCGTCGTCCTCGAGCTCCTCGATCAGCAGGTGCAGCAGTGCCTGGTCGCGATCGGTGCATCGGGCGCCGGCCAGTTGCTGCATCAGGTGCTCGCGCAGCGTGACCCCGATGGCGGTCACCTGCTCGTGGGCGCGATCCTCGTCCGGATCGTCGCCGCTGCCGCGGGCGGCGCCTTCCAGCGCCCAGGACGCCTGGGTCAGGTCGAGGCGGTCGCCTTCGCCCAGCTCCGCATTGTCCGAGATGGCGCCTTGCTGGTCGGAAAACTCCCGCAGGGCGCCGTCCATCTCGCCGCCGCCGGCGGCCTGCTCGGCGCCCGCTGCGAGGCGGTCGCCGACGGTCTCTCCGGGGCCGGCTGCCGGTTCCGCGCCGGGTGGGCCCGGCTGCAGGCTGCCGTCGCCGTTGAGGCGCACATGCGCGTCATAGGGATCGTCGTCGCGGTCGAGAAGGGGGTTCTGCGCCAGGATCTGCTCGATTTCCTGGTTCAACTCGACGGTGGAAAGCTGCAGCAGCCGGATCGACTGCTGCAGTTGCGGGGTCAATGCCAGATGCTGACTCTGGCGCATTTGCAGCGAGGGCTTCACCGATCCGTCCTTCAACAAAGGACCTGCCAGTGCGGCCCGTGGCGCAGCGGGGCAGGCCTACATCCGAAAATCTTCGCCTAGGTAGGCTTTGCGGACCCGGTCGTCCTGGATGATCTCGTTGGGACGGCCGGAAGCAAGAACAGTACCATCGTTGATGATATAGGCCCGGTCGCAAATTCCCAACGTCTCCCGTACGTTGTGATCGGTAATCAGCACGCCGATGCGGCGGTTCTTGAGCAGGGTCACGATCCGCTGGATCTCGATCACCGCGATCGGATCGACCCCGGCGAACGGCTCGTCAAGCAGGATGAAACGCGGGGAGGTGGCCAGCGCCCGGGCGATCTCCACCCGGCGACGCTCGCCGCCGGACAGCGAGATGGCAGTGTTGGAACGGATGTGCTCGATCTGGAGCTCCTTGAGCAACCCTTCCAGGCGCTGGATCTGCTCCGAGCGCGGCAGCGAGCGACCCTCCCGGTCGCGTTGCAGCTCCAGCACCGCCAGGATGTTCTCCTCGACCGAGAGCTTGCGAAAGACCGACGCCTCCTGCGGCAGGTACGACAGCCCGAGGCGCGCCCGCCGGTGAATCGGCAGCCGGCTGATGGAGGAGGCGTCGAGCTCGATGCTGCCGCCGTCGGAGGCGACCAGGCCGGCGATCATGTAGAAGCAGGTGGTCTTGCCGGCGCCGTTGCGCCCGAGCAGTCCGATCACCTCGCCGCTGGCGACTTCCAACGACACGTCGCGCACCACCAGTCGGCCGTTGTACGACTTCATCAGGTGCTGCACGCTCAGCCGGCTGGCGCGATCTCCTTCCATGCAGCGGCGGCGGGTCAGCGGCCGGCCGCGCTGTTGCCGCGCGTGGGTTCGATCTTCGACGACGGCTTGAGCGACAGCGGCGCGCCGGTGGGGCACTTGACCGGCCCCTGTGCCCGGCTGTGGCCTTCGCCACCCGATGCGCCGGGCTCGGCCGACTTTCCGTCGGCACGAGGCTGGATGATGATGCGGACCCGGCCGCTGCTGTCGCCGGGCGCCTTGCCGTCGACGGTGAACTGTTCCGTCTGGGCGTTGTAGACGATCACGCCGCCGGTGATCTCGTCGATGGCGACCTCGCATTCCAGCCGCTTGACCAGGCCGTCGCCGGTCAGCTTGAGGGTTTCGGTGCGGCTGTCGTACTCGATCTGGTTGGCGAAGCCATTGATGACCTGCTCCATGCCCTCGCGCTTCTGGCGGAAGCTGGCCCGCCTGCCGGTGGCGACCGCGTGCTGCGCGCCTTCGGGGAACTGCTGCAGCACCAGCCGGTCGCCGCGGATGACGATGGTGCCCTTGGTCAGCACGACGTTGCCGGTGAAGACGGTGAGCTGCTTGACATCGTCGTACTGGAGCTTGTCGGCCTCGATGTTGGTCGGCTTGTCGCGGTCGGCGCGTTCCGCCTGCAGGGGCAGGCAGAAGAACGCGAGCGCGATCCAGACGGCAAGTCTTGAGCGGTTCATCGTGTATGGCTGGCGGAAGCGGGCAGGACGGTTCGCCGCGGACGTTCAGCGGCTGTTCTCCGGCGACTGCGCGGAATTGCCGTTGGGATTGTCGTCGCGAGGTGCGATGTGTCCCCTGACCCGAGAGTCTACCTGCAACTGGCGTGATTGACTGTCGAGCTGCATGCCAACCCCGGTGAGCCGGTTCGGACCCATCCGGATGTCCACCGGCTGGTCGGTCAGCACCACCTTCTCCTCGAGCAGGACGGTCGCCTGCTCGGTCAGCGCCACCAGCGGCGGATTCCGGCCGTCGGCGTCGCGCACGATGCGCACGTTGCCGAAGAGGTCCGTCTTCTCCCCGGTGTCGGGACTCCTGCCGCGATCGGCGTTGACCCGGATGGCGGGGCGGTTGTCGGTGAGGGTGACCATGCGCGGTTCGTCGAATTCGATGGTCAGGTCGTCGGGGAAGTGGCGCATCCGGACCGCCTCGATGCGCACCGCCGGGTCGCCGGCGGCATTGGCCTTCAGCAGGCGCAGCCGGTCGACGAAGTAGTCGGGCTCATGGGTCACCGCGCGGGGCGTGTTCGGCCGGGCTAGGCGTTCCGCCTGCTGGGCGAGGAAGTAGCTGAGCATGCCGAGGCCGACGAGGATGAGGATCGAGGCCGCCGCCGCCAGCCGGTCGAAGAGCCTCGCGCTCATGCAAGGTAGGGCGCCAGGAGCTCCGCGCGGCGGCCCTGGGCGTCGAGGATGAACATGGCCAGCTCGCGCACCGCCCCGTCACCGGCGCGGGCGGTGGCGACCCAGTGGGCGGCCTCGCGGACTTCCACGACCGCGTCGGCTGGAGCGGCTGCGAAGCCGCACGCCTTCATCGGCGGCAGGTCCGGCCAGTCGTCGCCGACGAAGGCGACGTTCTCGAGGCCGATGCCGGTCTGGCGGCACACATGCTGCAAGGCGACCAGCTTGTCCTTGACCGCCTGCTGCACGCGATGGATGCCGAGCTCGGCGGCCCGCCGTTCGACGATGGCCGAATGACGGCCGGTGATGATGACCAGTTCGATGCCGGCCTTGCCGAGCAGCGTCAGGCCGAAGCCGTCGCGTACCGAGAACGGCTTGGCGATCTCCTGGTCGGGGCCGATCAGCAGCGTCCCGTCGGTGAGGGTGCCGTCCACGTCCATCGCCAGCAGCCGCACGTGGGCGGCGCGCTCGACTGCCTCGCGCGGATCGGGCCGCGCCGGCTGGATCGCTTCATCCGGGAGGCCGGCGGTCATACCACCTTGGCGACCAGCAGGTCGTGGAAGTGCAGCGCGCCAAGCAGGGCGCCGGCGGGGCCCACCACCAGGATCTGGCCGATCTTGCGTTCCTCCATGATCCGTACCGCCTCGACGGCGAGCGCGTCGGGCGCGATAGTGACCGGCGACACCGTCATGACGTCCCGGACCTTGAGGCGGCTGGGATCCAGCGATCCCGCGCGTCCGAGCACCCGGCGCAGGTCGCCGTCGGTGAAGATGCCCTGCACCCGGCGCTGGTCGTCGACGATGGCGACCATGCCCATGCGCTTGCGGGTGATCTCCAGCAGCGCCGCCGCGAAATCGCTGTCCAGCGGCACCGTCGGCACGTCCGCGCCGCTGCGCATCACGTCCGACACCAGCGTCAGCAAGCGCCGGCCGAGGCTGCCGCCGGGATGCGAGCGGGCAAAGTCGGCGCTGCCGAAGCCGCGCGCATCGAGCAGCGCCACGGCCAGCGCATCGCCCAGCGCCAGCGCCGCCGTGGTGCTGGCGGTCGGCGCGAGGTTGAGCGGGCAGGCCTCGCGGTGGGCGCCGGCATAGAGGTGGATGTCCGCGAAGCGGGCGAGAGACGACGTCGGATTGCCGGTCAGGGCGATCAGGCGGGCACCCTGGCGCTTGACCAGCGGCACGATGGCGGTGAGCTCCTCCGTCTGCCCCGAGTTCGACAAGGCAACGAACACGTCCTCGCTGGTGATCATGCCCAGGTCGCCATGGCTGGCCTCGGCGGGATGGACGAAGAATGCCGGGGTGCCGGTGGACGCCAGGGTGGCGGCAATCTTGCGGGCCACATGGCCCGACTTGCCCATGCCGCTGACCACGACCCGGCCCTTGCAGGCGAGGATGATGCGGCAGGCGGCGGCGAACGCTTCGTCGATCGTCTCGACCAGGTCCAGCACCGCCTGCGCCTCGATCCGCAGCACCTCGATCGCGCGCTGCTGGAAGCGCTCATCGGAGAGGGGCGGATCGGCCTGGGGTGTCGGTAGAATGGCTGAGGGCATCGAGGCAGTATAGCGGCCACGCTGGTGTCGCCGTGGCCGCGCGCGTTGGCCCGCAGGGTTTCGCCATTCATCAACCCTTCGAACAGGCCGACCGCCGCAAGCGGTGGGAACCGACCCGATGCGGCTGTCATGCATGCGCTCGAACTGACGCTGGTGCTGCTGGGCGCCAGCATCCTGGCCGTCACCGTGGTGCGCCGGGCGGGGCTGCCCACGCTGGTCGGCTATCTCGCCGTCGGTGCCGTGCTCGGCCCCTATGCCGGCAACGTGGCGGGCGACTCCGAGGTGGTGCGTACGCTGGCGGAATTCGGGGTCG
The DNA here is from genome assembly GCA_023441105.1 of Pseudomonadota bacterium. Next base: position 8,375 of record JAEZQX010000568.1, on the reverse strand, counting down.
TCTTCCTGATGTTCACGCTCGGGCTGGAGTTCAGCCTGCCCAAGCTGGCCGCACTGCGCAACTATGTCTTCGGCCTCGGACCGCTGCAGGTGCTGTCCACCCTCGGCCTGGTGGTGGCGGCGGCAGTGCTCCTGCCGCACGAGTGGGCCGACTGGCTCATCCCCGGTGGCGTCGACTGGCGCGCGGCGGTGGTGATGGGGGGAGCGCTGGCGATGTCGTCGACCGCGCTGGTCAGCAAGATGCTGGCCGAGAACCGCGAGCTCGAGACCGAGCACGGCAAGCGGGTGTTCGGCATCCTCCTCTTCCAGGATTTGGCCCTCATCCCGCTGCTGATCCTGACGCCCGCCCTCAGCGAGGGCGGCGACCGCTGGCAGCAGGACCTCGCCTGGGCCGTGCTCAAGGCGTCGGTGCTGCTGTTCCTGCTGCTGCGCTTCGGCCCGCCGATCATGCGGGGCTGGTTCCTGCGGGTGGCGCGGCTGCGGTCGCACGAAGTCTTCACGCTCAACGTGCTGCTGGCGACGCTGCTGTTCGCCTGGCTCACCGGCAAGGCGGGACTGTCGATGGAGCTGGGCGCCTTCGTGGCCGGCATGCTGATCTCCGAGACCGACTACCGCTACCAGGTCGAGGAGGACATCAAGCCATTCCGCGACCTGCTGCTCGGGCTGTTCTTCATCACCATCGGCATGAAGCTCAACATGGCGGTGGTGATGGCGGCCTGGCCGGTCGTCCTGACGCTGCTCCTGCTGCCGGTGATGCTCAAGTTCGCGGTCGTGGCCATCCTGGTCTGGGCCAGCCGCGGCGGCGTAGCCACCGCCGTGAAGACCGGCATCTGGCTGGCCCAGGCCGGGGAGTTCGCGTTCGTGCTGCTGGTGCTGGCGATGCAGGGGCAGCTGATCGACGAGAGCGCGCTGCAGCCGATGCTGGCGGCGATGCTGCTGTCGATCCTGCTCAGCCCGCTGCTGATCCGCCACGCCGACAGGCTTGCGCTGCGGGTGTCGGGCAGCGAATGGATGCAGCGCTCCCTGCAGTTGCAGCTGATCGCCACCCGTTCCATCGGCCACCAGAAGCATGTGATCATCTGCGGCTTCGGGCGTAGCGGCCAGAGCCTGGCCCGGGTGCTGGAGGCCGAAGGCATCGCCTTCGTGGCGCTGGACCTGGATCCCGACCGTGTGCGGCAGGCGGCGGCCGCCGGCGACCCGGTAGTCTTCGGCGATGCCGCCCGGCGGGAGACCCTGGTTGCGGCGGGCGTGCATCGGGCCAGCGCCCTGGTGGTCACCTACGCCGACACGCCGGCTGCGCTGCGCCTGCTGGCAGTCACCCGCCAGCTGACGCCGACCTTGCCGGTGCTGGTGCGCACCACCTCGGACGGCGAGCTGGACGTGCTGCGCGCGGCCGGCGCCACCGAGGTCGTGCCGGAAATCGTCGAAGGCAGCCTGATGCTGGCCTCGCATGCGCTGGCGCTCACCGGCGTGCCGCTGGCGCGGGTCCTGCGGCGCATCCGCGAGGTCCGCGACAGCCGCTACCAGCTCCTGCGGGGCTACTTCCACGGCGCCGACGAGCAGGAGCCCGAGAACATCGAGGAAAGCCATCAGCGGCTGCAGACGGTGACGATCCAGGCGGACGCGTCGGCCGTCGGCCGCGCGCTGCGCGAGCTGCCGCTTGGGGGTTGCCGCCTCACCGCGCTGGTCCGGGCCGGGCGGCGCATCGCCGATCCATCGCCCGATCTCGACATCGCAGCGGGCGATACCCTGGTCCTTGCCGGCACCTTCGAGCAGGTCGACCGGGCGGTGGTCGAGCTCGCGCGGCGCCGGAACGCCTGAAAGGGCCTGTCCTGGCCTGCCGGCCCGGGCCGGTATCCGCCGCCCTGCCTGATTCGGCATTTGCGCCGCACCCTCTTCCGAGGGAGGACCGCCCCGGAGGCAGGCAGTAGAATCCGCGCAGTTCACACTTCCGGCCCGCTTTGGACAACGACACCTTCCTCTCCGTCGAGTCGCTCAGTTTCGGCTACACGGCAAACCGCCTGATCCTCAAGAACATCAACATGCGCTTCCGCCGCGGCTCGGTGGTGGCGCTGATGGGCGGTTCCGGCTGCGGCAAGACCACCGTGCTGCGCGCCATCGGCGCCCAGGTGAGGCCGTCCCAAGGCCGGGTGATGCTCGACGGCGTCGATATCCACGGCCTCGACCGGGCAGGCCTGGCCGCCGCGCGCCGCAAGATGGGCATGCTGTTCCAGCACGGGGCGCTCTTCACCGACCTCAGCGTCTACGAGAACGTCGCCTTCCCGCTGCGCGAGCACACCGACCTGCCGAGCGCGATGATCCGCGACCTGGTGCTGATGAAGCTGCACGCCGTCGGGCTGCGCGGCGCGTCGCGGCTGATGCCGTCGGAGATTTCCGGCGGCATGGCGCGACGGGTGGCGCTGGCGCGTTCGATCGCGCTCGATCCGCCGCTGCTGATGTACGACGAGCCGTTCGCCGGCCTCGATCCGATCTCGCTGGGCACCATCGCGCACCTGATCCGCAATCTGAATGCGGCGCTGGGAGCCACCACCATGCTGGTCACCCACGACGTGGCCGAAACCTTCCGCATCGTCGACTATGCCTATGTCATGGCTGCCGGCGAGGTCATCGGCGAGGGCACGCCGGAACAACTGATGGCTTCCAGCGATCCGCGCATCAACCAGTTCCTCGAGGGCCGCAGTGACGGGCCGGTGCCGTTCCACTACCCGGCCACCCCGATCGCCCAGGAGCTCGGCTTGTGATCGTCGACGACATCGCGCGGCTCGGCGCGTGGGCGCTCGCCCGCCTGGGCGGCCTCGGCTTCGGCTTCCGTTTCCTGCTGCGCCTGTCCTGGCTCTCCATCCTGAGCCTGGGCCGCCCGCGGCTGATCATCGAGCAGCTCTACTTCATCGGCAACCGGTCGCTGTCGATCATCACCATCTCCGGCCTGTTCGTCGGCTTCGTGCTGGGGCTGCAAGGCTACTATACGCTCGAGCGCTACGGGTCCTCGGAGGCGCTCGGCTTGCTGGTGGCGCTGTCGCTGAGCCGCGAGCTCGGTCCGGTGGTGACCGCGCTGCTGTTCGCCGGCCGCGCCGGCACGTCGCTCACCGCCGGGATCGGGTTGATGAAGGCGGGTGAGCAGTTGGCGGCCATGGAGATGATGGGCGTCGATCCGATGGCGCGGGTGCTGGCGCCGCGCTTCGTCGCGGCGCTGATCGCCATGCCGCTGCTCGCGGGAATGTTCTCGGCGGTCGGCGTGATCGGCTCGTGGATCGTGGGCGTGCAGATCATCGGCGTCGACCCGGGCTCGTTCTGGTCGCAGATGCAGGCAGGGGTGGATATTCGCGACGACATCGGCAACGGCGTCATCAAGAGCATGATCTTCGGGGTCATCTGCGCGTTCATCGCACTGTTCGTCGGCAACGAGTCCACCGCCACGCCCGAGGGGGTGTCGCGGGCAACCACCGACACGGTCGTGGCATCCTCGCTGGTGGTGCTGGGATTCGACTTCGTGCTGACCGGGCTGATGTTCGGCGGGTTCTGAAGGAACCGGTCGATCGTGCCGGCCCAACGGCCGGGACGTGGGAATTCAAGGAAGGAACATGGGCATGAAAAGACGTTCGATGGACATCCTCGTGGGGCTGTTCGTACTGGCGGGGATCGCGGCGCTGTTCTTCCTCGCCCTGCGGGCAGCGAACCTCGGTTCCTTCGTCGTCTCCGATTCCTATGAGTTGCGCGCCAACTTCGACAACATCGGCGGGCTCAAGGAGCGCGCGCCGGTGCGCAGTGCCGGCGTGGTCGTCGGGCGGGTCGCTTCGATCGACTTCGACACCAAGAGCTTCCAGGCCGACGTGCGGCTGTCGATGGACTCCCGGTACCGGTTTCCAAAGGACTCGTCGGTGAAGATCCTCACCGCCGGGCTCCTGGGCGAGCAATACATCGGAATCGAGGCGGGTGCCGACGAGAAGGTGCTGGCCGAGGGCGACAAGGTCATGATGACGCAGTCCGCGGTCGTGCTCGAGAACCTGATCAGCCAGTTTCTCTACGGCCGCGCGGCCGAGGGCCCGGCCGACACCGGCGACGGCGGGGCGAAGTGAGGGCCTCCAGGATCCGGCTGCGCCCAGCCCGCGGCCTGATGGGGGCATGGAGGATCGGGGCGGCCATGCTGCTGCTGTCGCTGGCCGCCGGATGCGCCACCACCGGGGGGCACAGCAATCCGAGCGATCCGTTCGAATCCTTCAACCGCTCGGTCTACCGGTTCAACGACACCGTCGACCGCTACGCCCTCAAGCCGGTTGCCCAGGCCTACCAGAAGGTGGTGCCCGAGCCGTTGCAACTGATGGTCGGCAGCTTCTTCGCCAACCTCGACGACCTCTACACCGGCGCCAACAACCTGCTGCAGGCCAAGCCAAAAGAAGCGCTGATCGATTTCTCGCGCTTCGTCCTCAATTCCACCTTGGGTTTCGCCGGCGTGGCGGACGTGGCGAGCGGGATCGGCATGCCCAAGCACGATGAGGACCTCGGCCAGACGCTCGGATATTGGGGGGTGCCGGCGGGGCCTTACGTCGTCATCCCGCTGCTCGGTCCGTCTTCGATGCGTGATGCGCCGTCTCGCGTCGCCGACATCTTCCTCAGCCCCATCGACCTGGTGTACGACAAGAGCGTCCGCTTCCGCAACGCGTCCTGGGCGCTGCGGCTGATCCACTACCGTGCGTCCCTGCTGGAGGCGGAAAAGGTGATCCAGGGCGCCGCCCTCGATCCGTATTCCCTGATCCGCGACGGGTGGCTGCAACGCCGGCGCAATGCCGTCTACGACGGCAATCCGCCGGATGATTCCTTCGAGGACGATTCCGGCTATTCCGATGACGATTTCGACTATTCGGGCAAGGAATCGGGCTACGGCAGCGAGAAGGACGGCGGCAGCGACGGGAAAGGCGAACCTCCGGCCAACGGACCGAAGAACTGACGCCGAGCCGCGCGAGGTGCCGCTGCGCGGTGGCGGAGACGAACGGAGATGTCGCCACGTAGCAACAGTGGATACCGGCCGGATGGGATAATGGTCGTTTGCGTCGGCTCCCGGGTCGGGCTGTCCGTTGTGGTGAGGGCAGGCGATATGGCGGGCTTCTGTCCGACGACCAACCGGAAAGGACATCAATGGATATCAAGGTTCTGAGGCTGTTCTCGGCGTTCATTCTTGCCGCCGTCATGGCGACTGCGGCCTGGGCCCAGCAGGATCCCAACAAGTTCGTGGAAGACCTGTCGACCAAGGTGATCAACCAGATCAAGGGCGACAAGCAACTCCAGGACGGCGATATCAAGCGCATCAGCGAACTGGTGGACACGACGCTGATGCCGCACGTCAACTTCGAGCGGATGACGGCCCTGTCCGTCGGCCGCGCCTGGCGCGAAGCCACGCCGGAGCAGAAGAAGCAGCTGATGACCGAGTTCCGCATCCTGTTGCTGCGCACCTACTCCAATGCCTTCACCACCGTGCGCGACCAGAGTGTGCGGATGAAGCCGTTCCGGGGCGACGCGTCGACCGACGAGGTGATCGTTCGCAGCGAGATCGTGCAGGCGCGCGGCGAGCCGATCCAGCTCGACTACCGGCTCGAGAAGGCCGACAAGGCCTGGAAGATCTACGACGTGAACGTGCTGGGCGTGTGGCTGGTGCAGACGTATCGCAACCAGTTTGCCCAGGAGATCTCGGCCGGTGGCATCGATGGACTGATCAAGAGCCTGGCGGAGAAGAACAAATCGGTCGCCGCGGCGGTCAAGTCCTGAGGGCGTCGGCGATGCAGGCGGTCGCGGTACCGGCGAGGATCGCCGTCGACAATGCGGTGCAGGTGCTGGCGACGCTGCGCGAGGCGATTCGCGGCGTGACCGGCGAGGCGCTGGCACTGGACCTGTCGCCGCTGCGGGAGTTCGATTCGGCGGCGCTTTCGTTGTTGTTGCAGTTGGCGCGGGACCGCACCGGTGCCACCGGCGGTGGTGCTTCCGTAGTGACGAATGGCGCGGTCGGCGCCGCTGCCGGGTCCGCCACGTCGGCCGCGCCGCTGTTCCTGCTGGATCCGCCGGAGAAGCTGCGCGAGCTGGCCGAGCTCTATGGGATTGCTCCGGTGCTGTTCGGCGTGCCCGATGGCCTGGCCGGCCAGCCGCAACCGGCGTAGCTGCGGACGGCCGGCGGCAAGTCCAGGTGGCGGCAGGTAGCGTGGCAGCCTAGCGCCGGCAGGGGCAGCGGCAGGAAGAGACGGAACGGCGGGCCAGCGCCCGTGCCAAATTCAGCGGACTTCGACACGCGCCGCCGGATCCAGCCAGGGTCCGGCGGCTTGCATTTCGGGACAGGGGGACGAGAGGGTTCATGCAGGCGGCAATCGACATCGATTCGGTGACCAAGCGATATCAGTCCGTGCAGGCGCTGCGCGGCGTGTCGCTGCGCATCGAGCAAGGGGAGTTCTTCGCGCTGCTGGGCCCCAACGGCGCCGGCAAGACGACGCTGATCTCGATCATCGCCGGTCTTGCGCGCGCCAGCAGCGGCTCGGTCAAGGTGATGGGCCACGACGTCGTCGCCGACTATCGGCTTGCCCGGCGGCAGCTGGGCGTGGTGCCGCAGGAGCTGGTTTTCGACCCGTTCTTCTCAGTGCGCGAGTCGCTGCAGATCTCCTCCGGCTACTACGGCGTGCGCAACAACGACGACTGGATCGACGAGATCCTGGAAAGCCTCGGGCTGGCCAGCAAGGCCGAGGCGAACATGCGTTCGTTGTCGGGCGGCATGAAGCGGCGGGTGCTGGTGGCGCAGGCGCTGGTGCATCGGCCGCCGGTGATCGTCCTCGACGAGCCGACCGCCGGCGTCGACGTCGAGCTGCGCCAGTCGCTATGGGCGTTCATCCAGCGGCTCAATCGCGACGGCCACACCATCGTGCTGACCACCCACTACCTCGAGGAAGCGCAGACCTTGTGCCAGCGGGTTGCCATGCTGAAGGCTGGCCGCATCGTCGCGCTGGATCACACCGCCAACCTGCTCAAGCGGTTTGCCGGCGGCACCCTGGTACTGGGTCTTTCCGGCGCGCCGCTGCCCAAGTCGCTCGAGCCGCGAGTCGTCCCGGGCCCGTCCGGGGATTCGCGCCTGCACCTCGAGATTGCCCGTTATGCGGATGTCGAGTCGATCCTGGCGACGCTGCGGGAGGCGGGATGCGTGATCGACGAGATGGAGATGGCGCATACGGATCTGGAAGATGTCTTCGTCAACGTGATGAGGGCGTAATGGACGGGTTTCGGACTCTTTTCTATAAGGAGATGCTGCGCTTCTGGAAGGTTGGCTTCCAGACGGTGGCGGCTCCGGTGATGACGGCGTTGCTGTACCTGCTGATCTTCTCGCATGCCCTGCGCGGTCGGGTCGAGGTGTTCGAGGGGGTGAGCTATACGTCCTTCCTCATTCCCGGCCTGGTGATGATGTCGGTGCTGCAGAACGCCTTCGCCAACACGTCCTCGTCGATGATCCAGAGCAAGATCACCGGCAACATCGTGTTCGTGCTGCTGCCGCCGATCCGGCCGTTGACCATGTACGCCGGCTACGTCCTGGCGTCGGTCGCGCGCGGCCTGGTGGTTGGGCTGGGGGTGTTCCTGGTGACGATGTGGTTCTTCGAGACGCGCTTCGAGCAACCGCTCTGGGCGGCGGTCTTCGCCGTGCTGGGCAGCGCCATGCTGGGCACGCTGGGGCTGATCGGCGGCATCTGGGCCGACAAGTTCGACGAGATCGCCGCCTTCCAGAATTTCGTGATCATGCCGCTCACATTCCTGTCGGGCGTGTTCTATTCGGTTCACAGCCTGCCACCGTTCTGGCAGGCGGCGTCGCACCTCAACCCGTTCTTCTACATGGTCGACGGCTTCCGGCACGGGTTCTTCGGCCAGTCGGACGTGTCCCCCTGGCTCAGCCTGCTGATCGTCGCCACCGCCTGGCTGGTGTCCGCCGCCATCGCGCTGCAGATGCTCAGGAGCGGCTACAAGCTGCGGGCCTGACGGGCTGCCGCCGCGCCGTTGGTACAATCCCGCCCTCCCGGCGGCACGCGATTTGCCGCGTTCAATTCCTCCATGGAGTGTTCTTCCCAGTGGTCACCCCTGAAGACGTCAAGGGCTATATCGCCCAGGGCCTCGATTGCGAACATCTCGAGGTGAGCGGGGACGGCCATCATTTCGAGGCTCTCATCGTCTGCTCCGCCTTCGCCGGCAAGCGTTCGATCGCCCGGCACCAGATGGTCTATGCCGCCCTCGGCGACCGCATGAAGGCCGAGATTCATGCGCTTTCCATGAAGACGCTGACGCCGGACGAGTTGAAAAAATGAAGGGAATCCCCCCATGGCGCGCTTCGCGCGCCTACCC
>JAEZQX010000550.1 GCA_023441105.1 Pseudomonadota bacterium | reverse complement strand
AGCCCGACCAGGAACATCCCGTCGCGCACCAGCTTCGGCCGGACCATCTCGGCCACCTGCAGCTCGATGTCGCCGATCTCGGCCTTGCTGGGGCTGCCGCCGGCGTGGATGTTGCTGCGCACGTCGCCGGAGGCCGAGGTGCGCCGGAAGGCGGCGTACTTTCCCTTGTGCATCAGCGGCACGCCGTTGATGAGGAAGAAGCGGATGTCGCCGTCCTTCGCCGCCGGCACGTAGGCCTGCGCGATGACGTAGCCGTCGCGGCTGATGGCCTCGATCATCTGGTTCAGGTTGGAGGACTTCTCCGCGCCGACCACGAACACGCTCTGGCCGCCGCTGCCGCGCAGCGGCTTGAGAACGATCTTCTCGCCCTGCTCGTTGGCGAACTTCTTGATGGCCTCGACGTCCTTGGAGATCAGGGTCGGGGCCCGCAACGCCTCCGGGAACGACTGGAAGTAGAGCTTGTTGGTGGCCAGGCTGAGACCGTCCGGGTCGTTGAGCACCAGCACCCCCTGTTCGGCCGCGATCCGCCCGAACAGGATGCCGATGCCCTCGGCCCAGGGGCGATCCACCGCGTCGGCCGACGGGTCGTTCCGCAGCATGATGACGTCGAGCTCGGCCGCCTCGATGGTGCGCGTCTCGATCTTGCGGTCCTGCATCGCCTTGAAGAAGGCCATGTAGCTGGGGAACTTCTTGCGCGGCGCGAAGCGGGCCCTCAGGTGCAGCCGGTCGTCCGGCATGAAGCTGAAATCCGAGGGGGTGATGTAGCAGACCGTATGGCCCCGGCGCGAGCATTCGTTGGCGAGGATGGTGGTGGCGAAGTGCTCCTCTTCGCGCGCCATGTCATTGACAAAGAATCCGATCTTCACGCTGGCTGCTGCTCCCGGATGAGGTCGCGGACACCGAGCCCGGCGACCGCCGACTCGACGAATGCCTGCCCGCGCGGCGACGACAGGAACGCCGGCCGCGCGCACGGCTCGCGAAGCATGCCACGAGCCCTGAGTTCCTGCAGCACATTGAAGTGGTGCGCCGCGATCTTGCCGTACCAGAAAGGCTCCAGCTCGCCGCCGCCGGCAACGTGTTGCAGTACCTGCTGCAGCCCCTGGAGGTAGATGGCATCCTTGCTCAGCCCGCCCGAACGGTGCACCCGCAGCGCCACGCCGAAGGCCGCGGTCTCGTCCATGCCGGCCTCCCGCCGCAGCAAGCGGAAGGTTTCGATGAAGCTGGCATCGTCGAGCATCGCATGCACCGCCAGCACCCGGGCAGCGATCAGCACCAGCCGCTGCACGCCGGTGCCGCCGGTGGCGAACTCAGCGAACACGGCGAGGCCCTCCTGGGTGCGTTCGTAGCCGGCGAGGCCGGCGCGGAAGATGCGCAAGCCCTGGGCATTGCCGTTGAAATAGGTGAGCAGGTGCACGCCCACCTCGTGCTCCAGCAGCGCCGGCAGCCGCCGCGCCGACATGCGCGTCTGGCGCGAGATCAGCAGGCGCGGGCCGGAGACCATCAGTCCGGGCGGCGTGTCGTCGCGCAGCAGCGCCACCGCGTTGAAGTCGGGGCAAATGGCGCGATACCACTCGATGGTGCGATTGGCCGCGGCGAGGATCTCCTCGCAGCCCACCTCGTCCTCGGGCTCGGCGACCGGATCGCCGTCCTGGTCGCCGTCGGCGGCCTGTGCCGCTTCGATCACCGCGCGCGCGATGGCGAGCAGCCCGTCGTCGACGCGGCCGTAGAGCAGGCGGCTGGCCTCCTTGAACTGCGGCGTGTTGCGACACTGCAGCATGGTCAGCTGGTGGTCCATCTCCAGCTGCTTTTCGCGGAACAGGTCCTCGAGCGTGGGGTCTTCGATGCGGCCGATGTTGATCGAATAAAGCGCCCGCTTGAGTTCCCCCGGCGCGATCGCCAGCGGCCGGTAGCGCAGCCGCGGCGGTGCCACGCAGCCGCTGCGACTGAATTCCTCGCGCGCCTGCGCCGAATTGATCGGCGTCAGGTCGAGCAGGAAATCATAGGAGCCGGAGATCTCCGTCATCTGCCGGTCCACCGTCCGCGCCGCCTGCACGAAGGCGCGCCTGCCGAGCGCGCGATGGTGCATCGTGCCGAAGACGTGGTGATGGCGCGCGAAGGTCATCGCCGCGCGCAGCACCGCATCGATCACGGCGGCTTCCATCTGGTGGAACAGCGCCGGATACTGCCGCTGTCCGTCCGGCGAACGATGGATGGTCGGCACGCCGATCGCCAGGCGGGCGATCTCCGGCCCGACCGCCCCCAGGTCCCGAAGCCCGTCGGCTTCGTGCGGCGCCAGGATGCGCACGTCGGGATGGCGATAGTCGATCTCGTTGCGCGTCAGCGCCTTGCGGATCGTGTCGATCACGTCCGATTCCGGCGCCAGCCCTTCGCCCTCGATGTCGAAACGGAACTCCGGCAGTTGCGGCGACTCCGGGTCCGCACCGGCCTGCGACTCGAGGTCCTTGATCTCGATCAGCAGGAAGCGCTCGTAATGCTGGCGCATGCGCCCCGCGATGGCATCGACGATGGCTTCCGGCTCGCTGTCGCCCGGCTCGACGCGGCTCCACAGCAGGTGGATGGCGCTCGAGGCGGCGATGCGTCGCGCCAGGCTGGGCGGCGTGCTGATGCCGCGCTGGTAGGCGCACATGAAGGGCAGGTCACGATCGACGTGCACCCGGTTGCCGCCGGCGGAGATGACCCGGAACGGCCGCGGTCCCGGCAAGGCCATGGCCGTCCGCTCGAGCATGTAGACCTCGGACGGATCGATGTCGGGGGTGGCGGCTTCGTTGATCGGGCTCGGCATCAGCGGGATCCGTCGAGGCTGGCCTGCAGGCTCGGGAGGAGCGCGGCAAACATCGTCTGCAGCGCGGCGATGTGGTCGCGGTGCGGTACCCCGGTCCATTCGTCCATGAAGAACTTCTTCACCTCGAGCGCGATGGCGCAGCCGGCCTCGGGATAGGTCTCGTGCACGAAGCGGGCGAGGGCGCCGCGGCCCTGGAAGGCGACGTCGATGCCGACCGACAACCGGCGGCCGGGATAGTCGTAGCGGCGCACACCGTCGACCAGCGTGTCGATCACATGGTTCCAGCGGCCCGCCGGCATCGAGAAGGTGCCGAGGTTGATGTCGGGCGCTTTCGCGATGTCGCTGGCAGGATGGTGGGGGCCGTCGCGGCGATGGTTGTAGCTGTGCACGTCGAGCAGGATGAAGCGGCCGTGCTGCGCCACGATGCCGTCGAGCAAGCCGCGCATCATCCGGTAGAAGCCGTCGTGCAAGGCCAGTGATCGTTCGACGAATCCCTCATCCGGCGCCTCCTTCCAGAGGTCCAGCCCCCAGGCCTGCTCCGGCGTGCGGTAGATGGCCTGCTCGCGCGCCCGGTTGAGGTCCACTTCGAAGCGGGAACGGTGCACGATCACCCGCGACGGGACGGCGGCGATCATCTCGCCGGTGTGCGGATCCTCCTCGCGCAGCCGGTCGAGCGGGGCCAGCTTCATCAGCGCGGCGACCTCCGGACGCAGGCCGGTGCCGTCATGGATGGCGGTGGCGATGATCGGACCGCTTCCGCGGATGGCGCTCCACCAGGCGTCGGGATCTCGAGTCGTCATTCTTCTGCCCTCAGAGCAATCATCGTACCCCGTCGGCCGCCGGCGTGTCCCCTGCGGTATCCTCGGTCCGGATGCAGCCGCCTTTTCCGCCGCCGGCTGCCCTGATGGGAGAGAAACGATTGAGCAGCAACCACTGCAACCGCTCGAGCCGCCTGCTCGTGGCCCTGGCCGCGCTCGCCGTGCTGGCGATCCTGCGCGCGGACAGCGCCGCCGGTAACCGCCATGCGTGACCTGACCGCCCTCGAAGCCCGGGTTCTCGGCGTGCTGGTCGAGAAAGAGCGCACCGTACCGGATGCCTATCCGATGAGCCTCAACGCGCTGGTGGCCGGCTGCAACCAGAAGACCAGCCGCAACCCGGTCATGAATGCCGCCGAGGCGGAGGTGGTCGCCGCGCTCGGGTCGCTGCAGGCACTGTCGCTGGTGATCGAGTCGAGCGGCGGCCGGGTGATGCGCTACGCGCAGAACCTGAAGCGGGTGCTGCAGGTACCGGTCGAATCGGTTGCCTTGCTGGCGATGCTCATGCTGCGCGGACCGCAGACCGCCGCCGAGCTGCGAGCCAACAGCGAGCGCCTGTGTCGCTTCTCCGACGTTTCGGCTGTGGAGGGCTTTCTCGGCGAGCTGGCGCAGCGTGCCGCCGGCGCCCTGGTGCAGGAGCTGCCGCGCCAGCCCGGCTCGCGCGAGAACCGCTGGATGCACTGCCTCAGCGGCATGCCGCTGCCGGCCGCTGCGTCTGCCGCGGCTGCGCCGGCGGGCTCGGCGCCGGCACCGCTGCCGGTCGACCTGCCGGACGTGGTGGCCGAGCTCGAGGCGCTGGCGGGTGACTACGTCGCTGCCCGGGCGGCCGGCGATCCGGGGGCCATGGAAGGCCTGCTCTGGCAGTCTGCCCGCGCCCTCCATGGCTCGTCGGCGCGCCTGCCTGCTCCCGCCGGCGCCCAGGTGCGCAGCTTCGGTCGCGAGTTCGCGGTCACCGTGGTGGCGGCCGGCGCCGACGCGCTGGGGCGGCCGCAGCGGGAATGCCTTGCCTGGGTCAGGTTCCCGCAGGGCTGGCGGGTGGTTGCGGCGCACCCGATTGCCCCGGCCCCGGAGACCGCTTCATGAGCGGCTTCAGGGATAGAGTCCGCGCTCCTCGCGGGCTTGCAGCACCCGCTGGCAGGCGATGACGTAGGCAGCGGTGCGAAGCGGCACCGACAGCGCCTGCGCCCGCTGCTGGATGTCGCGGAAGGCGCCGAGCTGGATCGCCTCGAGGCGCGCGTTGATCTCGTCCTCCGACCAGAAGAAGCTCGAGAAGTCCTGCACCCATTCGAAATAGGACACCACCACGCCGCCGGCGTTGGCGATCACATCCGGCACCACCGTGATGCCGCGCTCGAGCAGGATCTGGTCCGCCTCGCGATTCACCGGCCCGTTCGCGCCTTCCACCAGCAGGCGCGCGCGGATGCGCCGCGCGCGTGGCCCGTCGACCTGGCCCTCCAGTGCGGCGGGGATCATGATGTCGCACGGCACGCCCCAGAAGTCCTCTTCGTCGATGGCCTCGGCCTCGGTATAGCCGGCGATGCCGCCCGTGCTCCGGACGTGCTGCAGCAGCCCCGGCACGTTGATGCCGGCGTCGCGGCGCAGCGAGCCGGTGTGGTCCTGCACGGCCACCACCTTCGCATGCGCCTGCGCCATCAGCTCGGCGGCGACGCTGCCGACGTTGCCGAAGCCCTGCACCGCGACCCGCGCCCCGTCGAGCGACAGGTCCATGCTGCGCGCCGCCTCGCGGGCCGTCAGGTACACCCCGCGGCCGGTCGCCCTGACCCGTCCCAGCGATCCGCCGAGCTCGATCGGCTTGCCGGTCACGACGCCGGTCACCGTGCCGCCCTGGTTGGCGGAGTAGGTGTCCATCATCCAGGCCATCACCTGCGCGTTGGTGTTGACGTCGGGCGCCGGGATGTCCTTGGTGGGCCCGATGACGATGCCGATCTCGCTGGTGTAGCGCCGGGTGACCTTCTCGAGCTCGTTGAGCGACAGCTGCCTCGGGTCGCAGCGCACGCCGCCCTTCGCGCCGCCGTAGGGAAGGTTGACCGCGGCGTTCTTGATCGTCATCCACGCCGACAGCGCCAGCACCTCCTCGAGGGTCACGTCCGGGTGGTAGCGCACGCCGCCCTTGCCGGGGCCGCGCGAGAGGTTGTGCTGGACGCGGAAGCCCTCGAAATGACGGACCTCGCCGTTGTCCATCTCGATCGGGATGTCGACGATGAGGGCGCGTTTGGGGCGCTTGAGGGTCTCCACCCAGCGCGCCAGCTTGCCGAGATGCGGAGTGACCTGTTCGACTTGCGCCAGGTAGGTATCCCAGGGGCTGCCTGGGGTCGGGTCCAGATAGGAGAGCGAGCTCATCGGGGATGCTCCTTCACGTCGCGCAGGCAATCATGTTAGCCTTGGCTGATGGGAACGTGGGCACGAAACTTGCAAACGCCCCGCGGCATAGCCCTTCGGGCTGACGCAGAGGATCAACTTGCCGGGGCCGACGCAGTTGCGGCCTCATCGCCCGGGCGGTACCGGTAAGCCGGAGGCCGCCCATGGTGCAGAAGACATTGAACCAGCTATTCGAACAAGCCAGGAACATCAGCCGCCGGTTGATGGCGCAGCTGTCGACTTACGGACGCAACGAAGCCGCAGGGCGGCCGCGCGCTCGCGGCGCTGGCGTGGGCCAGGATGCCGACGACCACGACGACTTCGACGATCTCGACCGCCCGGGTCGCAGCAGCGCCGGATTGAAACCGCTGGTGCGGGACCTGCAGCGCCTGCTGCGCGAAGTCGACGGCGCCCGCAGCGAACAGGCCGAGGCGGTCACCCAGTGGAGCCCTGAAGGCCTGCGCGCGCTGCTGCGGAACAACTTCCCCGCCGACGAGGTCATCGTCGTCTCCAACCGCGAGCCCTACATCCACCAGCACGGTGACAACGGCATCACCTGCCATCGGCCCGCCAGTGGCCTGGTCACGGCCGTGGAGCCGGTGATGCGGGCCTGCTCCGGCACCTGGATCGCGCAGGGCAGCGGCTCGGCCGACCGTGACGTAGTCGACGAGCACGACCGCGTGCAGGTACCGCCGAAGTCGCCCAGCTATACCCTGCGGCGGATCTGGCTCAGCGAGGCCGAGGAGAAGGGCTACTACTACGGCTTCGCCAACGAGGGCCTCTGGCCGCTGTGCCACGTCGCGCATGTGCGCCCGGTGTTCCGCACCAGCGACTGGCACTGCTATCGCGAGATCAACCAGCGCTTCGCGGATGCCGTGGTCAAGGAGGCGAAGACGCCCGACCCGATCGTCCTCATCCACGACTATCACTTCGCGCTCGCGCCGGCGATGATCCGCCGGCAGCTTCCCGACGCCACCATCATCACCTTCTGGCATATTCCCTGGCCGAACTTCGAGTCCTTCAGCATCTGCCCGTGGAAGGAGGAGATCCTCGAAGGCATGCTCGGCAGCGACATCCTCGGTTTCCACACGTCGTTCCACTGCAAGAACTTCATCGAGACGATCGACCGGTTCCTGGAGGCGCGCATCGAGCACGAGACCGCCACCATCAGTGTCGGCGGCAGCCTGACCCATGTGCATGCCTACCCGATCTCGGTGGCCTGGCCCGAGCCCATCGACCGCGCCGCCTATCCGGCGTTGCGGCGGCGGGTGCGCCAGAAGCACGGCCTGCCGCCGGAGCACCGCATCGCGATCGGCGTCGACCGCCTGGACTACACCAAGGGCATCGTCGAGCGCATCCGCTCGGTCGAGCGCATGCTCGAGGTCCATCCCGAGTGGGCCGGCCAGTTCACCATGATCCAGGTCGCCGCCCCGACCCGTTCGTCGCTGCCGGAATACCAGCGCTTCGAGGCGGAAGTGCGGCAGGCAGCCGACGAGGTCAACCGCCGCTTCGGCGCCAACGGGCATCCGCCGCCGATCCTGCTGCTCATCGAGCACCACGGCATCGAGGCGGTGCTGGAGTACTTCCGCGCGGCCGACATCTGCATGGTGACCAGCCTGCACGACGGCATGAACCTGGTCAGCAAGGAGTTCGTCGCGGCCCACGACGACGAGCGCGGCGTGCTGATCCTGAGCCAGTTCGCCGGCGCCTCGCGCGAGCTGCTCGATGCGCTGATCGTCAATCCCTACCACATCGACCAGGTGGCGGACGCCCTGCATGAAGCGCTCGCCATGCCGGAGCACGAGCAGGAGGTGCGCATGCGCAGCCTGCGCCAGCTGGTGCGCGAGTTCAACGTCTACCGCTGGGCCGGGCGGATGCTGCTGGACGCCGGCAAGCTGCGCCGCCGGATCCGGGTCGAAGCGCGCATCAGCAGGGGCGCCAACGTCGTCGACCTGCCGAAGGCCGCCCGCGACCTGCGCCGGCCGGCGTGATCGACCTGCAGAGCACGGCCGGCGACGGCCTGCTGATCGAGGCCCTGGGCCGCCAGCCGCTGCTGGCGCTCGACTTCGACGGCACGCTGGCGCCGATCGTCGCCCAGCCGGCGGACGCCGCCATCGACCCTCGCGTCCCCCCGCTGCTGGCCCCGCTGCAGGGCCGCTTGCCGGTGGCCATCGTGTCGGGCCGCGGCCTGGATGACCTCGCGCCGCGGGTGCCGCTGCCAGGACTGGTGCTGATCGGCAACCATGGCAACGAATGGGCTGCGGATGCCGATGACGACGGGGAAGAAGCGGCGGCCGCGGCCGGACGACGGGCGCAGCAGCGCCAGGTGGTGCTCGACTGGGCCGCCTCCCTTCGGCAACCGCTGGCGGAGCTGGGACCGGGCATCGTCTTCGAGCGCAAGTCGTTGTCGCTGTCGCTCCATTACCGCCATGCGCCCGCACCCGAGCCGACGCGCGCGGCGCTGTTGCGGCTGGTCGGCAGCCTGCGGCCGGATCCGGAGATCATCGACGGCAAGTTCGTGCTCAACCTGATGGCGCCAGGGCTGGTGACCAAGTTCGAGGCGGTCGCCGAGCTGCAGCGGCGCCGGCAGGCCGGCACGGTGATCTTCGTCGGGGACGACGTCACCGATGAACGGGTCTTCGAGCGCGCCCCGCCGGACTGGCTGACCGTCCGGGTATGGGACGACGAGGCCAATGCGGCCGGCACGGCCAGCGCCGCGCGCGCCTTCGTGCACCGGGTCGACGGCGTGATCGAACTCCTGGAGCGGATGGGGAGGTTGCTGCGGAACCTATAATCACGGGTTGATCAGCCTGTTGGTTCCGTCATGACCTTCCACTACGTATTGCCGGGCAGCAGCGCCCTCGGCCAGCATGGGGCGCGCCGGCTGCTGGGGCGGCTGCAGGGCATCGATGCCGCCGTCACCCAGGTCGACGCGGACTACTTCTACCTGGTCGCTACCACCCAGGAGCTGTCCGGCGACGACCGGTTGCGGCTGCAGGCGCTGCTCGATGAATCGCCGGCGCCGTCGCCGGCGGCCGCAGGGGCGCTGAGCATCTTCGTGACGGCGCGGGTCGGCACCTTGTCGCCCTGGTCCACCAAGGCGACCGACATTGCCCACAACTGCGCCATGGCGCAGGTGGAACGGATCGAGCGCGGCATCCGCTATCGCATCGTTCGCAAGGCCGGGCTGTTCGGTTTTGGCAATGCGCCGGCGCCGGAGGTGTCCGAGCGGCTGGCCGAGGCCTTGCATGACCGGATGACCGAAAGCTGGTTTCCCCAGGCGCCCGATCCGGCGCAGCTGTTCAGGCCGCTGCAAGGCAAGCCGCTGTCGCGGATACCGTTGCGGGCGAGCGGGCGCGCGGCGCTGCTGGCTGCCGACCGCGAGCTCGGACTGGCATTGTCGGACGACGAGGTCGATTACCTGGTCGATGCCTACGCGACGCTGGGTCGCGACCCCACCGACGTCGAGCTGATGATGTTCGCGCAGGCGAATTCGGAGCATTGCCGCCACAAGATCTTCAACGCGCGGTTCTCCATCGACGGCGTCGAGCAGCCGTCATCGCTGTTCGGGATGATCAAGGCGACTCATGCCGCGCAGCCGCGCGGCACGGCGGTGGCCTATGCCGACAACGCCGCCATCCTCGAAGGCCGCGACATCGCCACCTGGGCGCCGCTGCACGCCGACGGTGGCAACGGTCGCTACCGCTGGGCGGCGACGCCGGTGCAGAACCTCCTGAAGGTCGAGACGCACAACCATCCGACCGCGATCGCGCCGCATCCGGGTGCCGCGACCGGCGCCGGCGGGGAGATTCGCGACGAAGGCGCCACCGGTCGCGGC
>JAEZQX010000479.1 GCA_023441105.1 Pseudomonadota bacterium | reverse complement strand
CGCGCGCCGCACCCCGCCATCCAGATCACTGCCGCCAGGCCCGGCAGCAGCGGCGGGATCGCCGGCCGCGCCTGGCAGCGATCGCGCCGGCGCAGGCGCAGGCCCGACGCGCCGGATGGCCGGTCAGTCGGCATATTGCCCGGCCTTGCGGAGGATGGGCGTCCAACGGCCGATCTCGGCCGCGAGCAGCGCGGCCAGTGCCGCGGGCGTTGCCTGCTCGCGGCTGGCAATCACCACCTGCATCTCGGCCATCTGGCGGACGAATCCGGGCGCCTCGAGCGCCGACTGCAGTGCCTGCGACAGGCGCGCGACGATGGCCGGCGGCGTACCGGCCGGCGCGAACAAGCCGTGCCAGATGGCGAGCTCCAGGCCGCGGACACCCGCCTCCGCCATGGTGGGAAGCTCCGGCATCGAGGCCAGCCGGCGGGCGCTGGTGACGGCAAGCGGCAGGATGCTGCGGTTGCGGATGGCGAGGCCGGTGTTGGTGGTCTGGTCGCACAGCAGATCCGCGCCTCCGGCCTGCAGATCCTGCAGGGCCGGTGCCGTGCCGCGGTAAGGCACCTGGATCAGATCGACGCCGAGCGACATCGACAGCATCAGGCCGCACAGGTGCGATGCGGCCCCGAGCCCCGCGTAGGCGAGCACCAGCGTGCCCTGGTTGCGCCTGATGTGACGCACCGCCGCCTGCGCATCCGTCACCGGCCAGCCGGGCCGTGCGACCAGCGTCATCGGGACGTCGACGATCCGCCCGATCGGTTCGAAGTCCCGCTGCGGGTCATACGACAGGCTGCGGTACAGGATCGGCGCAGTGGCCATGCCGACGTGATGCAGCAGCAGCGTCGCCCCATCCGGCGGGGCGGCGGCGACCGCGGCAGCGCCGGCCGTGCCGCCTGCGCCGGCCAGGTTCTCGATCACCACCGACCGGCCCAATCGCGGACCGAGGGCGCCGGCCAGTGCCCGGGCCACCGTATCGGTGGGTCCCTTGGCGGCGAACGGCACGACCAGCGTCAGCGGCCGCTGCTCGCCTGACGCCGGCGCCGGCGATGGCATTGCCATGGGCGTCGGCTCCGCTGCCGGAGCGCTGCGCGGACAGCCGAGCGCCAGGCACGACAACAGCGAGAAGAGGATTCGAGATCGGGCGGATCGCGCGGATCGCGCGGATCGTGCCGGTCGTGCTGGTTGTGCTGTCGGGAATTCAGGGTTCACGGTGGCGGCAGCCGGAAGGGTCGGTGTCGACCGATCCTAGCTGCCGGCGGCGGCGCATCCCCAGGTGCCGCCTGGCCGCTCGGCTTAAGACGGAGGTGGCGACTGGCGCCGGTCGTGGGCGAAGGCCCAGTAGAGCTCGCGCGCCTTGCGGTACACCGGGCCGATCGGACACTTGCGCTCCTCGACCCGGGTACACGGCTGCACCTTGCCGTAGTTGCCGGTGCAGAACACCTCGTCGGCCTGCAGCATGTCCTCCATCGTCACGCGTTGCTCGAGGACAGTGCGGCCGTCCTGGCGCAGCAGCGCGATGACGCGCTGGCGGGTGATGCCGTTGAGGAAGGTGCCGTTGGGCGCCGGCGTGATCACCACGCCGTCCCTGACGAGGAACAGATTCGACGTCGCCGTCTCCGCGACGTTGCCGAGCATGTCGAGCACGATCGCATTGCCGAACCCGCGGGTCTGCGCATCGGCCAGGGCGCGCGCGTTGTTGGGATAGAGCGCGCCGGTCTTGACGTCGGTCGGCATGGTCTCGAGGGTGGGCCGCCGGAAGCGCGAGACGCCGAGCGAGAAGCCCGTCGCCTCCGGCATCGCCGCCTCGAACAGGCACAGGCAGAAGCGGGTGGAATCGGGGTCCGGTGCGATGGTGCCGGGACCTTCGGCTTCGCCCCAGTACATCGGCTTCACGTAGAGCGCGGTCTTGCCGTCGAAGCGGCGCATGCCTTCGCGTGCCAGCGCCACGATCTCGCCGGTCTGCATGGTGGGCTTCATTCCCATCCGGGCGGCCGAGTGGTTGACCCGCTGGCAATGCGCATCGATGTCGGGCATCACGCCCTCGAAGGCTCGCGCGCCATCGAACACGGAAGAGCCCAGCCAGGCGGCATGGGTGCGGGGGCCCATCATCGGCGGGTTCCCTTCGATCCACTTGCCGTCGAGCCAGGTCCAGGTCCTCGAATACCAGCTCATCGGAGCCTCCTGTCGGGTTCAGGTCCTGCGCTATTATGAAGCTCGAGTCACTCCGCTGGTGCAAAGCTCACATGACGCATTCGTCAGTTCATCGCCATCTCGCCCTGGCATTCACTGCCGTCATCGTCGCCGCCGCTGCGCTGGGCGGCGCCGGCGTCGCCCAGGCCGGGCCGACGGTTCACCTGGAGGCAGCGGCCCGCAGCGAGCTCCCCAACGACGAGATGGTCGTACAACTGGCGGTCGAGCGCAGCGGCACGGTCGCGGAGAAGCTGAACGACGAAGTCCTGGAGGCGCTGAACCTGGCCATCGCCAAGGCCAAGACCGTGGCGGGGGTCAAGGTGCGGCTCGGATCGATCACCACGCAGCCGGAGTGGAGCCAGCAGGGCAAGCGCACCGGCTGGCGCGTCAGGGGCGTCATGGTCCTGGAGGGTCGCGACCTGAAGGCCACCGGCGCGCTGGCCGGGCAGTTGTCGGAAGACCTGCAGATCGCCGGCGTGTCGTTCCGGCTCACGGACGAAGCGCGCACCCGCGAGGAGTCGCGCCTGTTGAAGGAAGCGGCAGCCGCGTTCAACGAACGGGCGCGCGAGACGGCGGGCGCCTTCGGCTTCGGCGGCTTCGAGCTGAAGACGCTCAACATCAACCATGCCGCCGAGATGCCGCCGCCGCGGCCGATGCAGATGGAGATGCGGGCGGCCTCCGCGGCCAAGTCCTTCGTGCCGACCGATGGCGGCGACGCCACCGTCACCCTCACCATCAGCGGATCGGTGGAGCTCAAGTAGGACCGCTTCCCGCACGGTTCCCGCACTGTTCCCGCACCGTTCCCGCCGCTTTCCTCGCGCCGGCTCTCTCGCCCGCCGCAACGGCGGCCGATTCCCCCGGATTCACGTCGATCCGCGGGAACTGGATAAACTCTCGTCCGCCAGAATCGAAGAGAATCACGATGAAGATCAAGGACGTCGTTTTCGCCGCCGGTCTTTCCGGCTATTTCAACAAGGACCTGCAGGCGGTCAAGGCCGGTGCCAGGCCGAACGGCACCTTCCTGGAAGGCAAGCCGCTGACCCCGGGGTACACGCGCATCGTCCAGGCGGGTGCCATCGTTTCCGTGATGCTGATCCTGGACGACGGTTGCGTGGCCGTCGGCGAATGCGCCGACGTGATCTTCTCCGGCCTGGCGGGACGGGATCCGCTGTTCATCCCCAGCGAGCACCTGCCGGTCCTGGAATCGGTCGTGCGGCCATGGCTGGTCGGGCGCGACGTGGGTGTCTTTCGATCCCATGCCGAGGAAATCGACCGCTTCCAGGTGGCTGGCAAGCGCCTGCACACCGCGCTGCGCTACGGCCTGACGCAGGCCCTGCTGAACGCCACCGCCACGGCCCGGCGCGAGACCGGTGCCGAGGTGATCGCGCGCGAGTACGGCACCCGGATGCAGACCGAGCCGGTCGGCATCCTCGCGTCCTGCCACCGCGGCGACGGGCTGCAGCTCGATCGGGTGATCATGAAACGCGCCGCCGTGCTGCCGCATGCCTCGTTCACGCTGGCCAGCGACCTTGGTCCCTGCGGGCAGGTGCTGATGGACTATGCAGGCTCGATCTCGCGTCGCATCCAGGAAGTGGGCGAAGCCGGCTACCGGCCGCGCATCCACCTCGACCTGTACGGCACGCTCGGCGATCTGTTCGGCAGCGACCTGGACGCGCTTGCCGACTACCTGGCGCGACTGGAGCAGGCGGCACGGCCCTACGACCTGCTGATCGAATCGCCCATCATCGCGACCAGCCGTGACGCGCAGATCGAGACCTTCCGCACGCTCAAGGAGAAGTTGCAGGCGCGCGGCGCCCGGGTCGGGCTGATCGCCGACGAATGGTGCAACACGCTCGAAGACACGCGCGTGTTCGCCGAGGCGAAGGCCTGCGACTTCGTCCAGATCAAGACGCCGGACCTGGGCGGCATCAACAACAGCATCGAGGCCGTGCTGTTCTGCAAGGCCAATGGCATGGGCTGCTGCCTCGGCGGCACGGCCAACGAGACCGATCTGTCGGCGCGGGTGACGGCGCAGATCGGCCTCGCCACCGGCCCGGACTTCCTGCTCTCGAAGCCGGGCATCGGCGCCGACGAAGGCCTGATGATCCTGACCAACGAGATGCTGCGCACGTTGGCGCTGGCCGCGCGCCATGCTGCGCGCTGATCCTTGCGCCCGGTGCCGCGACCTGCCGACGGCGGGCCCTTTCCTGCACGACGACGATACCCGAGGAGACTTTCGAATGAAGATCGCGAAACGGCATGCCGTGGCAATCATGGCCACCATGGCCACGCTGGCGGGCAGCATGCTCGCCGACGCGCTGCTGCCGCAGCCTGCAGTTGCCCAGACGCCCAAGCGCGGCGGTACCGCCGTGATGGTGCTGGGCACGGATCCGTTGAGCCTGAGCCCCGACACCACCAACTCGGTACCGGACGTGGCGGCGGGCTGCCTGGTGCATGACGCGCTGGTCCGATTCAGGAAGGGCTTCGAGATCGTCCCGAGCCTGGCGAAGTCCTGGGATATCTCGCCGGACGGCCTGGTCTACCGCTTCGATCTCGTCGATGCCAGCTGGCACGACGGCAAGCCGGTGAGCTCCGAAGACGTCAAGTTCACGCTGGAGCAGATCAGCAGCAAGTACGGTCCGCGCTTCAACACCGCCGGCAAGTTCATCCAGAAGATCGAGACGCCGACGCCCAAGCAGGTGGTCATCACCCTCGACAAGCCGTTCGGCCCGTTCCTGTTCTCGCTGGCCTGCGAACAGAACGCCGCGATCATGCCCGCCCACGTGCTGCGCGACCAGGACATCCTCAAGCACCCGGCGATCCTGACGCAACCGGTGGGCGCAGGTCCCTTCAGGATCAAGGAATGGGTCCGCGGCAGCCACATCGCGCTGGAGCGCAACCCGGATTACTGGCGCAAGGGCGAGCCCTACCTGGACCGGGTGATGATCAAGATCATGCCGGACGCCGCCGCCCGCATCCTGGCGCTGCGCGCCGGTGAGGTCGACTACATCGTGCCGGACTACTTCCCGCTGTCCGCCGTCCAGCAGTTCGAGAAGAACCCGCAGTTCACGATGCAGGAAGTGAGCTATCCCGGCAGCGACATCATCATCCTCAACACCAAGCATCCCCAGCTGGCCAAGCCGCAGGTGCGCCAGGCGCTGCTGATGGCGGTCGATCGCCAGTTCATCCACGACAAGGTGTTCCACGGCCTCGGCGGGATCCCGCGCAGCGCGTTCGACACCCGCCTGTGGGCCTACAACGAGGCGGTCGATTACATGAAGCAGTACCCGTTCGACCCCAAGAAGGCGGCCCAGATGCTCGACGAGGCGGGCGCAACCGTGGGCCCGGACGGAAGCCGCTTCACCATGCGGCTGTTGTTCGAGACCGCCAAGCCGGAATGGCTGCCGGCCGCCCAGGCCTTGCAACGGTTCTGGCAGGCGGTGGGCGTCAAGGTATCGCTGGAGGGCGCGGAGCGGCCGGTGATCCTGAAGCGCGTCTACAGCGACTACGACTTCGAGGCCACCCTGCAGACCTACACCACGCTCGGCGATCCGTCCCTGGGCATCGCCCGCACCTACGTCACCGAGTCGATCAAGCAGGGCACGACGTTCAACAACGCGTCGCAGTACTCCAACCCGGAGGTCGACAAGCTGTTCGAGCAGGGCCGCGATGCGGCGAACCAGGCCGACCGCAAGAAGGCCTTCGACCGGATCCAGGAGATCCTGGCGCAGGACATGCCGGTGCTGAACCTGCACCAGCAGCCGCAGTACGCGGTGGCGAGTTCGCGGCTGCAAGGCCTGTGGCAGGCGGCCAACCAGCAGTGGTGGGGCAGCGTGTGGATGAAGTGACGGCTGCCGCCGCCGACTCGCTGAGCGGCCAGCTGGCGACCTACTGGTCGCGCGCCCGGTTCGAGGACCTGCCACCGGAGGTCGTGCATGCCGCCAAGCGCTTCCTGCTCGACACGCTGGCGGCCGGTACGGCCGGCGGCGCGACCGCCGTGGTCGGCACGGTGGTCCAGGCGATGCAGGCCGGCGGCTCGGGCAGCGGCGATGCCATCCTGTGGGGCCGGCGCGAGCGGCTCGCCCCCGCCGCCGCGGCGCTGGTCAACGGCACCGCATCCCATGCGCTCGAGCTCGACGACTTCGGCGGCTGCGGCCACTCGGGCGCCGTCGTCATTCCGGCGGTCTGCTCCCTGGCGACCCGCTATCCGGCCAGCGGTCGCGACGCGATCCTGGCGATCGTCGCCGGCTACGACGTGGCGGGCCGCGTGCTGGAAGGCAGCGGCGGCTACCGGCCGCACAACGCCCGCGGCTGGCATTCGACGGGGACCTGCGGCAGCTTCGGCGCCGCTGCCGGCGCGGCCAGGCTGCTGCAGGCCTCTCCCCACGACTTCGTGCAGGCCCTGGGCATCGCGGGCACCTTCACCGGCGGCACCTGGGCCTTCCTGGCGGATGGCGCCCTGGTCAAGCGCTTCCATCCCGGCAAGGCGGCCGAGACCGGCGTCAGCGCGGCGCTGCTGGCCAAGGCCGGCCTGACCGGACCGCGGCAGGTGCTGGATGCCCCGTGGGGCGGCTTCTACAGTACCTATGCGCCCGGCTTTGCCACACCGGAGCAGGCGGTCGCGGGCCTCGGCAGCGAGTTCCACATCCTGCGCTCCGGCATCAAGCCGCACGCCTGCTGCCGCACGCTGCATTCGATGGTCGACGCGGTGCTGACCATCGTCGGCAAGGCCGAGGGCGGCAGCGCCGCGGTCGAATCGCTGGTGGTGCATGGCGATGCGCAGACCCGGCGGCAGTTCGAACGCAGTGACGTCCGCAACCTGCTGGAGGCCCAGTTCAGCGCCCCCTACTGTCTCGCGGTCGCCGCGACCAGCGGTCGCGCCACCCTGGACCAGTTCGAGCCGCTGCGCACCGGCGAGCCGGAAGTGCGCCGCCTGATGGCGGCCACCCGCATCGAGACCGACCGCGTGCTGGGGCGCACCGACTATCCCTCGCTCGAGGTGGTGTTCAGGGACGGACGGCGCGAGCACCTGGACATTCCATTCGCCAAGGGCGCGCCGGAAGCGCCCCTGCCGGACGACGAGCTGGTGACCAAGGCCATGAGCCTGCTGGTCCCCGTCATCGGCAACGTCCGCGCCACCCGGCTGGTGGACCTGGTCTGGCGCCTGGAGCGGTGCAGCGACCTGTCGCAGGTCACGAGCCTGCTGGTCGCGGACGAGGAGACCAAGGCGTAATGCCCCGGTATCTGTTGTCGCGGGTCGGCTGGGGCCTGCTGATCATCCTGTGCATCCTGGTGCTCAACTTCCTGATCGTGCACATGGTGCCGGGCGACCCGCTGCATGCGCTGCTGGGCGACTTTCCCGTGCCGCCGGAATATGCCCAGCAGATCCGCGTCGAGTTCGGACTCGACAAGCCCATCACGACCCAGCTGTGGCTCTACCTGCTCAACCTGGTGCAGGGCAACCTCGGCTTCTCGTTCGCCAATCGCATGCCGGTGCTGGACCTCATCGTGGCGCGGCTCGGCCCGACCCTGCTGCTGATGCTGCCGGCACTGTTCTTCGCCGCGGTGCTGGGCATCGTGATGGGGGTGACCGCGGCGCCGCGCGCCGGCAGCCTGCGCGACAGCGCGCTGACCGCGCTGTCGCTGTTCGGCTATTCGGTGCCGATCTTCTGGCTCGGCCAGATGCTGGTGATCGTGTTCGCCATCCATCTCGGCTGGCTGCCGGCGCAGGGCATGAAGAGCATGCGCGACGAGTACGAAGGCT
>JAEZQX010000483.1 GCA_023441105.1 Pseudomonadota bacterium | reverse complement strand
AGCCTGGTCAGGACGGTGCGCAGGAGCTTGAGCGAGACCGGCTTGATCAGGTAGTCGGCAGCCCCGAGGCGCAGGGCCTGCACCGAGGTATCGACGCTGGCGTTGCCGGTGATCAGAACGATTTCCGCATCGCCCCGCAGGTTCTCGTCCGAAAAGAGGTCCATGCCGGAGCCGTCCGGCAAGCCCAGGTCCAGCAGGACGATGCCTGGCTTGTGCACGATCAGTTGCTGTCGGGCCTCGGCAAGGCTGCTCGCGATACTCGCGTTGAACCCCTCCGACCTTGCAAAGGTGGAGAGCAGATCTGCCGAGTTCTCGTCGTCCTCGACGACAAGTACGCTCTTGCTACGCATTCGGTAAGCCGGGGAAAGTTGAATCTGTCGGAAGCCGACTATAGCCTACGCCGGCGCAGACCGGTCGCGGGCAGCCGGAGCCACCCCGGCGTTCTCCGACGCCGCAGGCAGCTGTGATTATGAACTGTCCGACTAGGGCCGCAAAATGCCGCCCGATCGGATCAGGCGGAGGCTGCCTTGGTCAGCAGCAGGTGGGAGCCGCCCCCGGCTCCCGGACTCATCTGCAGCGCGACGCCGCAGCGACGGAACAGCGACCGTGCCAGCCAGACGGCCTGGGCGCGGATCTCGGGGCGGCGGGTCGGGTAGCCGGCGAGGCCCACGCACAGACTTCGCAAGGCAGTGGGATCGCCGTTCCCACCCGGCAGGGTGATCAGTACCGTGTCGCCATTTGCCGACACCGAAAGCGGCCCATCGCCGGGATCCTGCGCTGCCGCCAGTGCCCGCAGCAGGGTTCCACAAGCCTCGACCAGCGACGAGCCGGCATCCCGGCAAGTCATGGAACCGGCAGCATCCAACGTCCTGAATGGCGCCAGCCTGGCCGCGAGGGAGGGATCCAGCGGCGCTTCCGGATTGGATTCGAGGTTCTGCAACGCCAGGCGCATGCGATCGAGGAACATGCATTCGTCCTGCCCCGGGATGTCGATGCGCTGCTTCATCAGCACGTCCGACAAGCCGCTCAGCCCGGCAGTCTGACTCTCGACCCCCCGTCGCAAGCCGAGCAGCGCCCGTCCCACGATCCCGTCCGCCTCGCCGAAGTGAGCCTCCAGCACCTCCAGCCAACCCGACATGGCGCTCAGCGGCGTGCGCAGATCGTGGATGATGGAATCCAGCAGGACGGCAGTCTCCAGGGCACAGTCCCGCGCCGCGGCAATGACATCCGCCCCCTGCGGGGGAGGCTGGAGCGCAAGCAGCGGCGATTCCGCCACCTGGGCGCCGGCGGCGGCCGGGGCGCCCTTGGCCGGCGGCGGTTTCCGGGTCTTTGCTGGCAGCTTCGAGGGCTGGCCCGCCTTCTCGGCCTTGCCCCCCTTGACTGCCGCGTCACCTGATGGCATGGACTGCCTCCGTCCCCTCAGCCGGGGGCTGTGCGTGTTGATTCGTGCGTTGGGATGACTCAATGTATCCATTCGCACGACCATGCAATTGACATGCCAGGGACGTTAGCGGCCGATACCTGGACCTCCCCGGCGCATGAACGCCTGCGTCGCGAGCAGCGGACGCCGGCGGCGGAAATTGTTGCAGCAATTCATGCTCCCGCGAAGGCGAGTCGGCCGCTGTTGGCCGAGGAACACGTCTTGCAGTGAAGGTGGCCTTTCCGACGACCCAACGCTAGAGAGGTGTGACCGTGGCAGACATGACGACGCAACAGGCTCCGGGGCAGGCGCAGACGGGTCCCGGGCAGCCTTCCCGCCAGCCCTTTCTTGCCGACATCAAGGCGATCCGTGAGCGCGCCCGGCAGCATATGGACGACGGCGCGGTCACGGCCGGGTACGGCAAGGACCAGGCGCAGGCACATGCGGTACTGAACTCGGCGCTGGCGACAGAGCTGGTTTGCGTGCTCCGCTACAAGCGCCATTCGTTCATGGCGGCCGGCATCTATGCCGAGCCGATCGCGCAGGAATTCGCCCAGCACGCTGCCGAGGAGCAGGCCCATGCCGACCAGATCGCACGCCGCATCGTGCAACTCGGCGGCGCACCCGACTTCTCGCCGGAAGGGCTCAGCGCCCGATCCCATGCCGACTATGTCGAAGGCAACGACCTGAAGGAGATGATCCAGGAGAATCTGGTTGCCGAACGGATTGCGATCGACACCTACCGGGAGATGGTCCGCTGGTTCGGGGACGACGATCCAACCACAAAACGGGTCCTGGAGGGTATTCTTGCCCAGGAGGAGGAACACGCCGACGAGTTGTCGGACCTCCTCCAGAAGAACCAGTTTTGAGCACGGCGGGGCCTGCCACCAGTCTCCGCCGGGCCGGAACCGGCGAGAAACCTCGAGGACTGGAACTGCCATGACCGACATTCCCACCGATCGGATCGCCGCGCGACTGGAAGCGGCTGCTGCGGCGATCGAAGGCACGCTCCGCCACACCCGGCACGCCTTCGGCAGTGCCGCCGCCGGCATGTCGGACGAAGCGCGGTCGGCCCTGGAGCGGGAATGGTCGGCGCTCAAGAGCGACCTGGCGGACCTGATGGCGCGCGACGACATCACCCAGTCGCCGGAGGTCCAGGCAGCCTTGGCTCGCATCCGCGACGCCATGGGCAGCATGGCGGACACGGTCTCGGGCCTCGGCCGCGAGGCGCAGCAGCGGGCGCGCGAAGGTGCGGACCGGGTCGCCGACTTTGCCCAGGCATCTCCCTGGCAGGCGGCAGGGGTCGCCGCCGTTGCCGGATTCGTCCTCGGCATCCTCCTGTCGCGCAAGTAGCAGGCTGGCGCCGCGCATGCTCCTGCGACGACTCCTGGGTCCGCGCCTGGCAGGGGTACGCGAAGTCGCCCAGGAGGTCCTCGACGGCCTCGACGACCGCTCCCGGCTGTTCGCCCTCGAGCTGGCGGCGGAACGCCAGCGCCTGACCCGGCTGCTGGTGGCGGTGCTTGCAACCCTCGTCGTCGGTGTCATCTCGCTCGTCTGGGCGGCAGCCACCGTGGTTGCCCTGGCCTGGGATACTCCGTGGCGCCATTTCGCCTTGCTGGGGTTGCTGGTCTTCTGGATCCTGGGGGCGATCGCGCTGGGAATGTGGGCGCACGGCCTCGCCACGGCCAGGGACACGGCTTTCCGCCTCAGCCGGCAGGTCGTGACCGAAGACGTCGCGCGGTTGCGCGAAGCGTTGCGATGAGCGAGATGGACAAGAACCCCAGGGATGAGGCGCCGCCGGCGGCTACGTCGAGGCTCGAGAAGGAGACGCCGGAGGCGCTGTTCGAGCGAATCCGGCAGCGACGGTCCGGCGGTCCGGCGG
>JAEZQX010000446.1 GCA_023441105.1 Pseudomonadota bacterium | reverse complement strand
GAGCCGGCAGCCGCAGCCGCAGTCGGGCGCACCGACGCTGCCGGCGCGGCGGCGCCTGCGGACGGGGCGGGCAAGCCGGCTGCCGGCACCCGCATCGAAGGGCGCTTCGACGTGCCGGTCGCGGCGGACCGGGTATGGACCTTCATGGGCGACCTGCCGGCGGTCGCGGCCTGCCTGCCGGGTGCCACCGTGACGTCGATCGACGGCGACAAGGTGCGGGGCAAGGTCGCGGTGAAGTTCGGACCGATGTCGGCGGCCTTCAACGGCGCGGCGCGGCTCGAGCGCGACGAGGCCGCGCGTTCCGCGGTGCTGCGCGGCGCCGGCCAGGATAGCTTGAGCCAGTCCCGCGCCAATGGCGACATCGGCTACCGCCTGGAAGTGCTTGCGCCCGACTCGACCCGCGTCCACATCGACATGCGCTATTCGCTGCAGGGGCCGCTCGCCCAGTTCTCGCGTTCCGGGCTGGTCAGGGACTTCGTCGGCCGCATGATCGCCGACTTCGGTCGCAACGTGGCGGCGCGCTTGCAGGGGCCGGCCGAGGGCGGCAGCGCCCCGCTGCCGGCGGCCGGAATCAATCCGGTCCGGATGTTGCTTTCAGTGGTCTGGGCTCGAATCAAGGGCTTGTTCGGGGCACCGCGCTGAGTCGCAGGCGCTTCATTTGGCAATCGTCACGCACGAGATCGGGGAGAACCGCATGCTGCGCAGGAACTTCATGAAGGGCACCGGCCTGGTCGCCGCCGCGCTCGCGGCCGCGCTGCTGGGCGGCACGGTGCAGGCCCAGGCACTGCAACCGGTCAAGGTCCGGCTCGACTGGACCCCCTGGGCGATCCACGGCGCCATCCACCTAGCGCAGCAGAAGGGCTGGTTCAAGGCGGCGGGCCTCGAACCGAGCATCGAGGACGGCAACGGTTCGGTGACGACGGTGCAGATCGTCGGCTCCGGCGGCACCTTCGATGTCGGCCATGCCGCGCTGGCCTCAATGATGATCGCCCGCGACAAGGGCCTGCCGGTCAAGGCGGTGGCCGTGTACGCGCGCCACAGCGACATCGGCCTGCTCGTGCCGCAGGAGTCCGGCATCACCGGACCGGCCCAGCTGAAGGGCAAGAAGGTGGTCTACACCGCCGGCTCGCTGGAGGCGCCCTTCATCGACTCGTTCCTGGCGGCCGGCGGCCTGAAGCGTGGCGACCTGGAGCTGATCAACGTCGACGCCGCCGGCAAGGTGGCCACCTATTCGGTGGGTCGCGCGGATGCGGTGTTCTCGACCATCCCCTTCGTCCTCCCGGCGGTGACCAAGACCCGCAAGTCGAACGCGGTGCGTTTCGCGGACTACGGGCTGGACATGCCCAGCTTCGGCCTGTTCGCCAGCGAAGAGAAGCTGGCGGCGCGCGGCGAGGTGATCGGTCGTTTCGCCAGCGTCGTGTCGCGGGCCTGGGAATACATCTTCGCCGGGCACCAGGACGAGGCGGTGGATGCGATCATCGCGCAGCGGCCGCAGGCGCGGCTCGACCGCGAGATCCTGCGCGGCCAGCTCGACCAGCTCGAGTATTACTTCGGCAAGCGCGACGCCGGCATGCGCATCGGCCCGCCGGTGCCGGCCGAATGGGCGCAGGCGGCCAAGACGCTGAGCTCGGTCGGCCTGATCAGCGGCAAGCTGGCTGCCGAGGACTTCTATACCGCCGGGCTGGTCAAGCCGGAGGCCTTCGACAAGCTGGTCGGCAACTGATGGCGCAGGCGACGACGCACCCGGCACCCGTGCCGCGCGAAGGGGTCGTCGCCCGGGCCGTCCACAAGCGCTACCCCGGTCCGCGCGGCGTGCAGGCGCTGGCCGGCATCGATGCCGAGATACCGCCTGGCCGCTTCGTCAGCATCCTGGGCCCCAGCGGCTGCGGCAAGAGCACCTTCCTGCGTTGCATCGCCGGGCTCGAGACCATCAGCGACGGCGAGTTGCTGTTCGACGGCCGACCGATCGACGGCGCGCCGGAGGGTGTCGGCATCGTCTTCCAGCGTGACGCGCTGCTGGAGTGGCGCAGCATCCGCCGCAACATCCTGCTGCCGATCGAATTCGCCCACAAGCCGCTGGGCCGCTACGCCGACAAGGTCGACCATCTCCTGGGCCTCACCGGCCTGCGGGAGTTCGCCAACGCCTATCCGCGCGAATTGTCCGGCGGCATGCGGCAGCGGGCAGCCATCTGCCGCGCGCTGGTCGACGATCCGACGCTGCTGCTGATGGACGAGCCGTTCGGTGCCCTCGATGCCCTGACCCGCGACCAGATGAACGTCGAGCTGCAGCGCATCTGGCTGGACGTGCGCAACACGGTCGTGTTCGTCACCCACGGCATCGCGGAAGCCGTCTTCCTCGGCGACGTCGTCATGGTGTTTTCGCCGCGCCCCGGCCGGATCGCCGAAGTCCTGACCATCGACCTGCCGCGGCCGCGGCCGCTGGCGGTGCGCGAGTCGCCGGAGTTCGCCCGCTATGTCGCCCGCATCCGGACCCTGTTCGAGGAGATGGGGCTGATCGACGAACGGGCGCGCGTCTGATGGGCAAGGGCCACCTCTCGGCAGTCGCCGCAGGCACCTTCTCCACCATCCTGGTGCTGCTGGTCTGGGAGGCACTCGGCCGCTTGCTGGGCGTGCGGCCCATCCTGCTGCCGCTGCCGTCGCAGATCCTCGCCGAGCTGGCCGCCGAATGGTCGTGGTACCTGGGCCATGCCGGGTACACGCTGATGACCACCGCCATCGGCTTCGTCCTGTCGGTGGTCGGTGGCGTGCTGATCGGCGCCCTGGTGGTTGGTTCCAAGATCTGCCAGCGCTTCGTTTATCCGCTGATCGTCGCCTTCAACGCCGTGCCGAAGGTGGCGGTCGCGCCGTTGTTCGTGATCTGGATGGGAACCGGCCCCGAACCCAAGGTCGCCATCGCGTTCCTGATCGCGGTGTTCGCCGTCATCGTCGACACGATCCACGGCCTGCGCTCGGTGCCGCCAGACGTGATGGACCTCGGCCGCGTGCTGCGCGGGCGCTGGTACGACTTCTTCTTCAAGGTGAAGCTGCCGAGCGCGCTGCCATCGATCATCGCCGGCATGAAGGTGGCCATCTCGCTCGCCCTGGTCGGCGCCATCGTCGGCGAGTTCGTCTCGTCCCAGCGCGGCCTGGGCTACGTGATCATGAGCGCGCAGGGCACCTTCGACACGCCGAGGGTCTTCGCCGCCCTCTTCATCCTGGCCCTGATGGGAATGCTCCTCTACGGGGCCCTGGTCTGGCTGGAGGAGCACGCCACCCCCTGGCGCGCGCCTTCCGAACACTGAGCGGCCTGCGCCGCGAGAGGAAACGGTACCTGCAATGCGTCTGCTGCTCGCCATCTCCCGTGCCATCGATGCCGTGAACGGCCTGATCGGCCGCAACGTCTCCTGGCTGGTGCTGGTGGTGGTGCTGGTGAGCACCGGCAATGCCCTCAGCCGGAAGTTCCTTCATTCCAGCTCCAATGCCTGGCTGGAGTTGCAGTGGTACCTGTTCGGCGCGATGTTCCTGCTCGCCTCCGGCTACGCGTTGACGAAGAACGACCATGTCCGGGTCGACATCCTGGCGCAGAAGCTGTCCAAGCGCGCGCAGATCCTGATCGAGATCTTCGGGCTGCTCTTCTTCCTGATGCCGGCGGCGCTGCTGATCATGTGGCTCGCCTGGCCGATGTTCTGGGAGTCGTGGGTCACCGGCGAGACCTCGTCCAATTCGGGTGGCCTGGTGCGCTGGCCGGTCAAGCTGCTGATCCCGCTGGGCTTCAGCCTGCTGATCGCGGCCGGCGTCTCGCACCTGATCAAGAGCGTCGGCTTCCTGATGGGGATGTGTCCCGACCCGACCCGCCGGGGCGAGGGCAAGACGGCGGAGGAGGAGTTCGCCGAAGAGCTGGCTCAGCTGGCCGAGGTGCGGGTAGGCGGGCCGCCGGCCGCGGTGCTGCCGGCCGCCGACTCGCAGAAGGGTCGCTGAGCATGGACTTCATCGCCGCCAACCTGGCGCCCATCATGTTCGCGACGCTGATCGTGTTCCTGCTGCTGGGATACCCGGTCGCGTTCGCCCTCGCCGCCAACGGCATCGTCTTCGGCCTGGTCGGCATGGAGCTGGGCCTGCTCACGCCGGCGCTGTTCCAGGCGCTGCCGCAGCGGGTCCTGGGCGTGGTCACCAACGACACGCTGCTGGCCCTGCCGTTCTTCACCTTCATGGGCCTGATCCTCGAGCGCTCCGGCATGGCCGAGGACCTGCTGGAGACCGTCGGCCAGCTGTTCGGCCCGCTACGCGGGGGGCTGGCGTTCGCTGTCGTCGCGGTCGGCGCCTTGCTGGCCGCCACCACCGGCGTCGTGTCGGCGTCGGTCATCTCCATGGGCCTGATCTCGCTGCCGATCATGCTGCGCTACGGCTATGACCGGCGGCTGGCCACGGGCGTGATCGCCGCCTCCGGAACGCTGTCGCAGATCATCCCGCCGTCGCTCACGCTGATCATCCTGGCGGACCAGCTCGGCCGGTCGGTCGGCGACATGTACCTCGGCGCGATGTTGCCGGGGTTGCTGATGGCGCTCGCCTACATGGCGTACGTGCTGATCCTCGCGATGCTGCGGCCCGCCGCGGTCCCCGCGGTGCCGCCCGAGGCGAGGACCTTCCTCGAGCCCGACGGCGGCCACGGCGTGATCTCGCTGGTCGCCGTGATGTCCCTCGCGATGGCAGGCGCCATCCTGATCGGCGACTACTTCTTCGACGCGGCCACGGCGGTGGACGAGCGGGTGGTCGTCACCGTGCTGATCTGGGGGCTGCTCGCCTTTCTCATGGCGGTGCTGAACCGCGTGCTGCGGCTCGGGCTGCTGTCGCGGATCGCCGAGCGGGTGACGTTCGTGATGATCCCGCCGCTCGGGCTGGTCTTCCTGGTGCTCGGCACGATCTTCATCGGCCTGGCCACGCCGACGGAGGGTGGCGCGATGGGCGCGCTGGGCGCGCTGGTCATGGCGATCTCCCGCCGCCGCCTGTCGCTCAAGCTGTTGCGCCAGGCGATGGATTCGACCACCCGGCTCACCTGCTTCGCAATCTTCATCCTGATCGGCTCGACCGTCTTCGCGCTGACCTTCCGCGCCGTCAACGGCGACCTGTGGGTGGAGCACCTGCTGGTCGGGCTGCCGGGCGGCGAGCTGGGCTTCCTGCTCTTCGTCAGCGTCTTCGTCTTCGTCGCGGCCTTCTTCCTCGACTTCTTCGAGCTGGCGTTCATCGTCGTGCCGCTGCTCGGGCCGGTGGCCGACAAGATGGGCATCGACCTGATCTGGTTCGGCATCCTGCTGGCCGTCAACATGCAGACTTCGTTCATGCATCCGCCGTTCGGCCTGGCGCTCTTCTACCTGCGGTCGGTGGCGCCGCACGAGGACTATCGCGACCGCGTCACCGGCAAGCGCATCGCCAAGGTCACGACCGGCCAGATCTACTGGGGATCGCTGCCGTTCATCGTGATCCAGCTCCTCATGGTGGCGGTCGTGCTGGCTTTTCCCGGCCTGGTCACCCACTACAAGGGCGCGGATGCGGCGGTGAATCCGGCGGACGTCAAGATCGAGGTGGAAGGCGGCTTCGGCTTCAATCCGTACGGCAGCCCGCCGGGGGCGGAACCGAAGCAGTAGGTAGCTCGCCGGGATTGACCCGCCCGGTCGCCCGACGATTCCGTGGGTGATCGACGACGGCTGCATAGAATCGCCCGATGGATGATTCAGCGCCCGACACCGGCGCGTCGCCGCGGCCCGGCGGGGCGGCCTCCCGCCTGCCATGGCGCTACGCCGAGCTCGGCCGGCGCCGCCTGGCCGGCATCGCCGCAGCCCGCAACGCCCATGGCAGGGGTCGGAAGGTCGGCGGCAACGGCGTCGACATCGACGACCACATCCGCCTGGCAGTGCGCGAGGAAACTGCCGCGACCCTTGGCCGGGCGGGCCGCAAGCTGCAGGCGGCGGTCGTGGCGCTGGCGGATTTCGATCGCGCGGCCGCGCAGCGCGCGGCGTTGCCGGCGGCGCGACGACCGCTGCTGCACGAGGCGGCGCTCGCGCTGTGGGAATGCGTCGTGCAGCGCGAGGCGATCGGGCTCACCAACCATCAGCTGCTCGAGGAGTTGTATGGCGTGACACCCGAGCTGTGGCGCCTGATGGGAACCGCGGAGGTCATCGGCGCCGGTTGAACCGGGCACCGGCCGGTCATTCTGGCGGGGGCGGCAGTAAACTAGCTGCAAGGACCCTGCCATGCTCACCGCTTTCGTCATCGCCAGCCTCGCCCTTGCCATCACCCCGGGACCGGCGGTCGTCTACCTGCTGACCCGCACCATCGCCCATGGCCGGCGAGCCGGCTTCGCGTCGCTGGCCGGGGTGGCGCTCGGCAATTTCGGCAACGCGCTGGGCGCATCGCTCGGGCTGGCGGCGCTTTTTGCCGTCTCCGCCTTCGCCTTCACCCTGGTCAAGTTCGGCGGCGCGTTGTACCTGATCTACCTCGGCCTGCGTGTCTTGCTGTCGCAGCCGGCCCCGTCGCCTCTCGCGCGGCCGGCAGCGCCGTCGGCCTGGCCGGTCTTTCGCGACGGCTTCGTGGTGGCGCTGCTGAACCCGAAGACGGCCCTGTTCTTCGCCGCCTTCCTGCCGCAGTTCATCGACCCGGCCGGCTCGGCGATCCTGCAGAGCGTGCTGCTCGGGACATTGTTCGTGCTGATCGCTGCGAGCACCGACGTCGTCTACGTGCTGGTTGCTGCGCGGGTGCTGCCGGCCCTGGCGGCGGCGGGCGGCGCCGTCGGTGCGGCCGGCGGCCTGCAGGGTCGGGTGCCGCGCCTGGCACGCTTCGGCCGTTACCTCAGTGCCTCGACGTTCTTCGGGCTCGGCATCTATACGGCGCTGGCCGGTCCGCGGGCCGGCCAGTGAACGGCCAACCGGCAGACTGCCGCGAGTCGCCGGCCTCGCCGGTGCGTCGTCCGGCGCCCCGCCCGGGCAATCGGCTGGAGGTGCCCGGCCGCGAGGAGATCGACGCGCTCGAGCCGTTTCCGGGCATCCATCCGTCGCGCATCGTGCTGCCGGCGACGCCGCAGGCGGTTGCCCAGGCGCATGCCGACCTGGCGGTCCAGTCGCATGTCGGCTTCGACACCGAGTCGCGGCCGACGTTCACCCGCGGCGAAGCGTCGGAGGGACCGCACGTGGTGCAGTTCGCGACTCTCGCGCGCGCCTACATCTTCCAGCTGCACCTGCCCGAGGCTTGCGAGGCGGTGTCGTCGCTGCTGCAGTCGCCGCGCCTCGTCAAGGTCGGCTTCGGCCTCGACGGCGACCGGACCCAGGTCCGCGCGCGGCTGGGCATCGAGCCGCAGGCCGTCCTGGACATGGACTGGGTGTTCCGCGACCTCGGCTACCGCAAGTCGGTCGGCCTGAAGGTGGCGGTGGCGCTGGTCTTCGGGCGCCGCTTCGCCAAATCGAAGCGGATCGGGACCTCCAACTGGTCCCACCGCAGCCTGAGCGACGGCCAGTTGCTCTATGCCGCCAACGATGCCTACGCGGCCTTGCGCGTCTATGCCGCGATTGCCCGGTCGCCGCTGTCGCAGGCGGTGGCGCCTGCGACGAGGGGCTAGCACGGTGGCCGTCGCCATCGTCCGATTGGGGACGCCGCGACATCCGGGGGAAGGACTGCGCCTCGGCACCGTCCGCCGGCCGCCGCGCGGCGTGCCGAAGTCCGACTTTGCGAAGCGCGATTTCTATGACGTCTGGTATCCCAACCTTGCGCCCTCCGTGCCGGCGATGAAGCAGGCGCAGCTGGCGCAACAAGCGCAGGATCCGCGTGGCTGGGCCGCCTTCGTCAGGAAGTACCGGGCCGAGATGGCGACGCCGGACAATGCCCGCACGCTCGACCTGCTGGCCGCGCTTTCGCACCAGGCGAACTTCGCCGTCGGCTGCTACTGCCAGGACGAGGCGCACTGTCATCGCAGTGTCCTGCGGGCGCTGCTGGCGGAGCGCGGCGCGGTGATCGCCTAGCGTCGGGCCGGCGATGCGCAGACGCCCGGGCTGGTTCGTCGCGCTGGTCGTGCTGCTCGTGTCCCTGGCAGGCGGGGTTGGCGACGGCCGCGCGCAGGTCGCCGGCGATGTCCTGCGGGTCGGGTCCAAGCGCTTCACCGAGGCCTACATCCTCGCCGAGGTGCTGGCGCAGACGGCCGCGCCGCATGCCCGCACCCAGGTCCGCCAGGGGCTCGGCAACACGGCGATCGTCTTCGAGGCCCTGCGCAGCGGCAACATCGACCTCTACGCCGACTACCTCGGCACCATCGACCTGGAAATCCTGCGCAATCCCAGCCCGACCTCCATCGAGGCGATCCGCAGCGGCCTGGCCCGGTGGGGGCTTGGCGTGGCGGTGCCGCTCGGCTTCAACAACGGCTACGCGCTGGCGATGCGGGCCGACGAAGCGAAGCGGCTGGGCATCGCCCGGCTCTCCGACCTGGCCGGTCATCCGCAACTGAAGATCGGGCTGTCGAACGAATTCCTGGGCCGTGCCGACGGCTGGCCCGGCCTGTCGGCGGCCTATCGCCTGGCGCAGCGACCGACCGCACTCGACCACGGCATCGCCTACGACGCCCTGGCCGGCGGCCAGGTCGACGTCATCGACATCTACACCACCGATTCGAAAATCGCCGCGCTGGGCCTGCTGACGCTGGAGGACGACCGGCGCTACTTCCCGAAGTACGACGCGGTCGTGCTGTACCGGCTCGACCTGCCGCAGCGGTTTCCCCAGGCATGGCAGGCGATCGGCAAGCTCGAAGGCCGGATCGACGAGGCGCAGATGATCGCGATGAACGCCCGCGCCGAGCAGGACGGCCAGCCGTTCGACGCGATCGCCCGCGATTTCCTGGCTGCCGGCGGCCTCGCTGGCGGCGGCGCAGTGGCGGCACCCGCCGACGTGCGGCGCGGGTTGCTCGCCAAGCTCTTCGGCGACGATCTCGTCCGGCTCACGCTGCAGCATGTGATGCTAGTGGCGGCGTCGGTGCTGGCGGCGGCGCTGTGCGGCGTCCCGCTCGGCGTGGTGGCGGCCCGGCTGCCGCGGCTGCGTGGGCTCGTGCTGTCGGCCGCCGGCCTGCTGCAGACCGTCCCGTCGCTGGCGATGCTCGCGCTGCTGATCTCGGCCACCGGCCTGATCGGCACCTGGCCGACGCTCATCGCGCTGACCCTCTACGCCTTGCTGCCGATCGCCCGCAACACCTGCACCGGCTTGCTCGAGGTACCCGCGGGCCTGATCCAGGCCGGCAGCGCCCTCGGGCTGCATCGCAGCCAGGTGCTGCGCGCGATCGAACTGCCGCTCGCGCTGCCGGTGATCCTCGCCGGCGTGCGCACCGCCACCGTGATCAATGTCGGCACCGCCACCATCGCCGCCTTCATCGGCGCGGGCGGCTACGGCGAACGCATCGTCACCGGCCTCGCGCTCAACGACCACGAGCTGCTGCTGGCCGGCGCGATCCCCGCCGCCGTGCTGGCGGTGGCGGCCGAGCTCGGGTTCGAGGTCATGGAGCGTCGGATCCGGCTTCGGCGCGAGGCACGACCGGGCCGATAGGCGCCTGCGGCGCAGGCTCCTGGGGCTCAAAGATTGGCGATGGCCTGGTCGATCGCCTCCGCCGCCTGCTCGAGCACACCGGCCTTCCAGTCGTCGCTGTCCACGAAGAACGCCTGCATCATCTCCCGGCCGATCGCCTGCACCATCGCTTCCGGCGGCGGCGGCCCGCCGGCCTGGAGCCGCGC
This sequence comes from Pseudomonadota bacterium, assembly GCA_023441105.1. Next base: position 254 of record JAEZQX010000446.1, on the reverse strand, counting down.
CTGCAGCCAGTTGTCCGCTCGCAGCGCCTGCAGCACCTCGAGCAGCGGCACGGTGCCGAACTCGAGCGCGATGCCGGTGTATTCCGCCTGCGGGCATTCGTCGCCGGCGACCGTCCACATCAGGCCGGTCAGGAAGGTGGAGGCCGAGGTGTCGTCGAGTATCGAGGTCACCGCCGGTCCCCACCATGCCCGCGCCCGGCGCTCCGGCTCGCCCGGCTCGCAGGCGAGGATCCGCTCGCCGACGCCGACCGGGC
>JAEZQX010000426.1 GCA_023441105.1 Pseudomonadota bacterium | reverse complement strand
ACCTGGCCGTACCCGGCCTATCCGCCTCCCTACTATCCGCCGCCGCCCGCAGCGTTCTGCCGACCACCGCCCGCCGCACCGTCCTGCCGACCACCGCCCGCCGCACCGCCCTGCCGACCGGCGCCCTGCGCCGCCTGGTTGGCCCGCTCGCGCGCGGCCGGGTCATTGCGCATTTCGCTCCGGCCCTGCGCCGGATCCATGCCGCGGTTCTGCAGCGAAGCCTGCGCCTGCTGGCGCTGGGCGTCACGGCCCGGGTCCCGCTGCGCCTGCTGGCGCTGCGTGTCACGGCCCGGGTCGCGGCCGCGATATTCGTTTCGCGCACTCGAGTCGCCAACACCCTTGCTGCCGAACTTGTCGCGGCTGGCCTTGTCGCCGTAAGGCACGCCGCGCCGGTTGGCGCTGTTGTGCTCGAACTTGTTGTTGCTGATCTGGCGGTTGGTGTTGATGTTGTTGTACTTGTTGACGTTGATGTCGACGTCACCACCGCCCCAGTTGCAGCCGCCCCAGATCGAACCGACAGCCGCCACGCCGATCCCGAACGCGAGGCCAGAGGCCAGCGCCCCGCCGGGATAGTAGTACGGCGGTGGCGGGTAGTAGGGGGGCGGGTACGAGGGGTATGACCAGGTGCCGTATACGACCGTCGGGTTGTAGGCCGGCACGTACACCGTCTCCGGCTGCGCCGGCTCGATCTTGATGATCGTCTGCTGGGTCTGCGGTGCCTGCTCGACGACCACTTTCTGCTGCTCGTTGCTCTTCAGGTTGCCGGCCGACTGCGCCTTCGTACGCAGGCGCTGCACTGCATCGAGCACGTCCTTCGATGAAGCCAGGAACGCGTCACCGAGCTTCTGCACCCAGTCGGGCTGGTCGCCCATCACCTGCAGGATCTGCGGAAATGCCACCAGCGACTGCACGCTCGGGTCCCAAGGCGTGTCCTGGATCATCTTGACTGCCGCGTCGCCCTTCTGATCCTTGTTGGCCTTCGACCACTTGGCGGCCTCGGCCACGTCGGCCGGATAGGTCGCTGCCATCAACACCTGCGACAGCAGGGAATCGGGATACAGGGCGATTGGCGCCAGCAACTGCTCGAGTTGCTCCTTGCTCATCGGCGCGTCTGCAGGTGCCGCCGCAGGTGGCGGCGTGGCTGCCGGCGGTGGCTGCGTTTGCGCGAGCGACAACGCAGGCGCCATCAGCAGTGCGATGGCGATGCGGGAGAAGTTCCAGCCAGTCTTTTGGTCCATGTGTCCAGTCGCTTAGCTGGTCAGGCTAGCTTCGGACGCAATGGTTCGTCTATTGCCCTTTGGGGAAAGTTGCGGGGAGCGGGCGCGAGGCGCCGTGGGCGGCACGAGGAGAGGCCGGACTTTCAGCCCCCAGAATGAACCTTGCCAGACCTCTATCCCGCAGCACCGAAGAGGCAGGTATCGCTCAACTCGCCGCGGCCCATTTCCACGGCGTCCTGCAGGATCTCCAATGCCTTCTCCGCGAGCGGAAGGCGCAGGCCGACGTCCCGGGCAGCTGCTACCGCGATGGCCAGGTCCTTGTGCAGCGTGGCGATACTCACCTCGACCTGGTGCTGTCCGGCGGCAATTCGTGGTGCCCGCTTCCCGAAGATCACCGACGAACCCGCGCTATGGTTGACTACCTCGATCGCCTTCTCTTGCTCGAGTCCGATGCCGGCGGCCAGTGCCATTGCCTCGCCGGTGAGCATGGAGTGCACCGCCACCATTACCTGGTTGATCATCTTCACCGCAGACCCTGCGCCCGCCGGACCCACGTGGAACACACGGCTCGTGCACGCGGCAAGCGCCGGCTCCGCGATCGCCATCCCCTGGGACGTGCCGCCAATGATCGCGGTGAGCCCGCCCGCCATCGCACCCGTGGTGCCTCCGCTCACGGGTCCGTCGAGGAGGGTCAGGCCCTTCGCTTCCAGGCGCTCCCCGAGCTTCCTTGCGAAAGCGGGAGGAACCGTGCTCGCGAGCCAGACGACGGTGCCCGGGCTCATTTCGCTCAAGGCTCCGCCCGACCCCAACAACACATCCTCGACCTGGGCCTCGTCGTGTACCACGATGACCACAATGGCCGCGCCGCGCGCGGCATCACCCGGCGTTCTTGCGGCCGCCTCGCCGGGCCGCGTGAAGGCGCGCACCTTGTGCGGCTCGATGTCGAAACCGGCCACCTCTAGCCCGGCAGTCTTCATGCTGGCAGCCATGGCCGCCCCCATCCGGCCGAGGCCGATCACCGCAACCCGTGTCATACCGGGCTCAGGCAATGCGATCCCCCTTCTTGATGACGGCGGCCCGGTTGTCGACCCCTGGGAGCATCTTTGCAGGATCCTTGGTCACAGCGACGTCGACCACCACGGGGCCCTTAATCTCGAGAGAGCGCTTCAGAGCGGCCCCGAGCTCGGCCGGATCCTCCACCCGGATGCCGGTGCAACCGAACGCCTCCGCCACGCGCGCGAAATTCACCTCATTCAAGTCCGCGCTGATGTGTCGGCCCGCGCCATACACGAGGTGCTGCAGCGCCTTGACATAGCCAGAGGCGGCGTTGTTCACCACGATGATCGTGAAGTCCAGGCCGAGACGACTCGCAGTCTCCAGATCGCCTGCCACCATGCAAAACCCACTGTCACCGGTCAGGCTGAAGACCGGACGGCCAGGGGCGGCCAACGCGGCGCCGATAGCGCCCGGTAGTCCGTAGCCGATCGATGCGAAGCCGCGGTCCGGGACAAAGCCGCGGCCAGCCTGCTTGGTGTCGAACAGCAGCCCGCCCCAATGGGCGGCGAAGCCGCCATCGGCCACCAGGATGCCATCGGCCGGCAGGACCTGGTTGATCTCGGTGATAAGCCGGGCGACGGCGATAGGCTTCTCGTCCGAATGGAGCTTAGCCGAGACCTGCTCGCGCCAGGCCGACATCATGCGAGGCACCTCGGTGGCAAGCGGTGACAGCCGCTCGCGCAGACTCCCTGCGCGCGGGCCGAGCGCCGCACGCAGGTCCTGCAGGCCGAGCTTGACGTCACCCCAGAGCATGACTTCGGGCTCCAGGGTCCGGCCGAATTCCTCCGCGACGATGTCGAGGTGGATGACGACCTTACCCGCGGCAGGCACCGTGTAGCGCTTGGTGGCGATCTCACCCAGCTTGCAGCCCGCCACCAGGATCACGTCACTGCTCTCGATGAGCTTGTTGGCGATCCGATCATAGCGACCGAACAAGCCGGCATTCAGCGGATCGACGCAGGGAATGGCACCCTTCCCCGTGAGCGTGTGTGCCACGGGGATGTTCGTCGCGCGCGCGAAGTCGGTCAGCGTTTCGGCGGCTTTGGACAGATGCACACCACCACCGGCAAGGACAATCGGCTGCCGCGCGGCCGCTAGCAGGTCGGCGGCACGAGCCACCGAATCTCCATCCGGGCGTGCCCGAAGCGCCGGCGCCTGCTGATACGCCAGATTGACCCGGAAGTCGGACTCGAAGTACTCGCAAGTATCGTGCATGACATCCTCCGGGACATCGAGCACCACGGGACCAGGCCGCCCCGACGTCGCCACCGCGAACGCGCGACGGACGAGCTCGGGGATGCGGCGTGCCGATTCAACGCGGATGAGCTCCTTGCACATCGGCCGCAAAGTATCGACCTGCCGCGCCTCTTGCGTCATGTTCTTCCACGAGTGGTCGCGGTGCGTGTCTCCAACCACGCATACGATCGGCGTGCCGGCATTGAGCGCCTCGGCGAGCGCCGTGATCATGTTCGTGGCACCAGGACCAACCGTGGCATCGGCAAGGCCGACTCGGCCGCTCACCTTGGCATAGGCATCGGCCACGAACACGGCGTTGCGCTCGTCGTGGATCAGGTGGTGCTGGAGGCCGAGCTCGCGTGCCGCTTCGTAGAGCGGCAGCACCTGAAAGCCGCCCATCCCGAACATCGGGCCGCCACCGAAGGCGCGGATGACCCGCGCGATGGCCTCGCCACCCGACATTTCCATCTTCTTCTGTTCTGTCATCGTCGTCACTCTGAATGGGGTAGGATCGGCCGGAGCGCGTGGTGCCCCGTGACCGACTGAAAAGCAGCGCCGGCGCGCAACAGCAGGTCCTCGCGAAACGCGGGTGCCACCAGCTGCACCGAGACCGGGAGGCCGTCTGCCGACAGGCCTGCGGGCAGTGCGATGGCGCACAACCCGTAGTAGCCGACGAAGCGCGTAAGGCGGCTAGGCGCCAGATCCTTCTCGTCGATGCGAGCGACATCACGCGCGGTGATCGGCAACGTGGGAAGCACGAGAAGATCCACGGCCTCGAATACCGTACTGAACTCGCGCCTGCGTAGCTCCCGCAATCGAAGCGCAGCCGCGTAGCGCGAAGCAGTGATCGACGCACCTGACAAGACACGGGCGCGCGCCGCGGCGTCGCCAGGCACAGGCTCCCCCTGCAACAGCGCGCCATGAAACGCATAGGCTTCGCTGGCGATGAGGATCCCTGTCTCGGCCTGATCGGCCACGAAGTCGATGCGCTCGAACGCTGCGTCATTGCGCAGGCAACCGAGATCCAGAAGAACACGCACGGCATCCGACATCGAAGCCCAGATGTCGTCTTCCACGTCCCCCAGCATTTCCCTTGGCGCGACCGCTATCCGCGTGCCGCCGATCGGCTCGCGCAGGCGCGCCAGGAAGTCCCCCGGTGGCTGCTGAAGGGTCGCCGGATCGGCCGGGTCCGGCCCATGGATGGCCTGAAGCAGCAGCGCCGCATCCTCGGCAGTCCATGCGAGCGGACCAACCGTGTCGAGCGTATGGCTCACGAGCTCGCAGCCGTGATTGCTGATCCGGCCTTGCGACGTCTTCAATCCCGTCAGCCCGCAGAACGCTGCCGGAATGCGTACTGAGCCGCCCGTATCCGTGCCGATGGCGGCAGCCGCCAATCCGCCGGCAACCGCCACCGCTGAGCCGCTGCTGGAGCCGCCGGGATTGCGATGGGTGCGCTCGTCCCAGGGATTGCGCGGCGTCATGCACCCCTGGTTCGTCCCCCAGCCGCCGAACGCGAACTCGACGAGATTCGCCTTGCCCAGGGGAACCGCCCCTTGCGCCAGCAGCCGCGAGACCACCGTCGCCGTGCCGGTCGCAGGGGCGCGGCCGGCATGGATGGTCGAACCCGCGGTTGTTCGACGCCCCTCGATGTGCAGGAGGTCTTTCACGGCCAATGGAACCCCTTCCAGCAATCCCACCGGCAGGCCGGAAGCGTAGCGCTGCTCGCTCGCCCTCGCGCGAAGCAGCGCAGCCTCCGCGTAGACATCGACGTACGCATGCAGCCGAGGATTCTCCCGCTCGATGCGCTCGAGCAGGGTTCGAATGACCTCGACGGGAGATACTGACCGCCGCCGAAATCCCTTCACAAGCTCGGCGACCGTCGGCAGACCTTCGACCATCACGACAGCGCCACCGTGACGATCTCCGGGAACGCGATCAGCAGGAACAGCAGCGCCAGCTCCATCACGATGAACGGTATCACGCCCCTGAAGATCTGACCGAGCTGCAGCCCGGGGACGGAGCCTTGCACGACGAACACGTTGATCCCCACCGGCGGCGTCACCGCGCCGATCTCCACCAGCTTGGTGACGAAGATCCCGAACAGCACCGGATGGATGCCGGCGCTTTCGACTATCGGGAAGACCACCGGCATGGTGATGAAGATCATGGAGATGCCGTCGATAAGGCAGCCAAGGATCAGGTACGGAATGATCAGCAGCATCAGCAGCACCGCCGGCGAGAGATTCATCCCGGTGACCGCGGTGGCGAGTTGCGTGGGCAGCTGGGTCGTTCCCAGCGCGACGCTGAACACGGCCGATGCGATCATCAGCAGGAAGATCGACGCCGTGCTCGAGCCGGTCTCGACCAGCCCCTTCCAGATCGATCCGACCTGTCCCCTGCGGAGCAGCGCGAAGATAAGCGCCAAGGCGGCGCCAATGCCGGCGGCTTCGGTTGCTGTTGCAACGCCGGTATAGATGCATCCGATCACGACGACAAACAGTACGACGACTTCCCACGCCGCGGCGGTTGTACGCATGCGCTCGGACCAGCTGGCCTTGGGCATCCGCGTGCGCTTCACGAGCTCGGGATCCCGGCGGACCATGAAATAGATCCCGGCGGCATACACAAGAGCCGTGAGGACACCCGGAATGAGTGCGCCGATGAACAGGTCGCTGACCGACACGTTGGTCGCGATGGAATAGATGATCAGGATGCCGCTTGGCGGGATCAGAATGCCCAGTGCTCCGGCAATCGCCACCGGCCCGGCGGCCATGCGCTGGTTGTACCCAGCGCGCAGCATCTCCGGAACAGTAACCTTCGAGATGGTCGCGGCGGTCGCCACGCTGGAGCCGCAGACGGTTGCGAAGCCGGCGCAGGCAAACACGGTGGCGATAGGCAGCCCGCCCGCAATGTGGCCCACCCAGCTCTTCGCCGCCTTGTAGGCCTTCTCCGAGAGCCCCGCCGAAAATGCGAAATGGCCCATCAGGATAAAGAGAGGGATGACGATAAGGGCGATGTTCGCGACGCTGGTGTACGGGAGGCTTTCGAGCAGGAATGCCGTTCCGCGAACGCCGCGAATGGCAAACAGGCCGCTTGCACCGACTGCGAGCAACGTGAGCGCGACGGGTACCCCCGTTGCGAGAAGAATGATTACCGCGGCCACCATCAAATAGCCGATCTCGATGGGACTCATAGCGCTCCGGCTGTTTCCGCGCCCTCGACTGGCATGGCCGAGCGCGGGAGATCTTCAGGATGAACGACCGCATCGATCGCGTCGAACACAAACTGGATGGTGAGCAGCACCAGTCCCACGGCGACCACGATCTTTGCGGGCCAGATCGGGTATTCGATCACCGCATACGACTGCTCGAGCTTCAACGTGGAGGCGTATGCGCCACGGGTTGCATACCAGCTGAACACGCCACAGACGATCGCTGAGACGGTATGGCGAAAAACCCAGAGCCACCGAATCAATCCCTCTGGCACCACGGCGTCAAGCACGCCGACGTGGAAATGCTCCTTTCTGACCTGCGCCACTGAAAGCGAGAGATAGACGATCAGCACCAGCAAGAAAATGCCAGTCTCGGCCATTCCATAGATCGCCTCGCCGAAGAAGCTGCGAGCCACGAGATCGGGCACCACTGTCAGCATCAGCAGCGCCGTGCCTGCGCCGGCGATGGCGCCAAGCAGAATGCTTAGGCGCCGTAGCGCGTCTTTGAGCGCGGAGTACATGGTTGTTTCTCCCGACTCCTCTCGCGTCGGCGAGAGGAGTGTCGATTGCGGGCTACTGCTTCTTGTCGTTCAGCTGGTCGAAACCGGTCTTGTACGGATGCTCTTTCTCGTACTTGTGGACGAGCTCGACGAAGTTGTTGAATACGGCCATGGGATCCTTCACGCGCGCTGCCTTGGCGATATCGGCCCACTTCTTCTGGATCTCCGGCAGTGCGACGGCCTTCCAGCGCTCGGCTTCCTTGTCGTCCATGGGCACGTAGGTGAGCTTCGCCTTGCGCGCCTGCTCCACGGCCTTGGCATGCTCGACCCGGTAGTCCTCGAGGTACTTCTTGGTGGCGTCGGCTGCGACTTCCTCCATCACCTTTTGCACGCCGGCATCGAGCGATTTCCAGGTATCGATGTTGATCGACCAGGTGACCGGCGTGTAGACCCCCATGCGGCCGGCATTGGAGAGGTAAGGCGCCATGTCATAGACCTTGGTCACAACTGCCTGGTTGAAGGGCGTGCCACTCACCCCTTCGGCGCCGCCACGCTGTACCAGCTCGAGGGCCTCGACCCAGGGAATGCTGATCGGCGTTCCACCGAGAGCCTTGATGCCGTCGGCCACGCCGATGATGGCCCGGATGCGGGCGCCCTTGAGATCGGCGGCCGTTCGGATCGGCTTGTTCGTCCAGAGGGAATTCTCACCAGAAGCTAGCGCCCAGAGCAACTTCTGGTTGTTGCGCAGGTATTCCTGCTGCAGCTCGGGCGTCTTTGCCAGATCGGCGAATGCGTAAGTCACCGCCACCGGGTTCTCGGAGACGAACGGCATGATCACGCCGGTCAGGGGGAACTCGCGTGGGTTATACGCTGCCGGGACGGCCGCGGCGATGTCGGCTGCGCCCTGCGCCAGGCCGGTGCTCATCTCGGCGGTCTTCAGCAGGCTGCCCCCGTAGTACGGCTGGAACACGATCTTGCCGCTCGTCCGCTTGGTGACTTCGTCCATGAAGTACTTGGCGGAGGTTTCATAGAACTCGTTTTGCCCGTAGAAGGTGGCGTACGTCAGCTTGCGCGCCTCCTGCGCAGAGACGCCGACGGCCGTTGCGGCACAAACGCCCAGGATCGTGCCCCTGAGGATGCTTCCAATCTTCATGTGCTAGTCCCTCTTTGCTGGTGGTGGTTACGTCTGCTGATGTCAGTCGAACAGATCCGGGTCCGAACGCGTGACGGCGTCGTAGATCGGCTGGAAATGCAGCCAAGCCATGAATGGCGTGGCCAGGTGCTTTCGCGAGTGCTCGGCGGCCTGCGGCGGGATCAGCTTGAGCGGGTGACCAGTGGCTTCGGCCTTGAGCTGGATCTCGCAGGCGCGCTCCAGGGCTATGAACCACCAAGCCGCTTCATCGACGCTTTGCGTGCCGACCGTGAACAACCCGTGGTTCTGGTGAATGGCCGCCTTGTTGGTGCCGAGGGCGGCTGCAACGCTATGGCCGGCGTTCTTGTCCACCACCACGGCCCCGGCCTCCTCGGTGATGACGGCGTGGTCCCCGTAGAAGCCGCATGCGGTCTGCGTGATGGGATCGAGCGGCCGCCCCAGTGCTGCCCAGGCCATGCCGTTGATCGTGTGCATATGGCAGGAGGCGAGAATATGGGGGTGCGCCATATGGATGGCCGAATGGAGGACGAAGCCGGCGCGGTTCACGGCCCAGGTGCCCTCCACCACCGTTCCCTGGTGGTCGACGAGCAGCAGGTCGGAGACGCGTACGCGCCCGAAATCCATCGCGAAGGGGTTGGTCCAGAATCGGTCCGGAAATTCCGGATCCCGAACCGTCACGTGTCCGGCAAAGCCGTATTCATATCCGTAGCGCGCAAATATCCGGCAGACCGCAGCGAGCCGCTGCTTGTGGTGCAACCGCTCCTCCTCGATGGACTTGAAAACCGGCGGATTAGGAAAATGCAGCCCCGGCTGATCGGGACGATAGACCGACGCCTGGGCGTTCAGAGGCGTGTTCATGTCGAAGAATCTTCTCGAGGTTGATGATGCTGGGGAAGAGGGAACGACTGCGCACCTATGTGCAACCAATCATTGACGTGGAAGTAGAGGAAGCGGGCCCCTCGCGCGAGCCACTGCTGCGCGTCTCCGGGTTTGACCATTGTCCCGGCCACGCGGCCCGCTCCAGCCGCCCTGCGCAGGATGTCGTCGATCGCGTTCTGGACCGGAGCCGACGAATAGTCGCCCTGCTTTCCCATGCTGCGCGACAGATCGACCGGACCAATGAAGAACACGTCGATCTCGGCAATGGCAAGCAAGGCGTCGAGGTCTGCATGGGCCGACGCACTCTCGACCTGCACGACCAGCAGCTTCTGCTCCTTGTCGCGGTCAGGGAAGACATAGCGCACCCAGTCCACCACGTCCCGAGCCTGCGCGGCGGAATCCAGCCGCGGCACGACGATGCCGTCGACACCGCGCAGCAGCATCCGCTCGATCACCCACGGCTCCGGCGAAAAAAGCCGCGCCAGGACGCAAAGGCCGGCGAGGCGCGCGACCCGAGCCATTTCTTCGATGCGCTCAAAGTCCGGCGTACCCTGCTCCGCGTCGAGCATGAGCGCGTCCAGGCCGAGCCGGGGCTGGGCGAGGAACTCGACGAGCGCCGGGCTGGCATAGTCGGGATTGATCACGGCAACCGGTCGGCCTTCCCGCAGCTTGCGCCGGAAACCTGCAATCCGGCTCACGTCAACCTGGCTCATTTGAGCTTCCTCGTCTGCGTCCGACCGCCGAGCGCCTGCTCGAGAAGGCGCGCTTCCCGAGCAAGCGACATGACGATGGACTCCCGGCGGTCGGGCCCCATCCGGCTCCTGATCGAAGCGATCGAGAGCGCGGCGGCCGGCCGGAAAGAGGCGTCGCGCACGATGTATCCAACTGCCGCCATCTCAGGCAGCATCAGCCCCTCGTTCAGGGAATAGCCCTCCTGGCGGGTGCGGCGCACGAGAACCCTCAGGCTCACCGGATCGAAGTTGGGGTGCGCCGCGAGCTTGTCGCGATTGTTCGCTAACGAGACCTCGACCTCTTCATCAGACAACGAAGCGAGCAACGCAAGGCTTCCGGCGCCCAGCCCGAGAGGCCTGTAGTCGCCAACCTCCAGCGTGAGCGTCCGGATCGGAAACGACCCGGTTCGGCGTGCGACGCAGAGCGCGCTGTCCCCGGAGCGCAGCGACAGGTAAACCGTGTCGCCGGTCTCTTCCGCCAGCCGCTGCATGCTCGGCTGCGCCAATTGGACGATGTCGAAGCGTACCGCCGATGCCAGCCCCATCCGGTAGAGCTTCAGACCGGGGTAGAACAGCCGCGTCTTCTCGTCGTAATCCACCAGCCCCAAATTGCGCAAGCCCGCCAGCAGCCGATGGGCGGTCGGCTTCGAAAGCCCCGCTTCTTCGGCGAGCCTGGACAGCGGAGCGCCTCCGCTCGCCAGCTCGACGACTTCCTCAAGCAGGGCAATGGCGCGATCAAGGCTTTGGGTGGGCGAGCTTGGTGCCTGAGACGAGTCAGACTCCACTGCGATTTCCAATAGATGTATCGCCTATTTCGTTAACCGAGACGAACTCCGCAACTCTGCCCATGGCCTTGGCCTGCTCGTCTCGTTTGACGGATACTAGCACGAGCAAATGAGATAGACTCGTCCGCGTTCAGTTCCGACGAGGAGACTCAGTTGCAGCCTGTTCCACGCACCTCCGGCTCTGGAGAGACGGCAGAGAGCCTTTTCCCGAGTGGGGTTGGCAGCGCCTTACGTGAGACCCGCAAGGCCTTGTCCAACATCGAGAAGTTCAATCCCCAGGTCAATGCGATGATTGCCGTCACCGCGGACCAGGCCCTGGAGGCAGCGGCCCAATCGGACCGGGCAGCCGAGGAAGGCCGCTGGTGCGGCCTTCTGCATGGCATGACGATCAGCATCAAGGACAACGTGGATCTCGCCGGCGTACCGACCACGGCGGCTTCGGGCATTCTGCGCGAGAACGTCGCCCGCTCGAATGCGTTTATCGTCGACCGCTTGCTCCGGAACGGAGCAGTCATCGTCGGCAAGGCAAACTTGCACGAATGGGTGTTCGGTCCTACCAGCCAGAGCCGTCACTTCGGGCCGGTACGCAACCCCTGGAACCTGGCGCACGTAGCCGGCGGCTCGAGCGGCGGCTCCGGCGCATCGGTCGCGGCTGGCATGTGCGTGGCTTCCATCGGCAGCGACACAGCAGGCTCAATCAGGCTACCGTCTGCGTTCAATGGCACCGCGGGACTGCGGCCGACGGTCGGTCGCATCTCATCGCGCGGCAGCCTGCCCGTCAGCGCACCCTTCGATACGCTTGGCCCGCTTGCCCGGCGAGTGTCCGACGTCGCTCGAGTTTTCGCGGCGATCGCGGGCCATGATCCGCAGGATCCGATTTCGGTGGACCAACCGGTGCCCGAATTCCTCGCTACCCTGTCCGAACCCGTTCGCGGCATGCGGCTTGGCATCATGCGTCGCTGGTTCTTCGACGACCTGCATCCAGACATCGCCACGGCGATGGATCAGGCGATCGAGACGTTCCGCTCGCTGGGCGTCGAAATCGTCGACCTCGACCTGGGCGACGTGGAAAACGCACAGGAGAACCTGACCTTCACCGTCGTCCCGTCGGATGCGATGTTCCTGCACCAGGAGCGCATTGCCACCCGGGCCGCCGACTATGGCGAGGACGTGCTGATGCGCATGCGCATCTCGGAAAGAGTCACCGGCGTACGGTACGCGCAGTCGCTGCGCTGGATGGAGAACTGGCGCCACCGCCTGCGGCAGGCGTTCCACAACGTGGACGCCATCCTGTCGCCCACCACCCCAGAGCCGGCCCCGGCCGTCGAAGGCCTGAATTTTGGAGAGGCGATCCGCAGGATCCCGCGCTTCAGCTGCGCCTGGCCGGCTGCGGGCATACCAAGCCTCGCGGTTCCGTGCGGCATGACACGCGATACCGGCATACCGGTTTCGCTCGAGCTGGCCGGCGCCTGGTTCGAAGAGCCGCGCCTGCTGCGGCTTGGCCATGCCTTCCAGGTGGCCACCGACCATCATCTGCGCACCGCGCCGCTGATCCGTGCATAGGGCTGAGTTCGATGTAGCTGCTCGCGGGCCGCTATCCGGCTTGCGGGTGCTGGATCTTTCGCGACTGGTCGCCGGCAACATGCTGACGCTGCAACTCGCCGACTTCGGCGCCGAGGTCATCAAGGTCGAGGACCCGAAAGGCGGCGACACGCTAAGACACTGGCGAGAGAAGAGCGCCTCCCATCCGGAAGGCGTGGAGGTCTGGTGGAAAGTCTATGCCCGCAACAAGAAAAGCGTCGGACTGGACCTGCGCGCCGAAGAAGGAAAGGAGGCCCTGCGGCACCTCGTGCGGAGCGCGCAGGTGCTTGTGGAGAGCTTCCGACCAGGAACGCTGGAGGAAATGGGATGTGCCCCGGAGACGCTTCACGAGCTGAATCCGCGCCTGATCGTCGTCCGGCTCACCGGCTGGGGGCAGACCGGCCCCTATCACCGCCAGCCCGGCTTTGGCAGCCTGGTGGAAGCGATGTCGGGGTTTGCAGCAAAGAACGGCGCCCCCGGGCAGCCGCCCATGTTGCCCAACATGGCCCTGGCAGACATGGTGGCGGGACTGTATGGCGCATTCGCCGTGGCGGCGGCCGTGCGTGCAGTCGAGGTGAATGACGGCAAGGGCCAGATCATCGACCTGTCGCTCCTCGAACCGTTGCTGTCCATCATGGGACCCGACGCGGCCGCTCACCGGGTAAGCGGCAAGCTCCCCGAGCGCACCGGCAACCGCACCTCGATCTCGGCGCCCCGAAATGTCTTCCGAACCAAGGGGAGCGACTGGGTAGCCCTGTCCGCATCGACGCAGGGCATGACGGAGCGACTGCTGCGTACGATCGGGCGGGAGGATCTCATCGACGACCCGCGCTTTCGCACCAACGCCGACCGCCTCGCAAACGTTGATGCGCTCGACGCCGTCATCGGCGAGTTCATCGCCGCGCGCACTCTGCAGGAGAATCTCGAGTTCTTCCGCGCAGCCGAGGTGACGGTGGGACCCGTCTACGATATCGGGCAGATCGTGCTTGATCCGCACGTCGTTGAACGTGGCATCCTGGTCGAGGTTCCCGATGAAGCAACGGGTACGCTGCCGATGCATGCGGTTGTCCCGAGACTCTCTGGTACGCCGGGCAACTTTTTCAGGCCAGCGCCTCGACTCGGAGAGCACACAGAAGAGGTGCTGAAGAGCTCAGGGCTGGACAGCACGATCATTCAGAAGGTGCTTGGACGGGAATCCTAGAGTTCCCGTAGTCAGGGTGGCGATTCGGTCGCGACGCCTCCCGTGCCCGACAAGCCGTACATACCTCCCGCGCGCATCCGCGCATGCTGCGAAGCGTCAAGCACCACTTCGACGCGGTCAGCCTGACGATGCAGCGGCCTACGGGCCAGGTGCTCTGCTGGAGCCGATACTCCGCCTCGAACGCAAGGGCATCCGGTGGTTTCGTGCTGACCGGGACCTGAAGCAGGCGAACGAACCGCCGTTGATCGAACGGAATGGCTGCTCGTCGCGCTGCTGGGGTACATCGGGTTTCTTGCGCGGAGCTCCGAAGTCGATCGGAGAAGCCTACGATTGACCGGGACGACGAGCATGTGCGCTTGGACATCTGCCGCGCCCCGTAGCAACACCGCGCCGACTGGTCACCCCGTCTTGCATTGGGGCTGAGAGAGCAATACCGGTGCCAGCGAGCGGCAGCGATTGCCCGCACAGTTGATGCTTCGGGGAGGCATCGATGCTGCAGAAGGTATCCATCCGAACGTGGTACAGAGCATCGGGTTGTACGACCCAAGTCGAATTCAATCCCGAAAGCGGGCTGATGCCAATCGCGGACATCTACAGTGCTGTCACGGCTGCGTGGCTCATCCGTGTCCAACCGAGGTTCTGCAAGTTGGAAGTCAGCAAATCTCCGGTGCAGATGAAATTGTCGCCTAACCCCTGCACGCAAACTGATAAAGACCGCATGCAATATATCTAACACTTCACGCACGATTCGCACTTCGCCACTCTACACAGCCCCACTCAATCCTCAACAATTGCCAGCTTACGAAGCGCTTACCCTGGACTCGAACGGCGATAAGGCAAGATCCAATCTCCCGAAAATTCTCGAGATCTCGCCTGTTCAACAATATCGCCGACAACTAGAAGAATGCATCAATGGCAGGGATTACCCGCGCTAGCCTTGAAGGGGTGGAAACATCTATAACAGCGGAAAAGGTCCAACTGATTTGTTCGCGCTCCCCGTCTGATTTGCGTTTGTTAATCCAGCCTATAGACAAGGTATAACCCGTGAAACAGGGAAGATTGATGAAAAGGGAAGTGACGCTGAGTCTCGTCACACTGGCGATTCTTGCAGGCTGCGGGGGAGGAGGCGATGACAGTCCGGGAATCGCTGTCTCACCTTCGCCGCCAGCGCCGACTGCTCCGTCCCCCACTGCCACGTCGCCAATCGTCGCCCCGCCACCCGCCACGCCCGTGGCACCGGCGCCTGTCAATGCAGCGCCCAGTCAGGTGCAGAACGTATCTATCACCGGCGGCCAGGGCGTAGTTGATCTTGCGTGGTCCCACAGTTCCGAGAGCGACGTTGCTGGCTATCTGGTGTGGCGGGATCTGACCCCGAACTTCGTTCCGAAGGCAAGCAACCTGATATACGACTCATCGTCGAACACGTTGAAGGATGTGATCGCGGTCAATCAGGACACGACGTATTACTACCGAGTCGCCGCATATGATGTTCTCAATAAGAACTTGAGCGGCACGGGGCTATCAGTCTCCCAAGTTCACGCAGCAATCGTTCACGCTCAAGCGGCCACACCCGCGCCGAACCAACCGCCGCCACCGCCGCCTGAGCCTGCGCCGGGCACGTACATCCTTGGGAGCGTGGTGAAGAAGGCGCTGAACAGCAATCCATCGAACTTGGGGAACTGCAACCAGCAGTATTACTACTACTCTTACAGGCCATCATGCGATACCACCGCGTATGAATCAGTAGGCGGTAAGCCTGACAAGACGAAGCCAGGCATTCAGGTTGGCTTTTGGCTTGGCGCGACATACATGTCGCACTACCAGTACCCGGTGAACTACGACTACAACAATCCCAATCCGAAATTCCCGCAGGCCCAGGTCTCGTTCAGCATCGTCTATCCGAACAGCATCTTTGCCTTCGGCAGGACGGTGACCACGTATTCGGATGGAAAAGAAAAGGCGCTCACTCGAGATGACGACTTCCAAATCAGGGATGACCATAAGTTCATCCTGAACAAGACGGCAGCGCAATGGACTGGCGTTGAAGGAGAGCCGTATTTCCTTCAGTTTCAGATCAGTACCTATGCCCCGAGCAATACCGTGTTCAAGGTCTGCATGCACGAGTACTTCCCTGGGGTTCGTCGCTTGGCCTGTACGCTGCACGACAAGGATTCGGGACAGTACCGCGGGACCCAGGTTCTTGATGACAGTCGCGGCTTGGGTACGACTGAGTACCTGCCACTGAATGAGTAGGTTGGAAGTCCGGCTCCTGCTCTCGCACGCCTCTGTTGAATGAAAAAGTGTCTCCTCGCGGGGACCCTTTGTCTATGCTGGTGACGCAAGCTTTTCGCAGCACTTTCCTGGAAACAATTCGCCGACCTGGCACCTGCCGCTTGGGCTGCAGGCCCCTCAAGAATGCAAGTTGGTTCTGCCGACGGGGAAGCGCACCTTCCTCCAAGAGAGACCGGCGGCTCTGCTTGCGCCTTGTTCAGCAACTTCTTCAATCTCGCGGGTCACCGCAGGCGGAGGTACAACGCGGGTCCGAGAAAGCGGCTGAACCTCGGCCTCGCGACCGGTGGCGTCTCGAGACCGAGCGACCAAGTGCCTTCGCTTGAATCGCCCTCACACCGGATGCCTTCGGCAGGTTCACCTTATGGCCGCGGCGGCGTGTAGGGATCGGGCGTGCCCATTGCGATAAGTGGATAGCGCTTGACGCTGGCCTCAAAGTCGGCGATCAGATTCAGCGCTGGGCCAATGACCCAGCTATCCAGCGCCAACTTGTTCCTGTCCTCCTGCGGATTCGTGTACAGGTTGAACAAGTAAGGGATGCCGAGCTTCAGCGGCGGCGAGACCATCGTCTCCTGATCATAGGAGTGGATCTTGAAGTTCCTCCACTTCACGGCTTGTAGTCGGTCGGCGCACCACACGATGATGCCCTCGCGCGCGGACCTGTCGGTGCGCCCAAGGAAGAACGCCGATTGATCGATGCCGTCGATGGGGCGGTCGTCCGGAACGCGCGCGCCGACGATGCGAGCCAGCGTGGTGAACAGGTCCACCTCGTGAACGATCTCGTCGCTGACGCGGCCTGCCGGCACCTTGCCGGGCCAGCGGATCATGAAGGGGGCTCGAATGCCACCCTCCCAGGCGGTAAAGTACTGGCCCCGCCAGGGTCCCGGCCAGCCGTCGTAGGGCTTGGTGAACTCCGGGCCGTTGTCGCTCATGAAGACGACGATTGTGTTGTCGCGGATGCCGAGCCTGTCCACGGCGTCGAGCATCGTGCCGACGTTGAAATCCATCTCGGCGAGCATGTCGGCCCAGTCGCCATTGCCCGTCTTGCCGACGAATGCCGGATTCGGAAGCGTGGGGATGTGCGGCTGCGTGATCGCGGCATAGATGTAGAAGGGTCGCCGTATCCTGGTTTGCCGTTCCATGAAGTCCACTGTCCGCCGCGTGATCTCGGCGTCGATCAGCCGACGCTCGTTCTGGTCATAGACCTTCAGCGCTCGGCTCTTCTCGCCCCTGCGACCCTCCATGAGATGCTCGGGCGGCATGACCGACGCGGAGTAGCCTGGTGCCCCAAGCCAGAGCGCCTCGTCGGTGGTGCGCGGAATGCCGTACCACTCGTCGAAGCCCTGATCGTTGGGCAATCGCCCGTCGTTGCTGCCCAAGTGCCACTTGCCATACAAAGCCGTGGCGTAACCGACCGCCGACAGCGACTCGGGCAGCGTCACCTCCCACTGTGTGAGCCCGTCCGCGACGCCCCCGAAGGGCACCGAGTGCGTACCTGAGCGGATCGCATGTCGCCCGGTTAGGATGGCCGAGCGGCTGGGGGTGCATTGCGGCTCGGTGTTCATGTTGGTCAGGCGCAGACCCTCGGAAGCCAGCCGGTCGATCATCGGCGTGGGTGCACCGCGCGTGGCGCCGCCGCCATAGCAGCCTAGTTCGCCGTAGCCGAGGTTGTCGGCCAGGATGAAAAGAACGTTGGGCTTGCTATCTCCGGCGGCCAGTCCACGCCGGTGACCTAGGGCGAAGTCAAGGGCCAGCGCGCTGCCACCTACGCGGAGCACCGAGCCACTGGTCCTGAGGAAGCGTCTTCGGTCCATGGGCAATCTCCGCAGGTCCCGCGCCGCCCATTCTGCGTTCGAACGACACAGGCGACAAGATGACCCTTGGTCCCATGGCCGAAGTTTCAGCAACTGTTTGCCAGGTCGAGGCTGTTCCTGCAACCTCGGGGGCCCTTACGTGATGCTGCACTTATGCCGATAGTCGAAGGCGATCCCTAGAAAAGCTCCTGAGTTCTTGGATTGTCGGCGAGCTTCCTCGGCTCCCGCGGCGGCAGGTGTCGACACTCGAATCCGGCAGATTCACCGTAAGTCTAGCAATAGCTACGGGATGCCACGGGTGCGGGCCGAACTCTTGGAGAGCAACGTCATCCCGCCAGCCGCAAGCGTGTGGCGAGGCTGATGCGGCTTGCTCGCAACCGCGGCATCAGCCGCCGCCGCGGACGCGCGCTGGCGACACGGCGCGACCCGCCCGAGCGGCCGGCGCCAGATCTGGTCAATAGCAAGTTCGTGGCCAACGGTTTGAATCGAACTCTGGGTTGCCGACATGACGTACGTTCCGACCTGGGCGGGATTCGTGTGCCTGGCCGTTGTGCTCGACGTTTGGAGCCGTCGAGTCATCGGCTGGTCCGCAGCTTCCAGAGCCACGCCGAGGACCGAGTCGAACAGTGCTAACACAGCAAAGGAAGGCTGCCTCAGGCACATGATCCGACGCAGACTGTATTTCCGTTCCGGCGGATCAACTCCACGCCCCGGCCTGACCCTTGCTAGGGCCCGCAATGTCCCTGGCTATCCCAAATGGTCTGGGACCAAGGTCCAATGGTCATCGCCCTCGGCGTTGGATAGGGTTCTCGTTCTCAAGGAGAACATGAATTCGGTCAAGCAACCAACCGAAAAGTGCTTCGAGCGCCTGGCCGCTGAGGATGAGTTCGTTGTGGCTGGGCGCCGTATTCATCGCGTGGGGCGCGTTGACGCTGCACTGCACGGAGGCTCTGGCGCAAGATGAGAATGCTGCGCCAGGTGGCGACGTGCAAGCACCTGCGTCGGCACAGGAGGAGCCTTCTCCTTGGCTGTTCACGCCCGTGTTCACCAGCAATCCAAAGCTCGGCACGTCAATCGGTGCCACGGCGGGCTACCTGCACTTCTTCGACGGGAAATCACGCCCCTCAATGTTCGCGGTGACCACGCAGTACTCGAGCACCGGGTCTATCGTCGCTGGAGCGTTTGCCCGCACCTCCTTCGATGCAGACAACCAGCGACTGAACGTCGCGTTCACTTACGGAAACATCAAGAACGACTACGACGACTACCTTGGAACCGGGGTGCCGCTCCGTAACGACGCCGGTTTGAAGTCATTCATCGGTCGGTATCTCTACCGGGTCCGTGGCAACTGGTTCCTGGGCGCGCAAGGCATCTACCAGAACTTCACGATCGCTGGCGACACTGCAACGGACGACATGATCCTGGACATCCTTGGAGTCGCCCCGTACAAGTCGGGCGGCCTTGGGATCGTGGGCTACTACGATTCGCGCGACAACGATTTCAAGCCCGCCGAAGGATGGATCGTAAGCCTGAACAACCTGGCCTACCGCGAAGCGCTCGGGGGATCTCAGAACTTCGACGTCTACCGTGCCGATTTCCGCCATTACTTTCCGTTTGGAACAGGCCACGTGTTTGCTTTGCGCCAACTCAATCATCTCACCCAGGATGCCCCGACACAAAACCTCTCGCCCGTTCAACTGCGAGGTTACAAGGTCGGCCAGTACACCGGCAGGTTCATGTCGCAAGTCGAGGGCGAAGCGCGGGTGACGCTTGCTCCCAGGTGGACTGCCACCGCGTTCGCGGGGGTGGGGTGCACTTACGGGAATGGCAAGTCTTGCTCAGAGAGCTCGAATCTCTTTCCGATGGCGGGAGCGGGGGTCCAGTACGTTCTCAAACCCAAAGTGGGCATCGTCCTCAACCTAGCTGACGGGCTTGAAGCCCTCCACCGGGCTGTGTGCTAGATGCGGACACTGGCAGGACCGAGGCAATTCGCCTGGAGGCCGGCGCAGACACTGAGTGTCTGTCTAACTTCATAAATCCTTGGTGGGCCCCCCGAGAGTCGAACTCGGCACCAACGGATTATGAGTCCGCTGCTCTAACCAAGCATGAGCTAGAGGCCCCCGCGGGCATTATAGACGTGGCACTCCCGCCGTACTTTCCAGAGTCTTGTCAGGCACTTGGAGTAGTTCACTGCCGCAGTAGGTCGCGGGAGAACCGGCCATGCCGCCCCCCTGCCCAAGACGAGAAAGAGCGGTTGAGACTTGCCCCCGTGCGCCCCCTGTACACAGAGCGGCGTGCCGCGCAGGCTCCGCGCCACAGCACCGACGGCCATGCTGGCACGGGCCGAGGATTCGGGGGTAGGGGCCGCTAACGAGGTGCGGCCCGGGTACTACTGGTACCGGCGCGGGGTGCGCGGCCTGCAGCGCCTTCTATGCATCGTCCCAGCTGGCGCCGACAAAGTCTTTTGCAGAATCCAAAGTCGCCATCTTCCTGGCGACGAGAAGGAGTGCGCAAGCAAGATCTGCGCGTAGTCAAAGACGCGGGCGTTTGACGCTGGCTTCGGAGGGGTGTTCAATGCTATGGGATGGCTGCTCGACCGCGCTGCGGCGCCCTTCGCAGCCTCGCTCAACCGGTAAGAGGAGTTCGCCCATGCGCAACAAATTTGCGGCTCTCCCTCTCCTGTGTCTCGCACTCGTGACCGGCTGCGCAAGCCTTTCGCCGCCTACCATGCAGGATCCGACACGGAACGCCGGCCTTGAGCGACGCCCAGTCGTCACCCACCCTGGCGGCGAATGCAGCGCGTGACTAAAGGGATGGGGATGGAAGGAACGAAGTAGATTCCAGTGGGCCCTTGATAGGTCGCCGACATGGTAGAAGTCAGTCGTCCTCGCACAAGCTCCGGGGCACGCCATCGTCACCGACGACGAACCCTTCGCCTGACGTGTAGCCGAACTTCTTCAGATAAGCCTTGCGCTCGGCAAGCTAGCGCGGCGCGTTGTTTACGTTCCAGCCCTGCGCCTTGGCTGTCTCCCGGATCGCGGCGATGACGCAATGGCCGTGCTGATCCAGCCAACGCCACACGGCAGCGCAGGCGCCGCCCGGTCGCGGGCGCCTGACGCCGTTCTGTTCGGCGCGGTCGGTGACCACGGCGGTAGCCTGATTGGCTGCCGTCGCTACTCGCTTGGCAGCAACCTTCGGCGCGGGCGCTCCCCACTGCACCCGGCCGTCGGGCAGTGGAGTTGAGCCGTTTTCGCGGACGCCTATCCTTACGGAAGTAGGAGTCTGTGACGTTCAAGCCCTCAGAACCCCGGAACCACCGCCCCCTTGAACTCCGTCAAGATGAACTGCCGGATCTCCTCCGACTGATACGCCTTCACCAGCTTCCCCACCCAAGCCTTGTCCTTGTCCTCCGCCCGCACCGCGATCAGGTTCACATAGGGGCTCTTGGCGTTCTCCTGTGCGATCGCATCCTTGCCGGGATGCAGCCCCGCCGGGATGGCATAGTTGGTATTGACCGCGGAAGCATCGAGATCGTCCAGCGCCCGCGGCAACTGCGCCGCGTCGAGCTCCACGAACCGCAGCTTCTTGGGATTCTCGACGACATCCAGTGGCGTCGCCTTGAGCCCGGCGCCCTGCCGCAGCTTGATGAGCCCCTGCTCCTCCAGCACCAGCAGCACCCGGCCGCCGTTGGTGGGATCGTTGGGGATGCCGAAGCGCGCGCCGTCCTTGAGGTCCTTCAGGCTCTTGACCTTCTTCGAGTACAGGCCGATCGGGAAGTTGACGGTGTAGCCGGCCGAGACGAACTTGTAGCCGCGATCCTGGACCTGCTGGTCGAGGTAGGGCTTGTGCTGGTAGCTGTTGGCGTCGAGGTCCCCGGCGGCGAGCGCCGCGTTGGGCTGCACGTAGTCGCTGAACTCGATGACCTGGATCTTGAGACCGTCGCGCTCAGCCACCTTCTTGACCTGCTCGAAGATCTGCGCATGCGGGCCGGCGGTGACGCCGATCTTGAGCGGCTTGTCCTGGGCGAGGGCAACGCCACTTGCCGCGGAGGCCACTGCAAGTGCGATGGAGGATAGGAGGAGCTTGCGCCTGTTCATCGTCTGTTCCCTGATTGATGTGGAATTGAGTGGAGGTGGATGTGGTAGATGAAGTCGATCGGGTAGATGGCGGTCTGGAGGCCGCTTTTGCCGTAGAGGTCTACTTGTGGCTGAGCCGCCTCACCGCCCAGTCGCCCAGGCTCTGGACCGCCTGCACGAACAGGATCAGCACCAGCACCACCGCCAGCATGATCTCGGGCAGGAAGCGCTGGTAGCCGTAGCGGATCCCGAGGTCGCCGAGGCCGCCGCCGCCGATGGCGCCGGCCATCGCGGAGTAGCCGGTGAGGCTGACGAGCGTGATCGTGAAGCCGGCGACGATGCCGGGCAGCGCTTCGGGCAGCAGCACCTTGAAGACGATCTGCCAGGTGCTGGCGCCCATCGCCTGCGCCGCCTCGATCAGGCCGTGGTCGACCTCGCGCAGCGACGTCTCGACCAGCCGCGCGATGAACGGTGCAGCGGCGATCGTCAGCGGCACGACGGCGGCGGCGGTGCCGATCGAGGAGCCGGTGATCAGGCGGGTGAACGGGATGATCGCGACCAGCAGGATGATGAAGGGCGTCGAGCGGACGGCGTTGACGATGCCTCCGACCACGCGGTTGATGCCGGCGCTCTGCAGGACGCCGCCGCGGTCGGTTAGGCGCAGCAGCACGCCGAGCGGGATGCCGATCGCCGAGCCGGCCACGCCGGAGATGGCGACCATCACCAGCGTCTCCCACAACGAGGTGGCGAACAGCTCCAGCATGGCGGGCGTGAAGTTAGCCAGCATGTGCCACCTCCTGTACCAGCACGCCGGCGCCGCGCAGCTGCGCAATCGCCGCGTCGAGTTGCTGCCGCGCGCCGCGGGCGAACACCGCCAGCGAGGCGAACGGCTGCCCCTGCACTTCGTCGATCTGGCCGTGCACGATGCTGACGTCGATGCCGTGGTCGCGGATCACGTCCGACAGCAGCGGCCGGTCGGCATCGGTGCCGGCGAAGGCGAGCCGCAGCAATTGGCTGTCGCGCGCCGGCTGCGCGCTCATCAGCGTCCGGATGCGCGCCAGCACGCTCTCGGGAAGTACCTGCGGCACGATCTCCTCGATGAGGCTGCGCGTCGTCGCATGCTGCGGCCGGGTGAACACGTCCAGCACCGGTCCCTGCTCGACGATCCGGCCGGCGTCGATGACGGCCACCCGGTCGGCGACCTGCTTGATCACCTGCATCTGGTGGGTGATCAGCACGATGGTCAACCCAAACTCGCGATTGATCTGCCGGAGCAGGCCGAGGATGGAGCGCGTCGTCTCCGGATCGAGCGCGGAGGTCGCCTCGTCCGAAAGCAGCACCTTCGGCCGGTTGGCGAGCGCCCGCGCGATTCCCACCCGCTGCTTCTGGCCGCCGCTGATCTGGGCGGGGTAGCGGTCGCGCATCGCGGCGAGTCCCACCAGGTCCAGAAGCTCGGACACTCGCCGGCCGATCTCATCCCTCGCCATCCCCGCAAGCTCCAGCGGCAGCGCCACGTTCTCCGCCACGGTGCGCGACGACAGCAGGTTGAAATGCTGGAAGATCAAGCCGATCTCGCGACGGGCGGCGCGAAGCTCGGACTCGGGCAACGTGGTCAGCTCGCAGCCGCCGACGATCACCCTGCCGGCCTTGGGACGGTTCAGCAGGTTGATGGTGCGCACCAGCGAGCTCTTGCCGGCGCCGCTTCGGCCGATGATGCCGAACACTTCACCCGGCGCGATCTTGAGGTCGATGCCGCGCAGGGCTTCGTGGCTGCCGTACGCTTGGGTGATGCCTTGCAACTCGATCATGACTGTCGGTCTGCTACCAGAGAGATGAACCTCGGGTGGATGGCCTTCGAGTGCGTGGCCTTCGGATAGCTGGGCTTCGGATAGATCGACTTGGGATGGATCGGACTTGGAGGCATGCATTGGATAGCGATCGACTCAGGGGAAATGAACTTGACCTCTCCTTCCGACCTGCACAGGCCCCAGGCAGCGGCCGTGATCCGCAGCAGGCGTAGCGCAGGCAGGTTCGCAACCCGGGATGGCAGATTCATGTTGTGCTTCCTTCGGCCGGCCAGAGGCAGGCCCGCGCCCCCTGTGGGGACGTTGAACAGTCGGATGAAGACCGGGGAGGAGGCCTGTGAGCTCAGGCGCTACATCGCGCGCGGCACGAGGGCATTCGGCGGCAGCGATGCATTCGGAGGCAGCGGGACAGTCGGCTCATTGCTCGTATTGTGAGCGCCGGCGCGCGCAATTGGAACGAATCAAAAGGCGGAAGCATATAGCCCGCAGTTGCAGCCGGTCAGTGGGCCGCGCTCCGCGAGAACAGGTTGATGACCAGCACTCCCGCCAGGATGAGCGCCATGCCGATCAGCGCAGGCGCGTCGAGTGCCTGGTTGAAGGCGAAGTAGCCGACCAGCGCGATCAGCACGATGCCGGCGCCGGACCAGATGGCATAGGCAACGCCAACCGGAATGGTGCGCAGGGTCAGCGACAGGCAGGCGAAGGCGATGCCGTAGCCGACGACGACCACGATCGACGGTGCCAGCCGACTTAAGCCGTCCGATGCCTTCAGCGCCGAGGTGGCGATGACCTCCGCCACGATGGCGATCGCGAGATAGAGCCAGTTCACGAGGGAGCTGGCCCGGTCATCGTCCGCTCGCCAGCCATCGGCGCCCCGGGGATCAAGCGATCTCCACCACCAGCCGACCGCGCGTTTCGCCGGCGAGCACCTTCGACGCCGTACCAAATACGTCCTCCAGCCGGATCCGCGAGGTCATCGACTCGAGCAGGTCGGCCGGCAGGTCGGCTGCCAGCCGCTGCCAGGCTTCCTGCCGATGCGGCATCGGCGACTGGACGGAATCGACGCCGAGCAGCGCGACGTTGCGCAAGATGAAGGGCGCAACCGATGCCGGCAGGTCCATGCCGCCGGCGAGGCCGCAGGCGACGATGGCGCCACCGTAGCGGGTGCGGGCGCACAGGTTGGCCAGGGTGGTGGAACCGACGGCGTCGATCCCGGCGGCCCAACTCTCCTTGCCGAGCGGCTTCGGCGGCGCCGCCAGCTCCGCGCGGTCGATGATCCGGCTGGCGCCCAGCTTCTCGAGGTAAGGCGCCTCCGCGGGATGGCCGGTGGACGCGATCACTTCCCAGCCCTTGCGCGCCAGCAGCGCAACCGCGATCGAGCCGACCCCGCCGGTGGCGCCGGTCACGATCGCCGGTCCGTCGTCGGGCTTGAGGCCGAAGCGCTCGATCGCCAGCAGCGACAGCATCGCGGTCAAGCCGGCGGTGCCGATGGCCATCGCCTGCTCGGCGCTCAGGCCTTCGGGGAGCTTGACCAGCTGGTCGCCGGGCCAGCGGGCGCACTCGGCCAAGCCGCCGTGGCGGCTCTCGCCGGCTCCCCATCCGGTGAGCACGACCCTGTCACCGGGCGCGAAACCGGGATGCATCGATTCCTGCACTTCGCCGGCGAAATCGATGCCGGCGATCAACGGGAACCGGCGCACGATCGGCGCCCGGCCATCGATCGCCAGCGCATCCTTGTAGTTGACCGACGAATGGGTCACCCGCACGGCAACATCGCCATCGAGCTCGCTGTCGTCGATCTCCTTCAAGCCCGCTCGCTGGCCCGATGCCGTCTTCTCGACCACGATCGCCCTGAACTTGCCCATGCCCCGCCCTCCTCGCTTGGCAACTACCCCGTCGCTGACACCGACTTCGGCCACTCTGCCACAACCGGGCCGACCACGCGCGCGGTGCCGGATTGCGGTCAACGACCTGCCTTGACCTGGGGCAAGGCCACTCTTTCAATCGACGCCAGCAGCAATGCGGCATCCACCGGCTTGGCGATGTGGGCGTCGAAGCCGGCCTGCAGCGCGGCCTCACGATCGACGTCGCGGGCATAGGCGGTGAGTGCGATCGCGGACAGGCGCCCCTGATCCGCTTCGCAGGCACGTAGCGACCGGATGAGGTCGTAACCGTCCCGGCCGGGCATGCCGATGTCGCTGACCAGCACGTCGAACTCGGTCTCCCGGAGGACCTGCAGCGCCTCGTCGGCCGATGCCGCCAGCGTGACCCTCGCCTGCCGTTGCTCGAGGAGATGGAGCAGCAGCTGCCGCGCGTCCGGCTCGTCGTCCACGCACAGGATGCGCAGCCCGGCAAGTCTGCCACCCATGTCGCCGCTGCCGGGACCGGCATCCGCATCCGCCGCGCACGCCGGGGCGCCGGCCATCCGGTCCGGCTGCCGCGGTTCCCTCTCGCCGGCATCCGGCGCGACGAGCGGCAACGTGATCACGAACCGGGCGCCACGGCCCGGTCCCGCGCTGTCGCCCCGGACGCGTCCGCCATGCAGCTCCACCAGCTGCCTGACGATCGACAGGCCGAGGCCGAGGCCACCGAAACGGCGCGTGGTGGATCGGTCGGCCTGCTGGAAGCGGTTGAACAGCTGCGGCAGGAGCTTGGGATCAATGCCCTTGCCGGTGTCCTGCACGGCCACTTCGACTTCACCTGCACCGACCCGCACCAGCACGGTGACGACCCCGCCGGGCGGCGTGAACTTGATGGCGTTGCTGAGAAGGTTGCCGATCACCTGCTGCAGGCGACCGAAGTCGCCCATCACCCACGCGCCGGCCGGAAGCTGCGCGCTGCTGCCGATCAACGTATCCAGCCTGAGGCCGGCGGCAGCGGCGGTGGGCTGGGCGGTCTGCACGGCAGCGGCCACCACGTCGGTGAGCTTCACGCGCCGCGCATCGATGTGGACCTTCTTCGACGCGATCCGGCTCATGTCGAGCAGGTCCTCGATCAGCCGCGACTGCGCCTTGGCATTGCGCTTGATGGCTGCCAGTCCCTCGGTGCGCGTGGTCGCATCCACCCCTTCGCGGCTCAGCAGCTCCGACCAGCCGTAGACGGCGTTGAGCGGCGTGCGCAGCTCGTGGCTCACCTCGGCGAGGAACTCCTCCCGGAGCCGGCTCTGCTCCTCCGCCTCGACCCGCGCAGCGCTTTCTCGTTCGATGGCACGCTGCAACTCGGCCGTGCGCGCCGCTACCCGCTTCTCGAGCTCCTGGTTGGCCGCGCTCAGCGCCAGCTCGGCCTTGATCCGCTCGGCCACCTCCCTCGACAACGCAGCGTTGGCGGCGGCCAGCGCCCGGGTCTTGCGAAACAGGTCGACATAGGCGCCAACCTTGGAGCGCAGGATCATGGGATGCACCGGCTTGCTCAGGTGAGCGATGGCGCCGGCCTGGTAGCCGCGCAGGATGTCCTGCTCGTCGGCCTGGAAGTCGTTCAGGAACAGGATCGGGATGTCGCTCGTCCTTGCGCGCTGCTTGATGATGCGGGCGAGCTCGATGCCGTTGACCAGCGGCATGTTGATGTCGAGCACGATGGCGGCGAATTCGCTGTCGAGCAGCGTCAGCAGCGCCTCGTGCGCCGACCGCGCATGCACCAGCTCGCAATCGAGCGGCTCGAGAGCGGACGTGAGCGCATTGGCATAAGCCTGCTGGTCGTCCACCACCAGCAGCACGCGCACCAGCCGGCCGGCGCCAGCTTCGCTGTCGGCCATGGCCGGTGCCGCGGATATTGCTGCTGCGGGAACGTTCCTCAGCGGCGCTCCTGACATCGATCCTCCGTTCCGGGTTGGATCCGGCATTCTAGAGGACGCCCCTGCGGCACGGCCTTGCGAGCAAGTCACCGACGTATGCGGGACCGACAGCTTTATTGCAAGATGCAACCGGCGCCCTGCGCCGCCGCGTCCCGACGACCGGCAGCCATCGTCTGGCTACAATCCCGCCCGATTCAATGCTGGAAGGTCGTCAATGCCCGCTCCGATCGAAAATCGCCTCGCCGAAGAACTCGCCATCCGTCCGCAACAGGTGCGCGCCACCATCGAATTGCTCGACGAAGGCGCCACCGTGCCGTTCATCGCCCGCTATCGCAAGGAAGTCACCGACGGCCTCGACGACACGCAACTGCGCAACCTCGCAGAGCGGCTGGAATACCTGCGCGAGCTCGACACCCGCCGGCTGGCGATCATCGAGGCGATCGAGACGCAGGGCAAGATGACGCCGGCGCTGGCGGCGCAGCTCGACGGCGCGGACAGCAAGCAGCGGCTGGAGGACCTTTATGCGCCCTACAAGCTGAAGCGCCGCACCAAGGCGCAGATCGCGCGCGAGGCGGGACTCGAGCCGCTGGCCGACCTGCTCCTGTCCGACCCGACCCGCAACCCGGAGCAGGAGGCGGCGGCCTTCCTGAAAGCACCCTTCACCACCACCGACGGCGACAACCCCGGCGTTCCCGATGCCAAGGCGGCACTCGAGGGCGCGCGTCATGTCCTGATGGAGCGTTTCGCCGAGGATGCGGCCCTGGTCGGACGCCTGCGCGAGGTGCTGCAGGCGCGCGGCGTGGTGGTTTCGAAGGTTGCGGACGGCAAGCAGGAGGCGGGTGCGAAATTCGCGGACTACTTCGACTACCAGGAGCCGCTGCGGGACATTCCGTCGCATCGCGCGCTGGCCTTGCTGCGCGGGCGGCGCGAGGAGGTGCTGGCGGTGAACCTGCGGATGCCGGAGGATCTCGAAGCCGAAGCGGCCGCTGCTGCCGCCTCGGCCGCCGGCGCGAGCCCGTCCGGCGC
>JAEZQX010000338.1 GCA_023441105.1 Pseudomonadota bacterium | reverse complement strand
GCCCAGCAGCAACCGCAGGCCGGCGCCGGGAATCTCGACATCGGGCGCGCGCCCACGGCCGATGAAGTTCGTGCCTGGGACATCGACATCGCGCCCGACGGCGCCGGGCTGCCCGAAGGAACCGGCGGCGTCGAGCAGGGCAAGGCGCTCTATGCGCAACGCTGCGCCGCCTGCCACGGTGCGGCCGGCGAAGGCGCCACGGCCGATATGCTGGTCGGCGGCGGCGGCACGCTTGCGGCCAAGTCGGCCAAGCGCACGATCGGCAGCTACTGGCCGTATGCGACCACGATCTTCGACTACGTCCGCCGGGCCATGCCGTTCGACAAGCCGGGTTCGCTGACCGCCGACGAGGTCTATGCGCTCAGCGCCTGGCTGCTGCACGCCAACGGCGTCGTTGGCGCGGATGCGGTCATGAACGCGCAAACCCTGCCGGCGGTCCGCATGCCCAATCGTGACGGCTTCATTGCAGCCGACACGAAGCCCGACTTCATTGCCGAGCGCTGCATGCAGGACTGCAAGTAGGCCCAGGCTCCTAGGGCACGCTCACCGTCGCGATCGCCTGTGCCGGCGTCGCGATCGGTGCCGAGCGCACCGCTGCATCGCCGATCGCGTAGACGCTGCTGCCGACGAACGCCGCGCGGCGCGCATCGCCGCTGCGCCACCCGCCGTGGACGTTGCCGCCGCTGACCAGCTGGTCGTCCATGGAGAGGGTTCCGTTCAAGGTCAGCGCCGCTGCCCCGCGCGCCGGCCTGACCGAGACGACCCGGACGCCGGACGTCGCCTGGGTTCCGTACCAGGAGGCGTAGCTGCGGATCGGGATCGCCATGGTTCCTTCGCTGCCACCGCCGGGCAGTTCGTCGCTGGCCATGGGTGGCGAGTACCAGGTGAAGGCGTGGGGATCCCAGAGGGCGTCCGACTGGGTATAGACGTCGCCGAGCAGCAGAGTCGATTGCTCCGCCGGACGCGTCGGATCGGTGACATCGAACAGCGACGCCTTGGCACGCCAGGGCCCTGCGCCGCCGTCGTAGCCAATGCCGAGCACGTGGTTGGCGCCGATCGGAAACAGGAAGGTCGAGAAGCCGGGGATCTTCAGCTCGCCGAGTGCGGTCGGCTGCGCCGGATCCGACAGGTCGTAGACGAAGAACGGATCGATCTGGCGAAACGTCACGAGGTAGGCACGGTCGCCGAGGAAGCGTGCCGACCGCAGGGTCTCGCCGGCGGCGATGGGATCGCTGCGCCCCAGCTCGCGCATCTCCTGCGGGGCCGCCGCCGGCGCGAGGGTGGCGAGGTAGGTGAACGGCCGAAAGTCGTTCGGGAAGAGCGACGAAGCCGCGACGCGAACCAGACCCGGCGACGACTCGTCGATCGCATAGTCGTTGATCAACGTGCCCTCGATGCGGCCGCTGCCGTGATATCCGAAGCGGCCCGCGGCGTCGGGGATGAAGCGATGCAGGTAGGTCTCGGTGGTGCGCTGGCCGGGATTCCAGCGCGGCGTCGACAGGATCAGCGAATGCGCCGACATGTAGAGGCCCGAGACATCGGCGAGCGCCGACTGGCGCGACACGGTCCGTCCGGCCAGGTCGACGGTCGCGACATGCAGCCACGCGGGTCGTGTCGGTGCGTCGATGCGCCCGAAGCTCGCGCATTCGGACGGCGTCGGCGACCGCGAATCAGCCGGCATCGAGCCGGCGGCGACCGGCGCGAGCCAGCTGCCGAGGTCGGCCGCGCGGATCAGGCGGGCATTGTCCTCGATCTGGCGATCGATGGCGGCGTTCCACTCCTCGTTGCCGTGGGACCCGTCGAGGAGCGGCCAGCGCTGGACGCCATCGGGCAGCTTCAGTTCCGAGCGGGTCACGATGTGAATCCTGTCGCCCATGCGGCGGCTGCCCACCAGGGTACCGTCGAGCTGCACCTGCCACTGCGTCGGCAGCCCGCTGGCTTCGGCATCGACCAGTCGCAAGCGTACCGACGGCGGGCTGGCCTGGGCCGCGCCGCAGTCGCCGTAGCACAGCGACGTCTTCGCCGCCCGCTGCGGCGCGGCGGTGGCAACCGGCATCGGCATCCACGGCCCGTCGTGCCACGGCCCCCACTGGGAGCCGCTGGTGGTAAGCGCCACCACCCTGGCATCGTCGAGCAGGTAGAGGCCGCTCGGCGATTCGGAAGGATCGACGCCTGCCGCTGCCGTTGCTGGCGAGGGCCAGCGGACTTGGCTGCCGAGGGCCATCCTGCCGCCTGTGCCGAGATCGATGCGGGTCAGCACGACAGCCTCGCCGTCGCGCTTGAGCGTGAACAGGCGACGGCCATCGTTCTTCACCGGGTCGGGCTCGTCGACACCGGCGCTGCGGACAGTGGTCGACGAGAAGCTGCCGGCGGCCGGGGCCTCGGCTGCGGGCGGCGGGGCGGACGAAGCGGGCGAATCGACCGGCACGGGCGAGTCCGGCGAAACGCCCGTGCGCAGGCGGCGCCAATTCTCGAGCTCCTTGCGCAACGTGGTCTCGACCGCCGTCTCGATATGGTTCTCGAGTTCCGCACAGGCATCTTCGCCGGCGAAGAACTTCAGCTGGGGCGAATAGCTCGCCTGGTCGTCCGGAGGGGCAGGCGGGTTCGAACGATCGCTGCCACAGCCGGCCGCGAGCGCGACCAGCGCGGTCGACAGCGCGAGCGAGAGCGACGAACTGCTGTTGCGGCTGGCCGGCAGGGGTTTGCTGCGCATGGTTCGAAGGGCCTCGGGAGCCTTGCATGAGTTGGGATATTATCCCAAACGTATCAAGAGCGCAACAGATGGGATAGAATCCCGATTACTTGCCGGCTGCTCCCTGGAGTTCCCCAGTTCGCCAGCGCGGCAGCGGCTCTTCGCCTGGAATCGATGCCTGCTCCACCCGCCCCGCCGTCGCCCGCCCCGCCGTCGCCCGCTGCGCAGGTGCTGCCCAATTGGTCGGCATCGCCGGAGGAGGCGATCGAATGGTTCGCCGGCCTGTTCGAGCCGCTCGCCGGGCTCGCGCTCGAGCGCGGCGTCAAGCTCCCGGCCCTGGTCGACAGCCTGAAGCTGGCACTGGTCAGGGCGGCGACCGCCGTTTCCGATGCGGAGCCTGCCGGCACCCCAGCCGCCGCGGCTGCGCTCGCCGATGCAGCGCCGGCCGGACCTGAGCGGCCGCCGCGATCCGACTCGCGCCTGGCCGTCATGACCGGCGTCCACCGCAAGGACCTGCGGCGGATCCGCACCACCGGTTCGATGGCCCGGGCCCATAGCCGTTCGATCGCGGCCGAGGTGTTCGCCCGCTGGCAATCGGACGCGCGCTTCCTCACCGGCCGCGGTCGCCCCCGGGTCTTGAGCCGACAGGCCGAGGACCCTGCGCGACCGAGCTTCGAGGAACTGGTGGCCGGCATCACTCGCGACGTCCATCCGCGGCCGGTGCTGGACGAGTTGTTGCGCCTGCGGCTGGCCGAGACGACCGGTGCCGGCGAGGGCCGCGTCCGGCTGGTGCAGTCGGCCTATGTGCCGGCGGGCGATGCGACGCAGATGATGCAGCTGGCGCGCGACAATCTCGCCGACCATTGCGCCGCGGTCGCCGCCAATCTCTCGGGCGAAGGTCGTCGCTTCCTGGAGCAGGCGATCTTTTCCGACCGGCTGACGGCACAGTCCGCCCACGCGTTCAACCGCGACACGCTGGCCGCGTGGGAGACGGCATTCGCCAGCCTGATGCCGCGCCTGCGGGCCCTCTACGAGGCCGACCGCACCGCCGACCAGCCGCGCGACCATCGCGTGCGGCTCGGCATGTACAGCCTGGCGGTACCGACGCGAGGAAAGCGATGAAAGGCCATCCCGGCTCCTTCCCTGCGACCGCACAGCCGCCGCGGCGCTCCTGCCGGACGTCGGCCTGCCTAGCGTCGCTCTGGCTCGCGCTGCTGCTGGCCGCCTGCTCCGACCCCGGTTCGGGCGGCACGGGCATTCCCGGACCCAGCGCCGGTGCCCCGCCTGCGTCCCCCGCGCCGGTGGAAGCTCCGCCACCCGCTGCCGATGCGCCGGCCACGCTGCCGCCGGGCTGCGCCGCGCCGCCAGGGGCCGGCTCCGATCCCTATACCGGCGAGGTGCGGGCAGTGGCGGACGGTTGCCTGCTGGTCGGCGACCGTGCCATCGTCATCACCATGGCCACCATCGAGCGACGATCGGGTGGCGCTGCCACCGCGGCGGAGCTCGCCGCGGGCATGCGGGTCACGGTCGAGCCGGAACCGGCCGATGCGGGCAGGGCGAGGGCGGTGATCATCGAGGACACCGGTAACTGAACCGAACCCGTGAGGCACAGGCTGGCGTCGGGGTCTGATTGCAGCTTGCCATTTGCGGCAGCCGGCTTGTGCAGGAGACTGAGGTCATTCACCGGTGAATTGCCTGACTGAAACGGCCGCAGCATGCATACCGGCTGCGAAGCACATCGTCGTACCCGGAGCTGGGCATCTGTGGCATGGGGAGGACCCAATAATCTTTTGCCCGACCTTGCTGGACTACCTGAAGACCCAGGGGGCTTCCGCCTAGTGGATGCATAGGCGGCCGAAGGTGGCGAAGGGCCGCTTAGATGTTCGTCCCTCCGCCCTGCACCACCCCCTGAAGCAGGCGCAGGGGCTGGACCACCGCCATTCGTCGGCGCCACCGTTGCTCTCTAAGGAGAGATCGGGGAGAATCGAAACGCGTCTGGACATCCAGACCCGCTTGGCCGTGATGGCCAGCACCGCCGGGAGCGTGATGCACCGGTGCCCGATTTCAGCGTGATGCTGGCGCGGGGACTAACCTCATCGGAGTCCCTATGCCGTCAGCAATCCAACGCCTTCGCCGTCAGGCCTATCACCGCCAAGACCGCCGCTGCTGCTACTGCGCAGTCCCCATGTGGCTGCTCGAACCCGAGGAGCTGCCTAGCAAGCCTCCCTCTCCAGCCGCTGCACTACGTATCCGATGTACGGCCGAGCACCTGGTCCCGAAGTCCGACGGAGGGCGTGATGTGGAGGGCAACGTCGCGGCAGCGTGCCTCCATTGCAACCTGACCCGCCATCGGCGAAAGATTCCGCTCGCCCCCGAAGCGTTTCGTCGAATGGTTGGTGCCCGAGTGAGTCGGGGCGCTTGGCACCAACCTTGGGTGCATGAGCAAGGCCTGCTCGAGAGACGCCTGCAGACGCATGCGACGTCCGGCGTTCAGCCACCGCCAAGGGCGAAGGCTTCGATAGCGCCAACCCCGCTCTCATCTAGCTCGATAACAGTCAGTGCTTGGACGCGCCCACTTATGTCGACCCCTTTACTGTTCAACTCGTCACATAGGCTCTTCGCAACGACTCGGTCAGTCATGACTCCTATCGTGATGTGGGGCACATAGGGAACGTCCAAGCGAAGGTGTGGAGTAAGGACGCCTCGATTGACGGCATCGTGGAGCAGCGACAGCGCCGCCAATCCCTCGTCCGGTACCAGGAAGACGTACGCGTTCTCATCATCGTGCCCTGCACTCAGCATGGCGTATCGACATGCAAAGTCGAAGGCTTGGCTGTCCTTGCAGACCGCCTCAACATGACGCAGGTAGAGCCGCTGCGGCACCGCCGCACAGCCAAACGCCAGCGTAAAGTGCGCGGCAACCTCTCGGACGCGCGGGTCGTACCGCTGGCGAAATGCCTCTACGAAAGTGGCATCCTCATTGCGAAGTACGGGATAAGCTACGGTCAGCAGCATGCGTGAGTCCGATGTCACACAGTCACCGCTTGATTCGTCGTGGTGACGACCTGCTAGACATGGCTTGGGACGGTGCGGCATGAACTCTGGCTCAACTCAAAGGTCGGTACTGCCGCGCCATCATGGAAGGCGCACCGACCAGGTTGAACTATGGTCGACCCGCCGGACTACGCCTCCAGCCTGAGCAACTCGGGCAGCTGGTCCATGTGCTCGAAGGTCAGGCTGGCGCCGGCCTCCATCAGCGTGGCCGCGGCATTGAGCGTGGTCAGTCCGTAGACGACGGCACCGGCCGCCACGCCGGCCCGCGTGCCGGTGGGCGTATCCTCGATGATCACGGTCCGCTTCGGATCGACGCCCAGCGTCTTCATCGCCAGCAGGTAGACGTCCGGCGCCGGCTTGGCGCGCGCGACCATGTCGGAGCCGAACATCCGCGCGCTGAAGTGCGGCAGCAGGCCGCAGGTGCCCAGCGTCAGGCGCATCTTGGCGCAGTCCGCGCCAGACGCGACGGCGAAGGGGATGCCGAGCCCGGCCAGCCGCTCCACCACCGCGCGCACGCCGACCACCTCGCGCACCCGCACCGCCAGCGCCTCGTCGCGTCGGCGACAGAACTGCGGATGCCAGTCGTCCTCGAGCCTGCGGCCGATCATCGCCTCGATGGCGATGATCTCGTCCTTCACCGACTTGCCCATGAAGGTCCGGATGGTGCGCTCCAGGTCGAAGTCCAGTCCCAGCTCGACCAGCATCTCGGTGAGCACGCCACAGGTGATGGGCTCGCTGTCGACCAGGACGCCGTCGCAGTCGAAGATGACGGCTTCCGGGCGGACCAGGGAGGGCGAGGCCGCGATCACGTGGGCGTTCATGCCGCCGGCGACTGCTGCAGCCGCCGCTCCAGTTGCCCCATGCGGTCATGACCCCAGAACTGCTCGCTGCCGACAAAGAAGGTCGGGGCGCCGAACACCTGGCGAGCCGTGGCGGCCTCGTTGTTCTGCGCCAGCCGCTGCTTGATCGCCGGATCCTGGATCGCCGCCCGCAGGCCGGCCTCGTCGATGTCGAGCGTCCGGCCGATGGCCGCCAGGTTGTCGGCATCCTGGATGTCGCCGTCGTGCACGAACAGGCTGCGAAAGACGGCGAGCGCGAAGGCGCGGGCCTTCTGCGGCGCCGTCTGCTGCAGCCACAGCAGGACGCGGGCGGCGTTGTGGCTCGCCTGCGGGAAGCGCGACGGATAGCGGAAGGGCACGCTGGCCATCTCGGCGCTGCGCTTGAAATCCATCACCGCGTAACTGGCGCGCCAGGGATGCTGTTGCGTGAGCGGAGCCGATCCGGTCTCCTTGAAGATCACGCCCAGCATCATCGGAATCCAGTTGACGGTGTAGCCGTGGCGCGTGGCCAGCTCGTCGATGGATTCCGCCGCCAGGTAGGAATAGGGCGAACTGAAATCGAAATAGAAATCGACCTGTCGGGCAGGCGTGCTCGTCGTCATGGATGCTCCCGGGTTGCGGTCAGCCGGCCGCCAGGGCGCGGCCGATGAGGATTTTCTGGATGTCGCTGGTGCCTTCGTAGATCTGGCAGACGCGGACGTCGCGATAGATGCGTTCGACCGGAAAGTCGCTCACATAGCCGTAGCCGCCGTGGACCTGGATGGCATCGGAGCAGACGCGCTCGGCCATCTCGGAGGCGAACAGCTTGGCCATCGCCGCCTCCTTGAGGCACGGAAGGCCGGCATCCTTCAGGCGGGCGGCATGCGCGATCAGCTGGCGCGCGGCCTCGATCTGCGTCGCCATCTCCGCCAGGCGGAACTGCACCGCCTGGTGGTTGAAGATCGGCTGGCCGAAGGCCTCGCGTTGCCTGGCATAGAGCAGGGCGGCGTCGAAGGCTGCGCGGGCCATCCCGACTGCCTGCGAGGCGATGCCGATGCGGCCGCCTTCGAGTCCCGACAGCGCGATGCGGTAGCCGGCGCCGGCCTCGCCGATCAGGTTCTCCTTGGGCACGAAGCAGTCCTCGAACCGCACCTGGGCGGTATCGGAGGCATGCTGGCCGAGCTTGGCTTCGAGCCGGGCGACCTGGTAGCCGGGCGAATCGGTCGGCACCAGGAAGGCCGAGATGCCGCGCTTGCCGGCGGCGCGGTCGGTCACCGCCATGACGATGGCGACGTCGCCGTGCTTGCCGGAGGTGATGAACTGCTTGACGCCGTTGATGACGTAGCCGCTGCCGTCGGCCCTGGGGTTGGCGGTGGTGCGCAGGGCCGAGGCGTCCGAGCCCACCTGGGGCTCGGTGAGGCAGAACGCGCCCAGCATGCGGCCGCTGGCCAGCGGCTTGAGCCAGCGCTCCTTCTGCTGGTCGTTGCCCCATGCCATCAGGATGGAGCAGACCGGGCAGTTGTTGACCGAGATGATGGTGGAGGTCGCCCCGTCGCCGGCGGCAATCTCCTCGAGGATGACGGCCATCGCCGTGTAGTCGAGCCCGGCGCCTTCCCACTGTTCCGGCACCGCGATGCCGAAGCAGCCGAGCGCCGCCAGCCCCTCGAGCGCCTCCTTCGGAAAGGTGTGGTCGCGGTCCCAGGCCGCGGCATGGGGGGCGATGTTGTCGACGACGAAGGCGCGCACCGCGTCGCGCACCATGGCGAGGTCGTAGCTCGGTTGCATGGCTTCGGCTACCAGGCGAGCGACTGGCCGCGGTAGTCGTAGAAGCCGCCGCCGGGATAGGCGACCGGCTCGCCGATCACGCGGCGCATGCCGGCGACGCTCGCGTCGACATCGACATCCGCGTTGGGCCCGCCCATGTCGGTTCGAACCCAGCCCGGATGCAGCGAGATCACCCGGATGCCCTGGGGCGCGAGATCGGTGTGGGCGAGCTTGCCTACCATGTTGACCGCGGATTTCGAGACCCGGTAGAGCATCCCGTAGCTGGCGCCGGTTTCGGCGATGGAGCCCATGCGGCTGGAGATGAAGGCGAGGGTGCCGCGGGTGCGCGTGAGCAGCGGGCCGACCAGGGGCATCAGCCGCATCGCCGACAACACGTTGGTGCGCATCACCTGGTCGAATTCCTGGTCGCTGGGCGGTTTCTGGATGTGGCTGGTGCGGGGGCCGTAGACGCCGGCGTTCATCACCATCACGTCGACGTCCTCGCCGTCGAGCTGCCAGCTCATGCCGGCGAGGTCGCTCGGGTCGAGCACGTCCAGCTTGAGGGTCTGCGCGCCCATGTCCCGCAGCTGGAGCCGGTCGGCCTCGCTGCGGAAGGTGGCGAACACCCGCCAGTCGGCTTCCCGGTACTGGCGGGTGAACTCCAGGCCGATGCCTCGCGAGGCACCGATGATCAGGGCTGTCGGCATGCCAGACCTGGCCTCCGTCAGGCCATCTCGACGGCGATGGCCGTGGCCTCGCCGCCGCCGATGCACAGCGAGGCGACGCCCCGCTTGCCGCCGGTCTTGCGCAACGCGCCGAGCAGCGTCACGATCAGCCGGGCGCCGGAGGCGCCGATCGGATGGCCCAGCGCCACCGCGCCGCCGTGGATGTTGATCCGGTCGTGCGGGATGTCGTGTTCCTTCATCGCCGCCATCGCCACCACCGCGAAGGCTTCGTTGATCTCGAACAGGTCGACGCTGCCGGTGTTCCAGCCGGTCTTGCGGTAGAGCTTCTCGATGGCACCCACCGGGGCGGTGGTGAACCATTGCGGCTCCTGCGAGTGGGTGGCGTGCCCGGCGATGGTGGCGATCGGCTTGACGCCGAGCTTGTCGGCCATGGAGCGGCGCATCAGCACCACCGCCGCGGCGCCGTCCGAGATCGACGACGAGCTGGCCGCGGTCACCGTGCCATCCTTGCGGAACGCCGGCTTCAAGGTCGGGATCTTCTCCGGGTTCACCTTGAAGGGCGCCTCGTCGCGCTCGATCGTCGTCTCGCCCTTGCGGCCGCTGACGGTGACCGCCGCCATCTCCCACTTGAACGAACCATCCTCATTGGCGGCGCGCGCGCGGCGCGACGATTCGATGGCGTACTTGTCCTGCGCCTCGCGGCTGAACTCGTATTTGGCGGCGCAGTCCTCGGCGAAGGTGCCCATCGACTTGCCGCCGCCGTTGGGCATCTTGTCGTAGGCATCCTCGAGGCCGTCGTAGGCCATGTGGTCGAACAGCGTCGAATGGCCGTAGCGGTAGCCGCCACGGCCCTTGAGCATCAGGTAGGGGGCGTTGCTCATGCTCTCCATGCCGCCGGCGACGACCACCTCCTGGCTGCCCGCCAGGATCAGGTCGTGGCCCAGCATGGCGGCCTTCATGCCCGCGCCGCACACCTTGTTGATGGTGGTGGCGCCGGTGGCGGGTTGCAGCCCTGCCTTGAGCAGCGCCTGGCGCGCCGGCGCCTGGCCGAGGCCGGCAGGCAGCACGCAGCCCATGATCACTTCCTGCACCTGGGCCGGCTGCAGTCCGGCGCGCTCGACGGCGGCGCGGATGGCGGTTGCGCCGAGGTCGGTGGCGGCGAGCCCCGAGAGCTCGCCCATCATGCCGCCCACCGGGGTGCGCGCGGCCGAGACGATGACGATCGGATCTTCCATGTCGATTTCTCCAGTCTGTTCAGAGGCCGTGGCGCAGCGGGCGAAGCAGCCGCTGCCGCCGCACCGCCGCTCAGGGTTTCATGGTAACGCCATGGCCTGGGATTGCCCGCGGAAGCGCAGGCTATCGGGGTAGGGGAAGACGTCTTCCAGCAGCCCTGCCCGGATCCGCGCCTGGCGCGACTGCCAGTAGTCGACCGTCAGCAGGTCGGCGTGATAGCGCAGGAACGGGCCGCGGATCTTCGGATTGCCGAGCAGGAAGGTGCCGAACTCTTCCGGAAAGACATCGTGCGGACCGATCGGATACCAGGGCTCGGCGGCCATCTCGTCCTCCGGCGTCCGCGCGGGCGGGACCTGGCGGAAGTTGCATTCGGTGAGATAGGCCACCTCGTCGTAGTCGTAGAAGACGACACGGCCCTGGCGGGTGACGCCGAAGTTCTTGTAGAGCATGTCGCCCGGGAAGATGTTGGCCGCCACCATCTCCTTGATCGCCTGGCCGTATTCGCGCAGTGCCCGGTCGCGCTCGTCTTCGTCAGCCTCCTCCAGGTAGATGTTGAGCGGCACCATCCGGCGCTCGATATAGAGGTGGCGCAGCACCAGCCGCTCGCCCTCGTCCTCGAGCAGCGACGGGGCCGACTGGCGGAGCTCCTCCAGCAGCGCCGGATCCAGCCGGTCCTTGGGAAACGGCACGTCGGAATATTCCCAGGAATCGGCCATCCGGCCGACGCGGTCGTGCGCCTTGACCAGCTGGTAGCGGCCTTCGACGTGTTCCCGGGACACGTCCTTGCGCCGCCGGTCCTTGATGAACTTGAAGACGAACGGAAAGGAGGGCAGGGTGAAGACGCCCATCACCAGCCCCTCGATGCCCGGAGCGACGATGAAGCGATCGGTGGAATGACGCAGGTGCTGCAGCAGGTCGCGGTAGAACAGGGTCTTGCCCTGCTTGTGCAGGCCGAGCATGGTGTAGAGCTCGGACTGCGGCTTGGTCGGCATCAGGGTCTGCAGGAAGCGGACGCAGGCCGAGGGCGTTTCCATGTCGACCATGAAGTAGGCGCGCGAGAAGTTGAACAGCGCCTCGATGCGCTCGGTGCCGAACAGCACCGTGTCCAGGTACAGCTGCCCGCGCTGGTCGCGCAGGATCGGGATCGCGAACG
Organism: Pseudomonadota bacterium; assembly: GCA_023441105.1. Next base: position 7,664 of record JAEZQX010000338.1, on the reverse strand, counting down.
GCTCGACTTCGCCGTCGTTGACCAGGCGGCCGAGCAGGTAGGCCGCCTTGTTCCTGAAGAACAGCGAGCGCAGGACGTTGATCTGGCAGTCGCTGGCCGGCGCGAAGTCGGATTTCAGGAGGCGGCGGCCGGCGGCGAGGACGAAGCCGAGGTCGCGGTCGATGTCCTGGTAGGCGCAGGCCAGGCCGAGGTCGATGATGATCTGGCGAAATGCCTTCTCCCAGCCGCCCTCGGCGGGGTAGTAGGAACGGAACGAAGGCGGCGACGAGTCCAGGTAATCGGTGGCCACGCCCGGCCGCACGAAGATGAAGTCGTTGTGGAAGTAGCGGCGGTCGAGGATCTTGGTGCTGACGGTATTGAAGAAGGTCTCCGCCAGCTCGGGTTGCTTGTGTTCGGCCAGCAGCGCCACGTAGCGGCGCTTGACCGTCGCCCACATCGCATCGCGCAAGTCGCCGGCACTGAATTCCCGGCGCAGGGTCTGCACCGCCTCGCGCACCCGCTGGTCGTAGAAGGTGATCCGCTCGCGGGCCAGCCGGCGGATGCCGTGCCAGTCGCCCGCCTCGAAGCAGGCCTTGGCCTGCTGCGCGTTGTAGCGAAAGAGCGCGTAGTGGCGGTCGAAGCCGGCCAGCATCGTCCCGGCGATGGCATCCGGCAGCGGATCGCCCGAGCGCGCCGCCGCCGCCCCGCTCACCGAATCCAGTGCCTCAACCTCATCCGTACCTGTATCCACGACCTTCCCGTTTCGTCCCTCGTGCCACTCAGCCAAATCCGGCCTCAATCTCCGCACCACTCATCGCCACACACCCAGCGGCCGGCGCGGAACGGGCTTTGCCCGGCCGCTGCCGGCGCCCCCTCGTCCCCGGCATCGGGTGCCATTCTGCCAAGCCCGGCCTCAACCGCCGCAAGCCTGACCGCCGCACACCCAGCAGCCGCCGAGGATCGGGCTTCGCCCGGCCTCTGGCGGCGCCCTCCTTACTGAAGCGCTCCGCGCGTCAGTAAGGGGGGTAGGGCGGCGAAGCGCGCCAAGGGGGGATCTACCTAAAATCCCTGCTCCGCACCGCCAGTCCCCCCAGCAGGTGGCTGTGATCCACGATGCGCTGCGCCAGCAGGTTCATCACCTGGCCGCCGGTTTCGGTGTCCCGCTGCCAGGTGCCGTAGACGGTCAGCAGGCTGCCGCCGAGCACCGCGCTGCGATAGCGCTCCAGGTGGTCCGGCCAGACGATCACGTTCACCGCGCCGGTATCGTCTTCGAGCGTGAGGAAGACGACGCCGCTGGCGGTCTCCGGCCGCTGCCGGTGCGTCACCAGGCCGCTCGCGCGAGCGAGGCGGCCGTGGGGATAGGTGCGCAGCACTTCCGCCGGCACCACCCGGTAGCGTGACAGCTGCGGCCGCAGCAGCGACAGCGGATGGCGGCCCATGGGGATGCCGAGCGAGCGATAGTCGGCCATGGTGTCCTCGGCTTCGGTCGGCGCCGGCAGCTCGACCGGCGCTTCATCGACCTGCGTCGTCGCCAGCAGCGCCGGCATTTGCCGGATGCCGGCCACCTGCCAGGCGGCATTGACCCGGTGACCGGCCAGGCCCGCCAGGGCATTGGCACGCGCCAGCGCCTGCAGCTCCTTCTGGTTCAGTTGCGCCTGCAGGGCAAACGCTTCCACGCTTTGCCACGGCGGGTCGCTGCTGCCGGATGCGCGGGCGCGGGCCTGTTCGCGACTGGCGAGGATGCGGCGGCCGGCGGCTTCGGCGAGACCGTGGACCCGGTCGAGGCCCAGGCGCACCGCCGGCTGCGGACGATAGTCGACGCCGTCGCTGACGCTGGCGGGCGCGGCGGTGCGCTCTTCCAGCGTCGATTCCCATTCGCTGATCAGCACGTCCACCGGCCGGACTTCGATGCCATGCTCGCGCGCATCGCGCACCAGCTGCGCCGGCGCATAGAAGCCCATCGGCTGCGAATTCAGCATCGCGGCGAGGAATGCCGCCGGCTCGTGGCGCTTGAGCCAGCAGGAGACGTAGACCAGCAGCGCGAAGCTGGCCGCATGGCTTTCCGGAAAGCCGTACGAACCGAAGCCTTCGATCTGGTTGAAGATGCGCTGGGCGAACTCGAGCTCGTAGCCGCGTTCGAGCATGCCGCCGATCACCTTCTCCTGGAAATGATGCAGCCCTCCGCTGCGCTTCCAGGCTGCCATCGAGCGCCGCAACTGGTCGGCTTCGCCGGGCGTGAAGCCGGCGGCCATGATGGCGACCTGCATCACCTGCTCCTGGAAGATGGGCACGCCGAGCGTGCGCTCGAGCGCCGGCTTGATCTCCGGCTTGGGGTACTCCACCGCCTCGAGGCCCTGGCGGCGCCGCAGGTAGGGATGCACCATGCCGCCCTGGATGGGACCCGGCCGCACCAGCGCGACCTCGATCACCAGGTCGTAGAAGCGACGCGGCTGCAGGCGCGGCAGCATGCTCATCTGCGCGCGCGATTCGATCTGGAAGACGCCGACGGTGTCGGCACGGCAGATCATCTCGTAGGTCTCCGGATCCTCCGCAGGTATGTCCTGGATCCGGAATGCCGCGCCGCGCCGCCGGGACAACAGCTCGAGCGCGCGGCGGATGGCCGAGAGCATGCCCAGCGCCAGCACGTCGACCTTGAGCAGGCCCAGCGCATCGAGGTCGTCCTTGTCCCACTGGATCACGCTGCGGTCGACCATGGCCGCATTCTCGATCGGCACCAGCCGCGACAGCGAATCGCGGGCGATGACGAAGCCGCCGGTGTGCTGCGACAGGTGGCGAGGGAAGGTCATCAGCACGGTCGCGATCTCCATCCAGTGCTGCACCACCGGCGAGTCCGGATCGAAGCCGGCGTCGCGCAGGCGATCGGCGCGTAGCTGGCGGCCGTCCCACCATTGCTGGTTGCGGGTGAACTGGTCGATGCGCTGCAGGTCGATGCCCAGCGCCTTGCCGACATCGCGCAACGCCGAGCGCGACCGGTAGCAGATGACGGTGGCGGTCAGCGCCGCGCGGTCCCGCCCGTACTTGCGGTAGATGTACTGCATCACGTCTTCGCGGCGCTGGTGCTCGAAGTCGACGTCGATGTCCGGCGGTTCGTTGCGCTCCTTGCTGATGAAGCGCTCGAAGAGCACGCTGGTGCGCGAAGGATCGACTTCGGTGATGCCGAGGCAATAGCAGACGGCGGAGTTGGCGGCCGAGCCGCGGCCCTGGCACAGGATGCCTTCGTTGCGGGCGAACCTGACGATGTCGGCCACCGTGAGGAAGTAGGGCTCGTAGCGCAGCTCCGCGATCAGCTCGAGCTCGTGGCGGATCTGGCGGCTGACGGATTCCGGCATGCCCTCCGGGAAGCGCATCCGGCCGCCTTCGAGCGTCAGCTTCTCCAGCCAGGAGGAGGCGGTTTCGCCTGGCGGCACGATCTCCTCGGGATACTCGTAGCGCAGCTCCTCCAGCGAGAAGGTGCAGCGGGCCACGATCTCCAGCGTCTCTTCCATCAGCCGCACCGGATAGACCTGGGCCAGACGCAGTCGGCTGCGCAGATGCTGCTCGGCATTGGATGCGAGGGCGAAGCCGGCCTCCGCCACCGGCTTGTTGAGCTGGATGGCGGTCAACGTGTCCTGCAGGCTCTTGCGCGACCGCACGTGGAAGTGGACGTCGCCGGCAGCAACCAGCCGCACGCCGCTTTGCCGTTCCACCTGCCTGAGTCGTTCCAGCCACGCGAGGTCGTTGCCGAGCGCGAGCAACTCGGTGGCCAGCCAGCCGTCGCTGCCGAAACGCTCGCGCAGCCAGCGCGCCTGCTGCAGCAGCGCCGGCTCCGCTTCGCCATGTCGCGGCACCCACAGGGCGATGCAACCGGCGATGCCCGTCTCCAGGTCCTCCGGCAGCAGCCGGTAGGTGCCCTTGGGCGCGCGGCGTCGCGCCCGGGTGATCAGCTGCGACAGGTTGCCGTAGCCGTTGCGGTCGCGTGCGAGCAGCACCAGCCGCGGCGTGGCGAGACGCGCCGAGAAATGGCTGGCGGTGTCGCTGCCGGGATCGACACGGGGATCTCCGCCAAAACGGCCGGCATCGGCAGGAACCGCAGCCGGGTCGCACGCCGCAGTCGGATCCGGCGCGACCAGTTCCGCCGCCGAGAACTCGGCGCCGACGATGATCCGGAAATTGCTGCTGCGAGCCTGCAGGTGCGCCCGCACCACGCCCGCCAGCGAGCATTCATCGGTGATGGCCAGCGACGAATAGCCCAGTTCCCGGGCGCGGTCCACCAGCTCCTCCGGATGGGACGCACCGCGCAGGAAGGAGAAGTTGGTTACGCAATGCAGCTCTGCGTAGGGGGAGATCATCGCGAAGGCGCGTTGCGCCGAAGGCGGCGGAACGCAGGGGCAGCTCTATCGTTGGCACTGTATATTAATACAGTAGTGGACGCCAAGCTGATCCGCTTACCGGACAGGACCGCAGGCTGATCGCCGTGGGGCTTCGCACGTAAAATGGTGCAGCACCTATTTCACGTGCCAGCTGGGCTCATGAAAACCAACGTCACCCTGAAACTCGACGCGGATTTGCTTCGAGAAGCCCGCGTGGTTGCCGCCGAAGAGGGGCGGTCGATCAGTGCCCTTCTTGCCGACCGGCTGGAAGCAATCGTGCGTGAACGCAAGGCTTTCGACCAGGCTCGTCGGCGCGCCCTCGCGCGACTTCGTGATGGTCTCGACCTCCAATGGACGCCGCCGAAGTCCCGCGACGAACTCCATGAGCGATAGGTACTTCGTCGATACCAGTATCCTCATGTATGCCCACGACGTGTCGGCAGGGACCAAGCACGAGCGCGCAAGGACGATCGTGGAGGAGTTGTGGCGAACCCGGACCGGCGTCCTGAGTACGCAGGTCCTGCAGGAATTTTCCGTCAACTTGCGCCGCAAGGCGGGTCGGCCGCTCGACGCCAGAACGACAGGCGAGATCGTCGCCGACTACCTGAAGTGGCACGTCGTCGTCAATGACGGCGAGTCGATCCTGGAGGCGCTCGATCTCGAGGCACGGTATCGAATCTCGTTCTGGGACGCCCTCGTGATTCGCGCAGCACAGGTCTCTGGCGCAGGAGTTCTGTACTCTGAAGACCTGTCCCATGGACAGTCGTACGGCACTGTCCGAGTGGTAAATCCGCTGCGCGCCCAGGCGAGCGAGGCCTGATCCTGGACTAGGGAAGGCCCACCACCACCTCGCTGATCTGGATGACCGGGCTGAGGTCGGTGTAGTTCTGGATGTCGCCCAGGATCTCGCCGGCGTGCGGACCGAAGCCGGCCTGGAAGGCATCCACCGAATCGCAGAAGATGTGGCACATGCCCACGTAGGTGGCGGGTGCGCCCGGCTCGCCGCCGGCGATGCCCTTGTCGACCGTGTAGTACTTGCAGTGGTCGCCCATCCTGCTCTTGACCAGCGGCATGTGCTTGTCGCGGTAGTAGTCATGGTCGAACCGGGCGCCCGGGGTGTTGGGGTACATCACGCTGACCTTGATCATCTCGTCTCCTCGATTGCAGGGACGCCGCAGTGGGTTCGGCGGCGAACCTGCATCCTGCCTGATGCAGGCGGGGCCGTGCAAGAGACCCGGGTCGACGTGAGCTCCTCGCCGGCACTCGCCGGTTCGCCATTCGTCCCTTCGTCCCTTCGTCGTACCATCGGCAGCATGAAGGTGCTGATCCTGGACGACTACCTCCATGTCGCCGAACAGGCCGCGGGCTGGGACCGGCTGCCGCCGGCGACCGAGCTGCGCGTGCTGCACGAGCCGCTGGACTCCGAGGATGAGCGACAGCGCATGTTCGAGCCCTACGATGTCATCGTCGCCATGCGCGAACGCACGCGCTTTCCGGCGAGCCTGCTGCACCGCCTGCCGAACCTGCGGCTGCTGGTCACCACCGGCATGCGCAACGCGTCCATCGACCTCGAGGCCTGCCGCAGGCGCGGCATCATGGTCTGCGGCGCGCCGGGTGACGCGTCCGGTTCGGCGCCGGCGGAGCTTGCCTGGGCGCTGATCCTGGCCTTGGCCAAGCGCATCCCGCAGGAGCACCAGGCGGTGACGCAGGGCCGCTGGCAGACGGCGATGCCCAGCCTGCTGGCCGGCAAGTGCCTCGGCATCGTCGGCCTCGGGCACCTGGGGACGCAGGTCGCGCGCATCGGCGCGGCGTTCGGCATGCAGGTGCGCGCCTGGAACCGCAACCTCGGCGCCGAACGCGCCGCCCAGGCGGGGGCGCAGGGCGTGGACTTCGAGACCTTGTTCCGCGAGTCCGACGTGGTGAGCCTGCATCTGGTGCACGTGCCCGAGACCAGCGCCATCGTCCGCCGCGCGCACCTGCGCTCGATGAAGCCGGGCGCCTTCCTGGTCAACACCGCCCGCGCCGAGCTGATCGAGCCGGGGGCCCTGGAGGAGGCGTTGCGGGAGCGCTGGATCGCCGGGGCAGGGCTCGACGTGTTCCGTCGCGAGCCGCTGCCGGCCGACGATCCGCTGCGCGGTCTCGACAACCTGGTCCTGACGCCGCATCTTGGCTACGTGACGCCGGAGAACATGACTGCCTTCTACCGCAACGCGCTGGCGGCCATCCTCGCCTGGAGGGAAGGCAAGCCGATCCGTGTCCTCGGCCAGGCCTGACCGTTGCCGGCGATGATCGCGCACGACAACCTCCTGCTGTTTGCCGGTGCGGCGCTGCTGATGGTGCTCACGCCGGGGCCGAACATGATCTACCTGATCTCGCGTTCCGTCTGCCAGGGTCGACGCGCCGGCGTGATCTCGCTGTGCGGCGTCGTAGCCGGCTTCCTGGTGCACATGTTCGCGGCGGCAGCGGGGCTGTCGGCACTGTTCCTGGCCATCCCCCTGGCGTACGAGCTGCTGAAGTGGGCGGGCGCCATCTACCTGCTGTGGCTCGCCTGGCAGGCCGTGCGCCCCGGTGCGGCCTCGCCGTTCGAGGCGCGGCAGCTGCCGCCGGATGGGCCGCGCAGGCTGTTCCTGATGGGCTTCCTCACCAACCTGCTGAACCCGAAGATCGCCGTCTTCTACCTGGCGATCTTCCCGCAGTTCATCGTGCCGGACCACGGCTCGGTGTTCCTGCAGAGCGTGACGCTCGGCTGCGTGCAGATCGCGGTGAGCTTCACGGTGAACCTGCTGATCGCCTTGTCGGCGGCCGGCATTGCCGGCTGGTTCGGCCGCAACCGCGGCGGGCTGCTGGCGCAGCGTTACCTGATGGGCTTGGTGTTGGCAGCCCTGGCCGTGCGACTCGCCTTCGAGGAGCGCGGCAAGGCCTGAGGTGTGGGAAATGGATTGGCTGCGTGCGGAAGCAGCGCTTAAGGAGCAGGCTCGATGGCAACCCGCGGATTCACCGGCAAGCGCAGGTCCCCGGCAACGCAAGCCGGGAGGCTGCCGCCGGGCCAGTACCTGAGCGAGGATTTTCCGGTATTGTCCGCAGGGCCGACGCCGCGCGTCGACCTGGCGCAATGGCGCTTCATGCTGCGCGTCGGACCGCGGCCGGTGAAGGCATGGGACTGGGAGGCCTTCAACCGCCTGCCGATGTCCGAGGTCGTCCGCGACATCCACTGCGTGACGCAGTGGAGCCGCTTCGATACCCGCTGGCGTGGCGTGTCGGTCGACGACCTGCTTGCCGATGCAGGACTCGCCCCGCCCACGCCCTGGGTACTGG
>JAEZQX010000254.1 GCA_023441105.1 Pseudomonadota bacterium | reverse complement strand
CCTCGGCAGTGGCGTCGACCAGGCCGTGCCCCAGCCGTGCGCCGGTCGCCGGTGCCTCTTCCAGCAACAGGTGGGCGTTCATGCCGCTGAAGCCGAAGGCGCTGACGCCGGCGATGCGGCGCCCGGTGGGCGGCTGCCACTCGTGCAGCGTCGTGGCGACGCGCACCGGGATCGCGTCCCAGTCGATCGCGCGGGTCGGCTGCTTTACATGCAGGCTGGCCGGGATCTGCCGGTGCTGCAGCGCCAGCACCACCTTGCACATGCCCATCACCCCGGCAGCCGCCTCGAGATGGCCGATGTTGCTCTTGACCGAGCCGATCTCCAGCGGCTGGTCCGTCGACCGGCCTTCGCCGTAGACCGTCGCCAGCGCCTCGACTTCGATCGGATCGCCGAGCGACGTGCCGGTGCCGTGGGCCTCGACATAGCTCACCTCGGCCGGCCGCATGGCGGCTGCGGCCAGTGCCCGCCGCACGACCGCCTGCTGCGCCAGGCCGTTCGGTGCGGTCAGGCCGCTCGAGCGCCCGTCCTGGTTGATCGCCGAGCCGCGGATGACCGCCAGTATCCGCCGGCGGTTGGCCAGCGCGTCCGAGAGGCGCTCCAGCACCACCAGGCCGCAGCCCTCGCCGCGCACGAAACCGTTGGCGGCATCGTCGAAGGTCTTGCAGCGGCCATCCGGCGACAGCATCCCCCACTTGGAGATGAGGATGTAGGCCTCCGGGGCCAGCATCACGTTGACGCCGCCGGCCAGCGCCAGGTCGCTCTCGTGCCCGCGCAGGCTCTGGCAGGCGGTGTGGATCGCCACCAGCGACGACGAGCAGGCGGTGTCGATCGCCATGCACGGGCCCTGCAGCCCGAGCGTGAACGAGATGCGGCCGGCAGCGGCATTGAGCGCCGTGCCGGTGGCGAGATAGATGTCGCTGCGCGCGGGATCCATGACGTCGATGCGGCGCGCGTAGTCGGTGGAGGTGATGCCGACGAAGACACCGGTCTGGCTGCCGTCGAGTCCGGCAGGCGGGATCGCCGCATCCTCCAGGGCCTCCCACGAAGTCTCGAGGAGCAGCCGCTGCTGCGGATCGAGCCCGACCGCTTCGCGCGGCGAGACGCCGAAGAAGCCGGGGTCGAAGCCGTCGATGTCGTCGAGGAAGCCGCCGCTCCTGGTGCGCGCCTTGCCTGGCTTGTCCGGATCCGGATCGTGGTAGGCAGCGACATCCCAGCGATCCGGCGGCACCTCGCCGACGACGTCGCGCCCCTCGGCGAGCAGCCGCCAGTAGCTCTCGGCGTCGACCACGCCGCCGGGCGCGCGGCACGCCATGCCGACGATGGCGATCGGCTCGCGCTTCACGCGCTCCGCTTCGTCCAGCCTCGCCTGCAGGCGCTCGATGGTGGCCAGCGCGCCTTGCAGCAATTGCCGGCGATCGGAGGGCGGGGGCAGCGGCTCGGCTTGGGTCGGTCGCGGATTCATGGCGTATGCAGGCTCCCCACGGAAGATCGATTCGAGACGGCAGGCGCGGCAGCCCCGGCGGCCCGATCGCCGACCCGGTGATCGCGCGACCAGGTCCACCAGGCAGCAAGGGCGATCAACAGCAGGCCAGCCGCCATGCGCCAGGTGACGCCGCCGCCGACCGCCGCCAGCAGCACGATCGTCGCCGGCACCTGCAGGTACAGCACCGGCGCCGTGCGCGAGACGGCGACCTCGGCGGCCATGCGATCGAGCGCCAGCAGCGACAGGAAACCGAGCACCCCGACCGCTGCCATGACCAGGAGATCCGACGCGGCCGGCGTCGTCCACACGACCGGCATGAACGGCGTCAGGAAGAGCACGACGCCACCGGCGCTGTAGAACAGGTTCGGCGGCGTGCCCTCGTCGCGGAGCGAACGCGTCATCACCACGTAGAGGCTGAAGCTCAGAGCCATCGCCAGCGGCAGGATCAGCGACATCGGCGACGCCGGCATCGCGGCATGGCCCAGCACCAGGAAGGCGCCGATCCAGCCGACACCCGCCGCGATCCAGATGCCGGCGGGCGCGACCTCGCCGAGCAGCAGGCGGGCAAGCACCAGCACGAGCAGCGGCGAAACCCAGAAGATGGCCATCAGCAGGCCGCCGTCGACGCCGGATTGCATGGCGAAGATCCACGACGCCGGCATGCCGACCATCAGCAGCGAGCGAAGGAGCTGGTAGACGGGACGGCTGGTGCGCCACAGCGACCACGGCCGGCGCCAGAACAGCAGCAGCATCAGCGCCAGATGCACGACATAGCGGGTCCAGACGACCTGGAACGGCGAGACGCGGGCCAGCACGCCGGCGGCCACCAGCTCGACCAGCGTCCAGACGGCGATGAACGCCATCGCCAGCAGCATGGCGCGCCTGTCCCGGGTCATTGCGCCTGCTCCAGCCGGGCCAGCAGGCGGCTCTCGAGCTCGTCGTCGCTGAGCTCGTCGAGATCCGGAGCGCCTTCACTCCGCAGTCCAAGCGGCGCCGTCGCAGCCTGCGGCGACGCCGACGATGCCGGCATCGCGGCCTGCCCGGGCCGCTGCGGCGACCGCCCCGCCTCACCGGCGGCGGCAGCGGCTGCGGCCTCCGGCAGCAGCTTCAGCAGGCAGCCGGCGAGCGCCGCCACGTTCGGATAGTTGAACGTCAGCGTGGCCGGCAGGCGCAGGCCCGTGCCACGCTCGAGCCTTCCCTTGAGTTCGACCGACATCAGCGAATCCATGCCGAGGTCGAAGAGCCCGGTGGTGGTCGCCACCGGCTGCCGCGGATCGAGGCCCAGCACCTTGGCCACTTCGCCGCTGACGAAATCGACCAGCACGTTCCGCCGCGCTTCCGGCGGCGCCTGGTCGAGTTGCGCGATCAGGTCGGGCGTCGCCGCCGGCGCCGCCGGACGACCGGCACCGGCCGGGTAATCTTTCGACATCTCGTCCGCTGCCGCATCCGCCGTCGCGACCTTGTCCGATCGGCCGCCGAGGCGGGCCAGCAGCGGCCGGCGCCGTCGCGCTTCGTGCAGCGGCCGGTAGATCTGCCAGTCGATGTCGGCCACCACGACGTTGGATCTCTCGTCGCCGAGCGCCTGCGCCAGTGCGGCGAGCGCGACCGGCGCCGGCATCGGCCGATGCCCGCCATCGCGATAGGCCTGCTGCTGATCGGCCGAAGCCAGCCGCATCACGTCCCACACGCCCCAGTCGATCGAGACCACGCGCCGCCCCGGGCGGTCGGCGCAGCGAGCGAAGGCATCGAGGAAGGCATTGGCGGCGGCATAGTGCGCCAGCCCGGTGGCGCCGAGCAGCGCGGTGGTCGACGAGAACAGCACGAGGAACTCGAGCCCCTGCGAGCGAGCCAGCCGCTCCAGCAGCACCGTTCCCTGCAGCTTCGGGCGCAGCATCGCCTGCACCTGTGCCGGCTGGAGATCGATGACCGGCGCGGCGCTCAGGTCGGCCGCCGCATGCACGATGCCGCGCAGCGGTGGCGCAGCGGCTGCCAATCGTTCGAGGCAGGCGCGCAGGCCGGCCTCGTCGCCGAGATCCGCCTGCAGGTGATGGACGCAGGCGCCCTGGGCTTCGATCGCCGCGACGCCCGGCGCCCGCGGATCCGGCCTGCGACCCAGCAGCGCCAGGTGGCGCGCGCCACGCTGCGCCATCCACTGCGCGACCACCAGGCCGAGGCCGCCGTAGCCCCCGGTGACCAGATAGGTCGCCTCCGGATCGAACGATTCGAAGCGGCGATCGGCTGCCTCCTCGAGCGGGCGAGCGGTCTCGGTTGCCAAGCCCGACACCTCGCCGCCCGACACCTCGCCGCCCGGCGTCTCGCCGGCAGGCACGAGCCGCAGCACATGGCGCCTGCCTTCGCGCCAGGCAGCCTGGTCCTCGCCGTCGTCGGCGTCGATTGCCGACAGCAGGAGATCGGCCTGTGCCGCGTCGTCGCCGGCAGCCGGCAGGTCGACCAGGCCGCCCCAGGCCTGCGGATGCTCGAGCGCGAAGACCCGCCCTGCCCCCCACAGCGGCGCCTGCCACTGGGCGCCCGCGCTGACGCCTGCCTCGCCACCCGCCTTGCCACCCGCCTCGCCACCTGCCGCGCTGCCGGCGGTTGCGACCGCGTGGACGCCGCGCGTCACCAGCCAGACGGATTGCCGGCGCCCGCTGCGTCCGACTTCGCCCAGCAAGGCCAGCGGTGCGGTGCAGGCAAGCGAGCCGGCAAGCTCGCAGGCCGCCGCATCGTCTGCCGCGCGGTCCGCCAGCTCGAGCGCGGCGAGATGGACGATCACATCGGTTGCGGCAACGGCAGCCGGCGATGCATCGCCGTCGAGCCGCACCACCTGCTCGCCGCGCGCCGCAAGACGCTGCGCGAGCGCCGCGCCGATGCCTCCGCCGTCACCCACCAGTGCCCACTGCCGGGAAAGTCGCGGCGCGCGCGCCGCCAGCAGCGCCTGTTGCGCCTGCCCGCGACCTTCGCCGGACTCCGGCAAGGCGATCGCATCGCAGAAGCCGGCGTCCTGGAGCAGCTCCAGCCAGCGCTGGCGGGAGATCAACGGATAGTTGCCGCGCAGCTCCGCGTCGGCGAAGCGCCACCAGCCTTCGGTTAGACCGAACGTCAGGTCGACCCAGCGCTCCGGCGCGACCCCTTCGAGCAGGAACAGCAAGCCCTGCGGCGCAAGCAGCGATCGGACATGCTGCAGGACGGCTGCGAGGTCCGCCGTGGCGTGCAGCACGTTGGCGGCGATCACGATGTCGAAGCCGGCGGACGCGAAGCCTTGAGCGGCCGGATCCTGCTCGATGTCCAGCAGCGCGGTGGACAGGAACGGATAGCCGCCGAACTGTTCCGTCGCCCGCTCGAGGAACAGCGGCGACAGGTCGGTGAAGGTGTAGTCGACGCGGCCGGCAGGCAGCAGGGGCAGCACGAACGACGTGGTGCCGCCGGTGCCGGCGCCGATTTCCAGCATCCGCAGGCGGCCGCCGGCCGGAAGCTGCGCGATGGCCGCGGCGATGGCCGCAGCCATCGCACCGTTGTAGGTCCGCGCGTACGGCGAATCGACGTAGAGCTTGCGCGCTTCGTCGAATGCACCGCCGGGAAAGAGCAGGTGCAGCGGCTCGACCTGGCCGCGCAGCACCTGGCCCAGCGCCTGGCCGCAGCGGCGCAGCATCCGCAGCTCGCCGTCGACGTCGCCAAAACGTTCGAGGAGCGCTTCCAGCTGCCCGGCAGGCAGCGCCGGTTGGTCGGCAAAGGCGGCCACCGAAAAATTGTCGCCGTGTCGCGACAGCAGCCCGTCTTCCGCCAGGATCTCCAGCAGGCGCGAGAACAGCCGCAGGTGCCGGGCGGCGATGCCGAGCCGGTGCGCTTCGCCGGCCGCGTCGAAGTGGCGCTCGCGGCGCTCGTCGAAGCCGAGCTCGCGCAAGGCCGCGACGACGAAGCCGGTGCTCAGCCGGTCGAGCTCGGGCAGAAGCGTGTCGTATACCGACAGGCCGTGCCAGCGGGACAGGGCCTCGAATTCGCGACGCAACGCTGCCGCGAATTCGGCC
>JAEZQX010000439.1 GCA_023441105.1 Pseudomonadota bacterium | reverse complement strand
CGGGGAGCACGCGGGGGCGGATGTGGCTTCTGCGGCCGCCGTCGGCGCCGACGGTGAGGTCGGCAACCAGCTGCTCGCCGGCGACCATCGCCCGCAGCGCCGCCAGCAGCGACGGTTCCACCGCATCGAAGGGCAGGCCGCCCCCGAGGCCGAGGATCTCGCGCGCCTTCGGGTTCATGGCCTTGATCCCGCCCTTGCGGTTGAAGACCACCACCCCGCGATCGAGCTCGGCGATCACCAGCTCGTTGATCGCCAGCTGGTTGCGCAGGTCCTGGCCGCGCCGGAACGCCAGCCGCTCCTGGTCGGTCAGGCGGCGCGCCAGGCGGTTGACGATGATGACGGTGATGAACAACGTGGCGCTGATGACCGCGGCGATGAACAGGCCGCCGTCGGATCCGTCCGGCTTCGCCAGGCTGCGCCACAGGCTCTCGGCGAGCAGCACCAGCGATGCCGACGCGGCGATGAACATCGACAGCAGCGGCGTCGAGAGGATGGCGGCGCCGGCGGTCGGCGTGATCATCAGCACCCCGAGGCCGCTGCGGGCACCGCCGGCGGCATAGATGACCAGCCCGATCACCACGATGTCGGCCAGGACCTGTCCCAGCAGCTGCACGTGGAAGCCGCGCGGCAGGACTCGCACGACGACGGAGAAACCGATGGCGATGGCGAAGTAGACGGCGGAAACCTCGAGGAACAGCCGGTTGTCGAAGGTCTGCTCGAGCGCCGATTCGCGTCCCAGCAGGGGCACGTAGGCGAGCAGCAAGGCGGCGACCGTGAGCCGGGCATCCGACAGGTAGCGCAGCGACTTCCAGAACGACGGCATCGGCTGCGCGAAATAGCGGCTGGCCGGGCCGGTCGCTGCCCCTGCCCGCGTCTGCCCGGACGAGGGGTTCACGCCGGGCGGCAAGCGCGCCTCAACCGCCATGCCGCTCGGCGGCATCGCGGTGGTCGGTGCTGCAGAAGACCTTGCCGCGGGCGAAGACTGCGTCGGAGGCCGGCACGTGGACGCCGCATACCGAGCAGCTCATCATCAGCTCGCCGCCGTCGCGGCGCTCGTCACGATCGCCGCGCTCGCCCTGGCCGTGCCCCGGCCGCGATCCGCCCGCCGCGCCTTCGGCGGAGTCGTCGACGCGGCGCTTGGCATTGCCGATCAGGCGCAGGATCAGCATCACGGCCACCACCACCAGCACCAGCGCGGCTATCTTGCCCATCAGAAGCGCCTCAGGACGACTTCGAGAACGAAGCGACTGCCGACGTAGGACAGCAGCAGCAGCGTGAATCCGCCGAGGGTCAGCCTGATGGCGGTGCGGCCCCGCCATCCCCACAGCCAGTGGCCGGCGAGCAGCAGCCCGACGAAAACGGTGGCGACCAGCGAGAAGACGGTCTTGTGGTTCAACGGCAGCGGCTTGCCGAACGTCTCTTCGGAGAAGACGATGCCGGTCACGGTGGTGAGCAGCAGGAACCCGAAGCCGACCGTGATCACCCGGAACAGGATCCGCTCCAGCACCATCAGTGGCGGCAGCGGACCGCCGCCACGGGCGAGCACCGCGGTCAGCAGCCCGGGACGCTCCGCCGGCCGGCGCGGATGCAGCCGATGCTCGGCGGCGGCCATCAGCAGTGCCTGCATCGCGGCCAGGAACATCACCCCGTAGGCGAGCGTGCCGACGATCAGGTGCGGCACGAACAGCGGCGGCTGCGCCTGCAGGTCGAAGGCGATGCCGGGGAAGAAGTAGGGCAGCACGACCAGCAGGATGGCCAGTGGCGCCAGCAGCGACGGCAAGCCGCCGAGGTCGACCCGCGTGTTCTCGATCCACACCAGCAGCACGCCGATCCAGACCGTGGCCGACAGCAGCTTGGCAAAGCCGTAATGGAAGCTGCCCGGCTGCCACGGCAGGATGAAGCTGGCCGCGTGCAGCGCCAGGGCGAGCGCAAGCAGGCTCGCGGTGAGCGTCCGGCGCCCGCCGCGCAGGCTCAGCCACCAGACGGCTGCGTAGAGCGCCGCCGGCAGCAGGAACAGAATCAGTACAATGCTCACGCGGGCAGTTTACCCCGCCGCTGCTGTGCCAATGCCCCCGCCCGACGCCCTGCGCCGTTGCCGTCGCAGACGGCAGACACCGCCGCGGCGCGGCTCATGGAACCCCCGACATGCTCGATAGCCTTTCCCAGAGACTGGCCCGCGTCGTCAAGACGATGCGCGGCGAAGCGCGTCTCACCGAAGCCAACACCCAGGAGATGCTGCGCGAGATCCGCATCGCGCTGCTCGAGGCCGACGTCGCGCTGCCGGTGGTGCGCGACTTCATCGCGACGGTCAAGGAGAAGGCCCTCGGCCAGGAGGTGCTGCAATCGCTGACCCCCGGCCAGGCCCTGGTGGGCGTCGTCAACCAGGCGCTCACCGACCTGATCGGCGGCAGCACCGCCGAGCTCGACCTCGCCAGCCAGCCGCCGGCGATCATCCTGATGGCCGGCCTGCAGGGGGCGGGCAAGACGACCACCGTCGGCAAGCTCGCCCGCTGGCTGAGGGAGACGCGGCGCAAGAAGGTCCTGACCGTCTCCTGCGACGTCTACCGGCCGGCCGCGATCGAGCAGCTGAAGACCGTCACCGCCCAGGCCGGCGCGGAATTCTTCCCGTCGCAGACCGACCAGAAGCCGGAGGACATCGCGCGGGCGGCCGTCACCTGGGCGCGCAACCACTATCACGACGTGCTGATCGTCGACACCGCCGGCCGCCTCGGCATCGATGCGGCGATGATGGCGGAGATCACGGCCCTGCACCGGGTGCTGAAGCCGGTCGAGACGCTGTTCGTGGTCGACGCCATGCAGGGCCAGGATGCGGTCAACACCGCCAAGGCCTTCAACGAGGCGCTGCCGCTGACCGGCGTGGTCCT
>JAEZQX010000197.1 GCA_023441105.1 Pseudomonadota bacterium | reverse complement strand
CATCTTCTGCGCGAACAGCGGCAGCACCAGGTCCGGGACTGCTGCCACGCCGACGTAGCCCACCAGCGCGATCGACAGCAGGATCGGCACGCCCAGCAGCATGGTGCCGAGCATCAGGGCGAACAGGAACCAGATCATGGCGCGATCCCGCCGTGGCCGCCCGGCATTGCCGGCGGGGTGGCGTCGCCGGCCGGCGGGCGCGCCGGCGGCGGGCGTCCCGACCGCAGGCGCCAGTCGACTATGCGCTGTACGGCCACCAGCAGCAGGTAGGCGCCGCCGATGACCATGCCCGAATACGGCCAGCTCATCGGAATCTCGAGGCCGGGAGAATCCTGCAGCGCGGCGACCTGGGCTACCTGGTAGCCGAGCACCATCAGCGACACCGCGAAGGCTGCCCACAGCAGCTCCACCAGCAGGTCGAAGGTGGCGCCGAGCGGCGCCGGCAGCATGTCGCGGAAGGTCTCGATGTAGAGGTGTGCGCCGCGGCGGTAGGCGATGGGGATGCCCAGGAAGACCACCCAGATGTGGCCGAAGATCTGCGCCTCCTCGCTCCAGCTCAGCGACGAATTGAGCATGAAGCGGTGGAAGACCTGCAGCAGCCCGATGCCCAGCATGATCGCGAAGATCGCCGCGACCAGCAGCTCGACGCCGCGATCGGCCGCGGCCAGGGCGCGCCTCACCGGTCCGGGCCCCCTACTGCTTGCGGATGATTGCGAGCAGGTTCTCGGCGCCGAATTCCTTGGCGAGTTCGTCCTGCGCGGCCATTGCGGCTTTCTGCAGCGGCGCCGTGTCCAGGTCATGCACCTTCATGCCCAGCTTGCGCACCGCGTCGAGCGATTCCGCTTCCTTGGCAGGCGCCATCGAGCGGACCTTCTCGGCCGCCTCCTGCGCGCCCTTGAGCAGGACGGCCTGTTCCTTCTCGTTGAGCTTCTTCCATTCCGACATCGAGTAGACCAGCACGGTCGGGTCCATCAGGTGCCGCGTCATGGCGATGCAGCAGGCGACTTCGTTGAGCTTGAACGAGACGGTCGTGGCGGCGGTGTGCTCGTAGCCGTCGAGCACGCCGCTTTGCAGCGACGTGTAGATCTCGCCGAAGTTCATCGGCGTGGCGTTGGCGCCCATGGCGTTGATCGCCGACACGAACACCTTGGTTGGAATAGTGCGGATCTTGAGGCCCTTGAGATGCTCCGCCTTGGTCACTTCCTTCTTGGCCGTGACGACGTTGCGGTAGCCCCAGCTCACCGACCAGGCGAGGACCTTGAAGCCGGCCTTCTGCATGTCCTGGTCGAGCGCGGTGCCGACCTCGCCCTGCAGCACGCTGGTTGCATGGTCGTAGCTCTTCCAGAGGAACGGCAGCCCCAGCACGCCGACCCGCTTCACGAAGGAGGCATATTCCGCGGGGCCGCCGCTGGTACCGGCGGCGCCGGAGCCCAGGCGCATCGCCTCGATGACCTCCCGCGACTGGCCGAGCTGGCTGTTGGCGAAGACCTTCACCTCCAGCGTGTCGACGTTGGCGTTGACGTAGTTGGCGAACTCGTGGGCGAGCAGGGTGTTGTCGACGCCGAGGTCGTTGGGGCCGGCGGTGTGGATGCGGATCAGGCGCTTGCCCGGTGACTGGGCGGCCGCCGGCGCGATGCCCGCGGTGGCGACCAGAACGGCAACGGCGAGGGACAGGCAGTTTCGCAGCATGTTCGTCTCCTGTGATCTCGTTATCGGCGTCGTCACCGCGGCCGCGGAACGATCGGTGCAAGGTTACACTAAATCGTTACACAAACGTCAAGGCAGGGCTGCGGACGGTGGCGCGCAAAGGCGTCAAAATCCAGGCGCACGTTGTCGCCGACCTCGAGATGCCCGAACCCTCTGCCACCATCCTCACCCGCCGGATCATCCTGACGCTGCTGCTCGGCGCCCTGGTCGTCGCCAGCTATGCGGTGATGCGCCTCTTCCTGTCGCCGATCGCCTGGGCGGTGATCCTGGCGTTCCTCACCTGGCCGGTCTACCGCCGGCTGCGCGGCATGTTGCATGCGGGCGCTACCGTCAGCGCGCTGGTCATGACGCTGCTGCTGGTCGCGGCCGTGATCCTGCCGGTGCTCTGGCTGATGGTGCTGTTGCGCAGCGAGGTCGCCGGCGCCTATGCGGCGGTGGTGCAGCTGGTCGGTCGCGGGCCCTACGCGCTGCCCGACTGGCTGGCGCAATTGCCCTGGCTGGGCGACTGGCTGGGACAGCTGCTGGAGCAGTGGGACCGCGACCCGGCGGCGCTGCGCGCGCAGATCGCCGGCTGGATGGAGGCCCGCACCGGCGAGATCCTCAACATCCTCGGCGATGTCGGCCGCAACGCCGGCAAGCTCGCGTTCGCGCTGTTCACCGTGTTCTTCCTCTACCGCGACGGCGATTCGCTGGTCCGGCAGGCGCAGCGGGTGCTGCGGCGCTTCCTCGGCAAGCGCGTCGAGGGCTACATCGCCGCGGCCGGCGCGATGACCAAGGCGGTGGTCTGGGGCCTGGTGGCCACTGCCCTGGCGCAGGGCGCCCTCGCGGGCCTCGGCTACTGGTGGGCCGGCGTCGACGGACCGGTGCTGTTCGGCGCGGTGACCGCACTGGTGGCGATGCTGCCATTCGGCGCACCCTTCGTCTGGGGGTCGATCGGCGCCTGGCTGCTGGTCAGCGGCGAACTGACCGCCGGCATCGGGTTGCTGTTGTGGGGGGCCTTGGTGGTGAGCTGGGTCGACAACCTGATCCGGCCGCTGGTCATCAGCAGCGCGACCCGCATTCCGTTCCTGCTGGTGCTGTTCGGTGTCCTGGGTGGCCTCGCGGCCTTCGGCCTGATCGGCCTCTTCCTCGGACCGGTGATCCTCGCGGTGCTGGTGGCGGTATGGCGCGAATGGCTGGACGAGACCGATGCCCCTGCGCTGCCGCCGCCTTCAGGCCATCGCGCCGTTGATCGCGATGACCTGTCCTGAGATGTAGCCGGCCTCCTCCGACGCCAGGAAGCCCACCAGCGCGGCCACCTCCTCCGGCCGACCGGCGCGCTTCATCGGCACCAGGCGCTCGATCGCCGGCTGGTCGAAGGCAGCAGCCGCCATTGCGCCGGCGACGATGCCGGGGGCGACGCAGTTGACGGTGACGCCACGACTGGCCAATTCCAGCGCCAGCGACCGCGTGGCACCGTGCAGCGCGGCCTTGGCCGCCGCATAGTTGACCTGCCCGCGGTTGCCCATCTGCGCGGCGATGGACGACAGGCTGATGATCCGCCCCCAACGGGTGCGCAGCATCGGCATCGTCAGCGGGTGGGTGACGTTGAAGAAGCCGTTGAGGTTGACGTCGATGACGCGCGACCATTGCGCCGCCGTCATGCCGGGGAAGACGGCATCGTCGTGCGCGCCGGCGTTGTTGACCAGGATCTGGATCGGGCCGTCGGCGAGCAGCGATTCGCACTCGCGCCGGCAGGCTTCGGCGTCGGTGACGTCGAAGGCAATCGCCCTGGCCTCGCCGCCGGCTGCGACGATGTCGTCGGCAACCGCCTGCGCCTTGTCGAGGCCGCTGCCCGCATGACAGATCACCAGGTGGCCGGCGGCGGCGAGCCGCCGCGCGATCGCGCCGCCGATGTCGCCGCTGGCGCCGGTCACCAGCGCCCGCCGCAGCGGTTTGACCGCGACGTTCATGGCTTCGCCGCTCCGCCCGGCGCCGCGTCGCGAGCCGATGCATCCAGCACCACCACGGCGCGGCCGGCAGCGATCGGGCCGGCGGCTTCGACTTCGAAGTCGTAGAGCACCTGCACCTCGTCGCCAGCGAAGCGATTCGCGCGCACCGTCAGGTGCGGGGCCGCGCCATCGATCCATCGGCAGTGCAGCCTGACCGACCGCAGCGCGGCAAGGAAACCGCGCCGCGGTGCCGCGACCGCGCCGGCCTGCTCCTGCACCAGCCGGCCATGCAGGGCCATCGCCTGCGCGGCGTACTCGATGGCGGCGGTTGCCGGCAGCCGGCCGTCGTGCGCCAGCGGGTGCGTCGGCGACGCATGGCCGGCGGCACGGCACTCGATGCGCTGCTCGTCCCAGCAGACCACCGAATCGAGCAGGCACATCGGCCCGGCATGCGGAACGCGCGCCGCAATGGCTGCGTGATCGAGCAAGGTCATCGCCCCGCCGACGCGGCCCCGGCCGCGTCGCAATCGCGGGTGTCGCCCGCCGCCGGGGCATCGAGCGACAGGATCAGCCGCGACGGCGGCAGTCCTGCCGCCGCCGGCTCGAGATGCTCGATCACCACCGTCGCCGCGTCCTGTCGCGCGATCGCCTGCAGCAGCGGCAGTGCCCGCGCAGTCGGGACGGCCAGCCGCAGCGCCTCGAGCGCCGGGTCCTCGAGCCGGGTCGGTGCGGCCGCGCCGATGCTCAGCGACATGCGCAAGCTGGCACGCTGCGTCGATGCGGGCGACAGCACCAGCGCCAGGCCGAAGGCATCGGGAATGGGGCGGCACGCCTGCAGCGGCTCGGGGTAGGGCGCATCGTAGGCGACCAGCAGCACTGGCGCCGAGGCCGCCCGCGCCTGCAACAGCGCCTCGAGCAGCCCGGCAGCGAAGCTGGCGTCGTGTCCGCAAAGACTGGTCGAGGCGGCGGCCGCCCGCATGGCGATGCCCCAGTAGCCGGACGGCGCGTTGTGCACCGAATTGTGGAAGTGGGTCGGCGAGATGCGTCGATCCTCCTGCGCCAGCGCCTCGCAGATCAGGTGGCAGGTGACGCCGTCGCCGCCGGAGGAGGTGAATACCGAGGCGATCCGCGCGGCGTCGAACGAGCAGTTGCCGACCGCCTGGTAGGCCGCCGCGAGAGCGATGCGCACCGCCAGGCTGGTGCGTCGACGCTCCGCCGGCGGCAGGATCGGCGGCAGGGTGCAGACGGTGGCCGCATGCTGCCAAGGCCGGGCGCCGCGCAGCACCTCGCGGGCGGCCGCCCAGTCGGGCAGTCCCGGTCCGACGAGCGCGACGCTGTCGATCCAGGCGTCGAGCGCTTGGGCGGTCGGCGTCGTCATCGCGGCCGGCCAGGACGTGCTTCGCGCGCGGCCGACGCCAGCGCGGCGGCGCGGCCGAGGACCAGCGAGCAGTTGGCGCCGCCGAAGCCGAAGGAATTGCTCAGCGCGAAGTCGATGCGGCGTTCGAGGTTGCTGCGCAGGTAGCGCGTGCGCAGCGCCGGATCCGGATGATCGGTGTTGATGCCCCCGGGGGCGAAGCCGTGCCGGATCGCCAGCGCCGCGACGATCGCCTCCAGGATCCCGGCGGCGCCCAGCGTATGGCCGGTGGCTCCCTTGGTGGAGCTTGCCGGCACCGTTGCGCCGAAGACGGCGGATACCGCCTGGTCTTCGGCTGCATCGTTGCTCGGCGTGCCGGTGCCGTGCAGGTTGATGTAGTCGATGTGGCGCGGCTCGAGCCCCGCCGACTGCAACGCCTGCTCCATGGCGGCGCGGGCCCCGGCGCCTTGCGGATGCGGTGCCGACATATGGTGTGCGTCGCTCGACTCGCCGATGCCGGCGAAAAGGATCGCGTCGGGATCACCGTCGGCCCTGGGTCGCTCGAGGATGGCGAAGCCGCCCGCTTCGCCGATCGAGAGCCCGCGGCGCTCGGCATCGAACGGCCGGCAGACGTCGCTCGATATCAGTTCCAGCGAGTTGAAGCCGTAGAGCGTGGTGAGGCACAGGCTGTCGACGCCGCCGACCACCGCCGCATCGATCAGGCCACTGTCGATCATCCGCGCGGCGTTGCCGAACACCTTCGCGCTCGAGGCGCAGGCGGCCGACACGGCGACTGCCGGGCCGGCGAGGCCCAGCCGCCGGCGGGTGAAGTCGGCAACCGAGAAGGTGTTGTGGGTGCCGGCGTAGTCGAACTCGGCTGGCAGGCGCCCCTGCTGGTCGCGATGACGATAGGCGATCTCGGTCTGCAGGATGCCGGAGGTGCTGGTGCCGACGAACACGCCGATGCGGGTCGCCCCGTAGCGCGATTTCAACGCCGCGACCGCCTCGTCGAAGCCGTCGCTTTGCAGCGCCAGCTGCGCCAGGCGGTTGTTGCGGCAGTCGTAGGCCGCCAGCGACGGCGGCAACCGCACCCGGTCGGCTTCGTCGACCGGCCCGATCCAGGTATCGAGGGTGACCGTCTCGAAGTCGCAGCGTCGCAGGCCGCTGCGCTGCTCACGGATCGCAGCCACGGTGGGCCCGAGCCCGATGCCCAGACTGCTGGCCAGCGCCATGGCGGAGATGTGGAGCGGTTGCATGCGGCAAGTCTAGCAGCGAGCGGTACGACGCCCGCGGCGACGCCCTCAGGCGCCCGTCAGGCGGGCCTTGAGCATGACGTTGGCAAATGGCGTGCCGTGGCTCAGCGGCACCACCTCGACCTGGAAGCCGAGCGCCTCCAGCGAATCGCGCCAGCGGCCAAGCGGCCGGCAATAGAGGCGCGAGAGCCGGTGCCCGCGCACGAAGGTCACGACATGGTCGACCCAGTTGCTGAGCTTGAAGGGCAGCCCGGCGTCGGCGTCGCCGACCCGCAGCAGCAGCTGCCCATCGGGCTGCAGGGCGGTTCGCAGGCGTTGCAGGACGCGATCCTGTTCGTGGTAATCGATGTAGTGCAGGACATCGAGGATCACGGCGGTGTCCGCCCGGTCGAAGTCTTCGCTGCGGATGTCGCCGCAGACGATCCGCGCCGCATCGCCAAGCGCGGTGGTCGCGCGCCGGGCGTCCTTCGGCATCAGCTCGATGCCGTGCACGCGACAGCCGCTGCCGGTGGCGATCAGCAGGGATGCCAGCAGGCCCTGTCCGCAACCGAGATCGAGCACCCGACTACCCGGCGCGATCCAGCCTCGGTTGACGATCGCGGCAAACGCCGGGTCGCCGCCGAGCTTGCCGCGGGCGAAGTGATATGCGAACCGGCCGGCGGGGCGATAGCGGGCGGTGGCTGCGTCGAGCAGCTGGCGGGACAGGCGAGGGGGCCGGCTGGTGCCGGCGGCGGAGACGGTCATGGGGTCGAAGGTGATGGCGAGGAAGTGGATCGCGAGGAGATGGCTTGCGAGGCGCCGGCGGAATCCGCGGGCATCGCCTGACGCAGGCTCACCGGCTTCAGGCCGCGCCGCCTGCAGGCTGCGAGCACCTGCGGCAGCACCGTGAGGATGACCGGCCGGCCGTCGGGCGCGGCCGCGGCATGGCCGTCGTGCAGCAGCAGGATGTCGCCCGCGGCGAGCCGCTCGCCATCAGCGCCGAGCAGCTTCCTGGCCACCTTCGCCGGGTCGCGGTTGACGGTGTCGAAGCCGCGGCGCGTCCAGCTGGTCAGGGGCAGGCCCAACGACTGCAGCACCGGCTCGAGCAGCGGATTGCGCATGCCGGCCGGTGCGCGGAAGAAGCGCGGCGCCGCGCCGGCGAGCCGCGTCAGCGCTTCCTGCGCCCGGCCGATCTCGGCGCGGAAGCGGCCCGGCCCGGAGAAGGCGAAGCTGTGCGAATGCGCCCAGGAATGGTTCTCGACGCTGTGGCCTTCGGCAACCATCCGCGCCACCAGTCCGGGATGCCGCTCGGCCTTGCGCGCGATCAGGAAGAAGCTCGCGGTGGCGCCGGCCTCGCGCAGCATGTCGAGCACCAGCGGCGTCACCTGCGGGTCGGGTCCGTCGTCCAGCGTGATGGCGACCAGGCCGCGGCGGCTCGCCGCCTCCGGCAGGCGGACGATGTTCGGCCCCAGCAGGCTGCAACGCGGACACAGGCCGGCAAGCGTCAGCAGCACATGGTCGAGCACCACCGCCGCCGCCGTTGCCGCCAGCCAGGCGGCGCCGGCCGGCGAAAGTCCGCCTGCCGCTGCGGCCTGCAGACCCACGCCGAGCACCACGGCTGCCGCCGCCGCATGCAGCCAGAGCGACAACCGCAGCGCCCGGCTCGGCAGCCAGCGTCGCAAGGCGTTCACCGCAGCCTTCATGTCACAGCGCGCCTTCCCGCCGGCGGCTCAGCATCGCGGCGAAGGCCAGGCACAGCAGCGCGCCCGGGCCGACGGTCATGCCGATGGCGTTGAGCACCGGCACGCTGGCGAAGCCGAGGATGCCGAAGCCGATGATGGTGGTGGCGTTGGCGAGTGCCAGCGAGGCCAGCGTCTTCGGCGTATCCTCCTCCTCGCCGATGAAGAAGAAGGTGTAGTTCGAGCCCACCGCCACCGTCAGCAGCAGCCCCACCAGGTGCAGGATGGTGAGGCCGATGCCGGCCAGCGCCAGGCCGGCGATCACGCAGGCAAGCGCGGCCGCAAGCGGCAAGACGACGCGCAGCATGCCCTGGCGGTCGAAGCGGGTGCCGACGGCGGTCACCAGCAGGATCAGCGCCATGCCGGCGAGCGACAGGGTGATCGCCTCGTTCATGTAGCCGGCGTAGAGCGAGTCGGTCTCGTGCTTGATGTCGATCAGGTGGACCTCGCCGGGGCCGCGGTAGGCGCCCAGCGCCAGGCGCACGGCGGCGGCATCGATGACCTGCGCATCGGGCCCGTCCGCCGGTGCCCGCAGCGCGATGATGGCGCTGCTGCGGCCTTCGCCCGACACCATCATCGAATCCACGCCGAGCCCGAGCGCGGTGCCGGCGATGTCGGCGATGCCAAGCGGCGCCAGGCCGCGCGCGCGGTCGACATCGTCGATGAACGGTTCGAGCCGCTCGGCGCGCAACGGCATGCCGGCGGTCGCTTCGGCGACCAGCTGCTGCAGGGTCTGGCGATCCGGCAGCGCTGCCTGGCGGCGCCGCTGCGTCTCGATGTCGGGCAGCAGCCGGGATGGCGAATCGAAGCCGGCAAGGAGACCCTTGTCCACCAGCGGTTGCAGCAGCTGCGCCGCCCGCTGCGCGCCGGCTAGCGCCTGGTCCGGGTCGCCGGCGGTGGTGACGGCGACCACGTAGCGCATGTCCGGCGCCTTGAGGTCGCTGCGCAGCGACGCGTCCAGGCTCTTGCTGGCGTCGCTGACCGGACTGAGCGCCTCGAGGCTCGGCGCCTGCAGCGGCCGCTGCGTCGCGACGGCCAGCGCCAACGCCACCGCCGCCACCGCGGCGATGCCCGGCAGCCAGCGCAGGCGCCGCAGCCGTGCGATCAGCGCCGGCAGCATCTTCGCCAGCCACGCCGGCACCGGTACCGACGCGTCGACGAACATCGGCCCGAGCAGGCCCCAGGTCACGACCGACGCGGTCAGCACGCCGGTGACCGCGAACAGCCCGAGTTGGGCGAGGCCCGGGAAGCCGGAGAAGAGCAGGGTGCTGAAGCCGATCAGCGAGGTCAGCACGCCAAGCCGGATGGTCCGCCACAGGCGCGGGTGGTTGCCCTGGATGAAGACGTAGATGGCGTAGTCGATCGCCTCGCCGATCAGCGCGATGCCGAAGCCGAGGGTGATCCCGTGGACCTGGCCGAAAACCAGCGACACCGCCGAGATGCTGGCCAGCGCGCCGGTCGCCACCGGCACCAGGCCGAGCAGCAGCAGCCGCGGCGAACGATAGACCAGACCCAGCAGCAGCACGATCAGCAGGGTGCCGATCGCCGACAGCCGCTCGACGTCGGCCTGGATGCGGCTGCGCGATTCGACCGCAAACCGGGCGGCGCCGGTCACCTGCAGCCTGGCGCTCGAGCCGAGCGACTCGCGCAGGGCCGTGAATTCGCGCTGCACGGTGGCGAGCGCCGCCTGCTGCGCGTCGAGCTCGGTGCCGTCCTCCTGCAGCTGGACCAGGATCAGCGCCCGGGTGCGGTCCGCCGAGCTCCAGGCGCCCTCGGCGCTGTCGGGCATGGCGGCCGGCTCGAGCCGCTCGACCAGCCGCAGCGTTTCGCCGGTGGGATCCCTGGGCAACAGATCCTTCAGCGCCATGCCCAGGGGCGAAGCAAGCTCCTGCAGGCTGTCGCCGATCGCCTCGCGCATGCCGGCGGCCGTGAACCGGCCCGCCTCGACGGCATCGCCCAGCAGGTAGCGATGCTCGAACAGCAGCGCCTCGTCGCCGCTGCCGGGCGGCGCGGCGCCGTTGGTCACCGAGGCGAAGCCCGGTGCGTCGCGCAGCCGCTCGACCAGCGCCTGCGACAGGCG
>JAEZQX010000136.1 GCA_023441105.1 Pseudomonadota bacterium | reverse complement strand
CTGCGCGGGCAAGCGGCCCTGCCGCCGCCCGGCGCAGGCGCGCGATGGTCGCAAGACGGCTGCAAGCCGGAGCGCCGCAAACCGCGGCGCGGCTCGATTGGGAGACGCTCGAAGCGGCACCGGCCTGGCTCGCCCTGCCCGAAGCCGACCTGGCGACCCTGGTGCTGCGCGCCGGCGCCCTGCAGCATGCGCCGTTGATGCGGATGTGGATCGATGCGCCGCGCCTTGCGGCGGCGAATGCCGTCCTGGGGGAGGAATTCCTGCCGGCCCTGCTGACGCTGCCGGAGGCTCAGATGCCGCTGGCCAAGGATGCACTGCCGCAGCCGGAAATCGACGCGGCCGAGCAGGTGGTTCCGGCGCTGCGGACCGCCGGCCAGGGCGTGCTGCTGGCGGCGCTGCCGCGCGGGCATTTGCGCGATGCCCTGGCCGAATGCTGGTCGCCTGCCGAACCCTGCGCGATGGCCGAAGAACTGGCGGGGATGCTGCTTGCGCGCATGCAATGGCTCGCCTCCCGCCTGCAGGCGCAAGACGAGGCAACCGCCAGCAACGCCTCGGTATCCCCGGCAGGCCCGGCGCCGCTGGCGGACAGCGCCTTTTCCCCCGAACGCGCGGGAGTTGCCGCATGAGCTTCCTGCTCTGGCAACGGCACGGACCCGTGGGCATCGCCGCCGGGCGGCGCGTGCTGCGCGCTGCCGAAGTGCCACTGCTCGCCGAGGCCAACCGGCTCTGCGGGCAGCTGCAGGCCCTGCACGCCGAGGAGACCACCCGGCTCGAGGCCGCCTGCGCCGAAGGCCGACGCAGCGGCTACCAGGCGGGCTTCGACGAAGGCCTGGCGGCCGCGGCCGAGGAACATGCCGCGCGGGTGACCGCGCTGGCCGCGGCTGCCGCGCGTCATCGCGAAGCGCTGGCCGAGCAGGTGGCGGGCCTGGCACTGGAGGTGGCGCGCAAGATGGTGGGCGGCCTCGCCGACGGCGAGCGGCTGCTTGCCCTCGCCGCCACCGCCGTACAGGAGGTCCTGCCCGAAGGGCCGTTGACCCTGCTGGTGCATCCCGAGCGGGTGCCGGCGGTGCGCGAGACACTGGCGGCGTATGCGGCGCAGGGCATGGCGACGAGGTTGCCGTCTTTCGACGTGCGCGGCGACGGCGAGCTCGACATCGACGCCTGCCGCATCGAAAGCGCGTTCGGCAGCGTCGATGCATCGCTCGACACCCAGCTGCAGCGACTGGCCGACGCCTGGGGCGTCGCCGTCGCCGCCGCCGCCTGCAACGACTCGCTGGAGCCCGCATGAGCGGCCCCGCACGGCCGCCCGAAGGGGGCGCGACCCTCCCTCGGGAGGATGTCGCGCTTCGCGACAGGAGGGTAGTCCAGTGAGCAGCGGCGACAGCCGGCAGCTCGTCGCAGCGCTGCATGCGACCCGCACGGTACTCGAATGCGGTCGCGTCGTGCAGGCGGGCGGAACGGTGCTGCGTGCCACCGGCCTACGTGCTTGCATCGGCCAGCAATGCAGGATCTTCGACGCCGGCGCCGGGGCCGGGGTTGAAACCGGCGGCGAGCCGCTGCTGGCGGAGGTGATCGGACTGTCCGGCGCGGAAGCCATCCTCGCGCCCTACGGCCCGCTGTTGGGCGTGGCGATCGGCGCGTCGGTACAACCGCTGGCCGACGCCGCCCGCGTGCCCTGCGGCCCTGCCCTGCTCGGCCGCGTCGTGGACGCCTTCGGCCAGCCGCTGGACGAGATGCAACCGCCGCGGCCGGGGGACGGCCTGCATCACGTGCCGCTTCACAGCCCGGCGCCATCGCCCATGCGACGCAAGGGCGTCGACAAGCCGCTGCCGACCGGTGTACGCGCCATCGACTCCGCCCTCACCGTGGGCGAAGGTCAGCGCGTCGGCATCTTCGCGATGGCCGGCGGCGGCAAGTCGACGCTGCTGGGCATGCTCGCTCGCCAGGCGAGCGCCGACGTCAACGTGATCGCGCTGGTCGGCGAGCGCGGCCGCGAGGTGCGCGAGTTCATCGACGAGAGCCTCGGCAGCGACGGCCTGGCGCGGTCGGTGGTCGTGGTCTCGACCTCGGACCGGCCGGCGCTCGAGCGGGTGCGTGCCGCCTATGCGGCGACCGCGATCGCCGAAGGCTTTCGCGCCCAGGGCAAGCGGGTGCTGCTGCTGGTCGATTCCGTCACCCGCTTCGCGCGCGGGCTACGCGAGCTCGGGCTGGCCGCTTCCGAACCGCCGGTGCGACGCGGCTATCCGCCCTCCGTATTCGCCGAGCTGCCGCGCCTGTTCGAGCGCGCCGGCAACGATGCCCACGGCTCCATCACCGCCTTCTACACGGTGCTGGCGGAGGACGAGGACAACAGCGATCCGGTGGCGGAAGAAGTCCGCTCGATTCTCGACGGCCACATCGTCCTGTCGCGCCATCTCGCGCAGGCAGCGCACTACCCTGCCATCGACGTGCTCGCCAGCGCGAGCCGCGTCTTCACCCGCGTGGCCGACCCCACCCATCGCGACGCCGCCGGGCGCCTGCGCGCCCTGCTCGCGCGGCACAAGGAAGTCGAGTTCCTGCTGCACGTGGGCGAGTACCAGGCCGGCAGCGATCCGCTCGCGGACCGCGCCATCGAACGGATGCCCGCGATGCGCGCCGTGCTGACGCAACGCTCGGACGAAGCGTCGGCATTCGACGACACGGTGCGGCTCCTGCAGGAGGCCGTGCAATGAGCCGGATGCTGCCGAGCCCGCAGCAGGCGCGCGAGCTGCAGGGCCTGCGCACGTTGCGGGTGCGGCGGGCGCGGCAGCGACTGGCGGGTGCGATGCAGGAAGTCGCGGCGGCACAGCTGGCGGTCGATCGGCGACGCGCCGCCATCCAGGACAGCAAGGCTGCCATCAGCTCGCTCGCCAATGCCGTGGTCGGCTCGCTGGCGCCGCACCTGCCGCGCTGGAACGGGATGGTGCAAGCCGAGCGCGCCCGCCTGCTCGACCGGCTCGAGCGGGACGAAGACGCGATGATCGGCGAATCCCGCAAGCTCGACGAAGCCCGCCGGGCCGTCGAGGAGGCGCGGATCGGACTCACGCGGGCCATGGCACGCGAAGACGTGGTGCGCGACCTCGCCCGGCAGGCAGCGATGGCTCGCGCCACCGCCGCCGAACGCCGCCTCGAGATCGAGCAGTCGGATCAACCGATGGCGATGCCCGGCGCCGGGGTGGCGCGATGAACGTCTCGCCGCGAGCCTCCATCGACGCATCAGCGAGCCGCGGCGCAGGCACGGCGACCGCGCGGCCAACAGCCGCCGGCGGGGATGCCGGCTTCGTCTTCGAGCAGGCGTTGCAGGCGCGTGCCGCGCGCGAACCGGGTGCGTGCGGGCCGGCGATGCGTGAGCGGCCATCCGAGCGGCCATCCCAGGCGCAGGCGGCGCGCGAGCAGCCGCTGTGCGAGCTCGTGGGCGCCGGTGCGGACACCGAAGCCGCCGATGCTGCCGATGCCCTCTGCAGCGACGCGCGACGCCGGCGTGAAGCCGGCAGCGAGCGCGAAGGACAGGAACCGGCGGACGTCGAACCGCCGCCGCGGCAAGACATCTCGACCATGCCCGCTGCGCCGGCCGCTGCGGCCGCGGGACCGGGCGCGGCCAGCGGCAACGGCACGAGCAGCGCCCAGCCCCAGGATGCCGGCCCGACCCGAACGGCGCTCGCAATGGCGCTGGGCATGCCGGCCTTCCCGGCGGACGCCGCCACCGCCGGCCGATGGGAAGTGTCGATTCCGCAGGCCGGCGGCGCGCCGCTCGAGCTATTGGCTGGCCGCGCGCCCATGGTCGACGGCTCCGCCGGATGGACGCTGGACATCCGCAGCCGCGCGCGCGACATCCACGGCGCCATGGCGCGCTCGGCGTCGCGCCTGTCCGACAGGCTGGAGGCCCGCGCAATCTCCGCCCGGGTACGCATCGAGGACGACGAGGACGAAGCGCCATGAGCACGAGCATCGGCCATCTGCCGGCAGCGGCGCTCACCGGACCCGGCGCGATTGCGCAGGCGCAGGCCGAACCGGCGCCGTTGCCCTGGGCGGTGAGCAAGCGGCTCGTCCTGCGCGAGTTCGATGCCGCGGACGCCCCCGACATCGCCGCCATGCACCGCGATCCGCGCCTGCGGGCCCTGCTGATCGACGACTTTCCGCTGCAGCTGCCGAAGGTCAGCGCCGCATTCGTCGAGCGGATGGGGCTGCGCTATCGCGATCACGAGGGTCTGGGCATCTGGCATGCGAGCCTTCCAGAGCCGCGGCCCCGATTCGTCGGCTGGTTCAGCCTCATGCCGATGCCCGGGCGAGCGGGCGAGGTCGAGATCGGCGGCCGCCTGCAGCCGTCTGCCTGGGGCACCGGCCTGGCGCAGGAAGGCGGCGAGATGATGCTCGACCACGCCACCGACGATCTCGGCCTGCACAGGGTCTGGGGCGTCTGCCATCCGGGCAACCGCAGCGCCGCAGCCGTCCTCGCGGCCATGGGTTTCGAGGCGCTGGGCATCCTTCCCTACGAAAGCATCATGGCCAGCCACTTTCGCATCGACTTGAACGTCTGGCGCTCATTGCGCAACACACCGCGCATGACGCGGCTGCGCGGTGCGCTGCGAGCGCTCGCAGCCGGAAGTGGCGCGCGCACCGCCTGAACCGGAGCTGGCCGATGCCCAACGACCCGACGCTACCACCCGCAAGTTGCCTGGCACTGGCGCGGCTGGCCGATGCGGTCGCGCTGCTCGAACGTGAGTCAGGCACCATCCGCTGGAGAAGCCCTGCCTGGCTCGCGCTACCGCAGCCGCTGGCCGACGCGCCCGGCCTCGCGGCTATCGAGGAGGCGATACCCGGCGTCAGCCGATCACTCGCGCTCGCCGAGGACGCGCCGCGACGGCTGTGCCTCGGCGACCGCCGGCAGTGGCAGGTGGAGCTGGCCACCCTGGACGAGCGGAGCTGGCTGCTGCGGCTGGTTGATCGCGACGAGCAGATCCGGGCCCAGCAGCGCCAGCTGGACGATCGCGAGCGACTGCTGTTCACGTCGAACACCTTGTCGGTCGGCGAGATGGCAACCACGCTGGCGCACGAGCTGAACCAGCCGATCGGTGCCACCGCCAACCTGCTGCGCGGGCTGCGCCTGCGCCTCGCGCGGCGAAAGCCCGGCCTCGACAAGGAGGAAGCCGGTGCCTTCGACCGGGCGATCGGGCAGATCATGTTCGCCGCCCGCATCATCGCGAGGATCCGCGAGTTCACCCACTCTCACCAGCCGCGGCTCGAACGTGTCGAGCTGGGCGCGCAGGTACGCGAAAGCGCCGCCCTCCTCGACTGGGATGCCCGCCGCGCGGGCGCGCACCTGCTTCTGCAACTGCCGGAGGCGCCGGTCACGGTGCGCGGCGACCGGGTGATGCTGCAGCAGGTGCTGGTGAACCTGATGCGCAATGCGCTCGATGCCCTGCGCGCCGATCCACCCGCCGACCCCGAGGTGATCGTTCGCCTCGAGTGCAACGGCCGCGAGGCGCAGCTCCAGGTGTGCGACAACGGCCGCGGCCTCGATGCCGCCGCCGAAGCCCGGCTGTTCGTGCCGTTCGCCTCGAGCAAGCCCAACGGCATGGGCATCGGCCTGTCCATCTGCCGGTCCTTCGTGGAGCTCCACCAGGGCCGGCTGTGGTTCGCCAGGAATCCCGGCGGCGGCGCCGCCTTCCACGTCGGGCTGCCGCTGGCCGCCGACCGCAAATCCCAACCGCTTGCAGAGGAGCATGCAGGATGAGTGCCGCCGCACGGCCGCCCGAAGGCGGCGTCCCCCTGCTCTACATCGTGGACGACAACCGCGACTTCCTGGATTCGATCCGCTTCTGGCTGGCCAGCGACGACTTCGAGGTGGCGACCTGGGAGCAGCCGGCAGAGGCGCTCGCCGCGATCGCCGGCCGCGACCGTCTGCGGGCGGCCTGCCTGATGCTGGACATCCGCATGCCCGGCATGTCCGGGCTCGAGCTGCACGACGCGCTGATCGAGCGCAACGCCGACTTGCCCGTGATCTACATGAGCGGTCATGCGGACGTCGCGCTGGCGGTCCGGGCGATGCAGAAAGGCGCCGTCACCCTGCTCGAGAAGCCCTTCGACGAGACGATGCTGGAGGACGCGCTGGGCAAGGCCTTCGCGGCGGCGGCTGCCGCGCTGGCAGCGTCCGGCGCCGGCGCGCAGGGTCCATCCGCGATCGCCGGCGCCACTGCGGGCAGCGAGACGGCGAATGCCGCGCGGTCGGAACGAACGGCCGCGGATCCCGCGGACGCCGAAGCGCGCCAGCGCTTTGCCACGCGCCGCGCCAGGCTCTCGCCGCGCGAACGCCAGGTGATCGACTTCGTGATCCAGGGCGTCTACAACAAGAACATCGCCGACCGCATCGGCCTGTCGATCAAGACCGTGGAGCTGTACCGCGCCCGCGGCATGGCCAAGATGCAGGCACGCTCGGTCGCCGAGCTGACCCGCATGATGATCACCGCGCAGGCGGACTGAGATGCAGCCGCAGCCCCCGGACCTCTGCTTCGTGGCCGCCCACGCGGCCGGCAGCCTGCGGCTGCGACTGCCCCAGCCGCCGGCCGGGTGCACGGCCGTGGACGCCGCCATCGCGCTGGATGACTGCGACGGGTTGCTGGCGGTGCTGGACGTCTGGATGGAGACGGAGCTCGACTGGCAGTGGGAAATCGGGCTGGAGCCCGAGCAGCCATCCTCCCCGCCTGCGACGGCATCGGCCGCCACCGCCACCCCCGCCCCCTGCCGGCTGGAAGCGCCCTGGCCGCTGCTCAGAAGGCTGCCTGCGCCGCCGACAGCCGTGGCCGGCTGCCTGCAATGGGATGACGCGCCGGCCCTGTTGACGCTCTGCCGGCTGTTCCTCGACCCGGCAGAACAGGCGGCCATCGAACCCGGCGGCGCGGTGGTGCTGCCGGATTCGCTGCGGCCCGGCTGGCGCGGCCGCTTGCACCTGCCGGACGAGGATCCGGAGCAAGGACTGCCGGTCACGCTCGCTGGCCCCATCCCTGACAACCCCGGCAATCCCGGCAATCCCGACGGCCCCGGCAATTCCCGCAGCTCCGGCAACGCTGGCCCGGCCGGATCGCCGCAACCCGCACCGTCCAAGGCGGGGGGGCTCCGGCTGTGCCAGGTGCGCCTGCCGTTGCACCGGCCGCTGCCGGCGTCGCTGCTCGCCGGCTGGGACAATCCGGAGGGCTTGTTGGCCGACCTCGCAGCCTGGCCGGTGGAGCTCTGGATCGGGCCGGTGCCGGCGGGCGGCGGAGCATCGCGCCTTCTCGCGCAGGGCCGGCTGCTTCCCTGGGGTCACGGTTGGGCGATGATGATCGAGCAGCTTCACTGATCGAATCCACGGCACGGGCGCACCGTCTCGCACACGGACCGTCGAAACTTTGAACCGCCGGGGGATGCGTCCGTGACATAGCGTCATGGACATCTCGACCTTCACCCCATCCTCGGCGCTGCTGACGGTCGTCGTGCTGGGCCTCGCGCCCTTCGTCGCCGTGATGGTG
>JAEZQX010000056.1 GCA_023441105.1 Pseudomonadota bacterium | reverse complement strand
GCCAAGTACCTGATCCACGTCGGCGGCGACTACTACCCCGATCGCTCGGTCCGCGTGTCGGACCTCGGCCCGGCGTACTACTTCCCCGGCATCGGCACCTCGCGCTCGAAGCTGGTCTCCCATGACTGGCAGGCCTTCAACTTCGCCACCATCGACGTGGCCAAGCAGGATCCGGGTGGCGCACTGACGGAAGCCGACTTCCGGGCAAACCCGCCGCCGCTGCAGTAACCGCGAGCATCGCGGCACCGGCGGCCTGGGCTGCCGGCTTCAAGCCCTCCGGTCGATGCCGGAGGGCTTGACGTTTTCAGCTCAGCGCGCCGCGTCCTTCGGCACGTACCAGTCCTGGTCGCGGATCGCCCATTCGAGGCGATAGCCGTGGCCTTCGAGCAGGTCGCGCAGCTGGATGCGGCGCTCCTCCAGGTTGTTGTGCTCGATGGTGATGGCGCCGATCTTGTAGCGGTCGAACGGGAAGACCCGCAACGCCTCGTATTCGGCGCCCTCGATGTCGATGTTCAGGTAGTGGATGTACCCGGGCGCGTTCGCCCGCTCGAGGATGTCGCCGATGGTGGTGGTCTTCAACTCCACCGCCTTCCCTTTCTGGGCGTCGGACACCCACCAGCCCGCATAGCTGACGATGCCGCCGGCGAAATCCCCGGGATTCTGGAACTTCACCGTGCGGCCGCTTTCGCTGTCGACCGCCTCGGCAAAGGTCTGGCAACTGCGCCGCTGCATGTTGCGCGGGAAGGGATCGATGCAGATGCCCCGCCAGCCCTCGTCCTCGAGTCGCCGCGTGTTGGAGATGACTTCGCCGTCGGCCGAACCGATGTCGACGAAGTAGCCGTCCTTCAGTCCGGGATGGACCGTGTTGAGCACCCACAGGTCCTGCCCGTAGATGCCGTGGAACCCGTCCAGGCCCAGGGCGTAGCGAACCGCATGCGCCGCCCGCCGGGCGTCGTCGTTGTCGCCCACCAGGCCATGCAACGCATGCGCGGTGCCGGCGCGAAAGCCGACGAAGACGCCGGCGGCAAGCGCGACGGTGGGTACCAGGATGGCAAGGAGGAAGCGATTCCTGAGTCGCATGCCCTACTCCTGCGATCGATGAGTCGCGCAAGGTCGATGGCCGCGCCGGCCATCGAACCGGCACGTCCGGCCGATTCTAAGAATGTGCGGCGGCAGATCCGGCGGGAAGGCCGCGATGGCGCGATGGTCGCTCCAGGGCTGGCGTCCGCGAACGCAGGTTGCCCGACGTCGCGCGGTAGGTCATTGCCTGCTCCTGCTCGACGGCCCCGTGGATCCCAGCGCTGGACGTCCCGCTTCACAGTCGCCTGCCGGCAACTCCCGCAGGCCGTTGAGCACGACGCTCTGATGCCTGCCGACAGGACTGCCCTGCTTGACGGCCTGTCGGATCCATTGCGCTGCTTCGCACGGATCGGCCTTTATGGACTCGCCATACAGTGCCGAGCCCAGGAGCAGGACGCTGCCCAGCAGCTCCTGGGCCCGGAGATCCCCACCCTCGCCCGCTTGACGCAGCAGCGCCAGCATGCTCGGATAGTCCCGAACCGTTCGCGCCTCCAGCGCGAGCTGGTAGCTTTGCTCCGGCGTGACGGGCACCGGCTCGGCGGCGGCCAGGAGCCGCCCTGCATGCAGGCAAAGCATCGACGCCGCGAACCACCAGGCGCGGCGAAAGCCAGAACGTGGGCGGTGGGCGCGCGAACGCACTGCGTTGCAAGCTTTCGAGGTCATGACAGTCACCCTTTCACTTTCACGTAGTTCACTTTCAAGTAGAGGCGCAGACGACGCCCGTTGCCCGGCGGATCAGATGAACGGTCGGGACGCCATTTCCATCCCCAGCAGGCCCAGGAACAGCAGCAGGCACTGCCGGAAGCGCAAGGGGCTGATCGCGGTTCTGATTTGCTGGCCCAGCCACATCCCGGCAAGCGCCGGGACGACGGCCAGCGCCGACAGCCCCAGGTGATCCGGCTGCAGGGCATGGTGCAGCATCAGGCCGGCGGCCAACGCAACGGTCGAGACCGTGAAAGAGAAGCCGAGCGCCTGCACCAATTCATCCTTGTCCAGCCGCAGGGCCTGCAGATAGGGCACTGCCGGCATCACCAGGACACCGGTTGCTCCGGTGATCGCGCCGGTGGCGACTCCGATGACGGGGGAAAGCCAAGGCTCGATACGCGGGGCAACCGACAACGCCGGAGCCACCAGGGCGTAGCAGGCGTACACCATCAACGCGACGCCCAGCGCAAACGCGGACCAGGTAGGGTCGGCGCTCACGAGCAGCGCCGAGCCGAGCGCGGTCGCCAGCCCGATGCCCAGCATCATCGGCCAGAGTCGCCGCACCAGGCGCCGCGTCGCAGGGCCGGCGAGGAATTGCCAGACGTTGGTGGCGATCGACGGGACGACCAGCAGGGCCGCGGCCGTTGCCGGTGGCATGACACTGCCCAGTACGCCCATGGCCACGGTCGGCAATCCCATGCCGGTGATGCCCTTGACCATGCCGGCAGCCAGGAAAGTCAAGGACAGGAACGCCAGGGAGGCGAAGTCGTTCTCCATGCCGCTATGTGAACCGCGTCCAGGCACAGGCACAATCAGGAATCGATCATCCAGCCTTCGGATCAGCCGAAGCCCCAGCCCGGCCTTGATGTCATGCGCCTAGATCTCGCGGACCTGCGCTTGTTCCTGTCGATCGTGGATGCCGGCAGCATCACGCAGGGCGCGGAGAAAGCCCATCTGGCGCTCGCCTCGGCCAGCGAGCGGCTGCGCAAGATCGAGATCGATGCGGGCGTGGGGCTGCTGGAGCGCCGCGCTCGCGGCGTCGTCACCACCGAGGCCGGGGAAGCGCTTGCGCATCACGCCCGCCTGATCCTGCAGCAGCAGGCACTGCTCAAGGGCGAGCTGCAGGATTTCGCTGCCGGCGCCAGGGGCACGCTCCGCCTCTACGCGAATACCGCCGCGTTGACCGGATTCCTGCCCTCCCGGCTCGCGCCCTGGCTGGCGTCGCGGCCCCGCCTGCACGTCGAGCTCAAGGAGCGCACCAGCGCCGAAATCGTGCGAATCATTGCCGCCGGAATGGCCGAGGCCGGCATCGTCTCCGATGCGGTCGACGCCGGGGGTCTGCAGGTGCAAGGCGTCGTGAAAGATCACCTGGTGCTGATCGCGCCCGCCGGGCATCGCCTTTCGCGACGCCAGCGAGGCTTGCCTGGCGGAAGTCCTCGGCGAGCCGTTCGTCGGCCTGGCGCCGGGCAACGCCCTGCAGGCCCACATCGACGACCAGGCGCGCGCCGCCGGTCGACCGCTGGCGCTGCGCATTCGCATGAAGACCTTCGAAGGAATGTGCGAGATGGTGGCGCATGGCATCGGCCTGGGCATCGTGCCGCGGGTCATCGCCAGCGCATACCGGCGGCGTCACCCCTATGCGACCCTCGCGTTGGCCGACGACTGGGCGCGGCGCCGCCTTTGCCTCTGCTTCCGGGATTGGGAAGCCCTGTCCTTGCCTATGCAGAGCCTGCTTGCCCACCTCGGTGCGAAGGCTCCGGCCCGACCCCGACGTTCAGGGCGTTGAGCCGACAATCGCCAGCTTCATGCCGAAATGCGTCGGCTTGAACCCGAGCTCTTCGTAGAAGCGGATGGCGCCGTCGCGACGGCGATCGGTGGTTAGCTGAACCATGATGCACCCTGCCTGCCTGCTCAGCTCGATCGCTTCGTGGAACAGGCGCTTGCCGACGCCTTGGCCGCGAACGCTGCCCTTCACCCTGACGGACTCGATCTGGGCCCGGGTCCCGCCCTGATGCGAGAGTCCCGGGATGAAGGTCAGTTGCAGCATGGCAACCACTTCATCGCCCCGGACGCCGAGCAGGATCTGGTTGCCCTGTTGGGCGTAGATGTCGCGGAATGCCGATTCATACCTGGCGCGCGCTGCGCCGTCGAGACTTTCGCGCTCCGCGCCGAGTACGTCCTCCGCCAGGAGCAGGAGGATCGCCGGCAAGTCCTCGATGGCTGCCGAACGGAAAGTGAGCGGGGAGTCTGCGGCCATGGTGCGTATGTCGAGTGGTGGATCGCTCGGATCGCCTCGAACGAGGCGACGACTGGGCTACCCTGCAATGCTACCCATACTCGTCCAAGCCACCCTTGCGCCACCCGCACAGTCGATGGACGCCGCTCTCGAGCTGCGACTGGCGATCGCCTGCATCAAGAGGCTGGCGATGCTCGGCGACTCTGGTCGACAGGCGAGACCTCGCGCTTCAAGTCGCCGAGGTGGGTGCCGCCGCACACGGCGCGCCAATGGCCGGCCAGACTAGCGCCGGACGCCGGCTCGGGCGACCTGTATGCCCGGCTGGTGGCACAGGCGCCGGGCGAGCGCCTAGACTCACACGCCTATCCGCGCCCGAATTCCCGCGACGCGGGTGGTTGCCGCCGTCGGGTCACCACGAGGATGACGCAGGAATTGGAGGTCGGCGCTGAGCTGGACATGGCGACCGAGCGCGAGGCGGTAGAAGACCTCCACGATCTTCTCGGCCCCTGAAGCGAATCCCGCGGCCTGCCCCTCGTTGCCGGCACTCGCATAGACCTTGTCGGTCTCCAGTCGTCCGGCGGCGAGGCCTACGGCATCGTCGGCACGTCCCCAGGAGGTGCCGGCAATCTCGAGGCCCAGTGTGAGCACCTCGTCGAACTCGCCATGGCCGCGCAGCCTACGCCCGTAGCGGCCGAAGAGGTTCAGCGCCGTGCCGACCTGATGGTCGGCAGACAGTCCCCAGCCGTCGTGACGCTCCTGCACGCCGTCGAAGTTCTCGGCCTGCGGGTTGGTCCAGCGGTAGAGTCGAAAGGTTCCCCTCGGTTCGCCGCTGACGCGCTTGGGCGACAGCTCGAACTGCGCAATGAGGAAGGGTCGTTGCGGCGAGCCGCTGAAATCGGCAGCGCTGCCGGCGCCGAAGAGGCCGGCAGATGCGCCCCAGCCGACGTTCCGGCCGGTCCCGTCATACCATCCCGCACGCAGGCCCGGGGTGAAGCCGTAGCGGCCTGCACCGAGGTCGCCTCCCGAGTCCAGGAGGGCGTTGTGGACGAAGATGTTGTTCAGGAATGCCGTCGATTCATCGTCCGCCACCGCATTCTGGTCGAAGAAGCCGAACGGATCGATCTTTCCAGCCGTGAATTCGAAGCGCTGCCCGCCTGTCGCCGAGGCCCCGCCGAGGGGATATTCGAGGTGGTAGTACAACTGCGCCAGTATCGCGAACGAATCACCGGGCGAATCCGGTCCGAATGCCAGGCTGTTGACCGCGCCGGTGTACAGCGGGCGCGGCCTGACGCCCGCTCCCTGACCGAAGCGAACGTGGCCATGGACACTTCCCGCGCCGTCGCCGGGACGGTGCAGAGTCAGCGTGGCGGCAAGGTCGCCGCGATAGTTCAGGCGCGCCTGGCTGCGATCCTCCTCTGTTCCGTTGCGGTCGATCCGTTGCAGCACCGTCGCGACGCTGGCTTCCAGTTCGACTTCGGCCAGCAGCTCCTGCAGCGATCCGGCGCTGACGATGGACGGCAGCAAGGCCCCGCAGCAGACCAGCAACAGCCGGCCGACATGCGCGAACGGCAGCCGATCCTCCCTCCCGCCGGGTACCCTTGACATCGCCGCTCCTGAGTTGGTTGCCTGCGGGGTTCTACGCGCGAAGCGGCGATCCGGATGCAGCAGAATCTCAGCCGTGCATCCAGAAGGTCCGAATCCGCGTAGTGGTAGCGGAACGGACAATCGGCGCAGACGCGCCAACCTCAAGCGAGCCCAGCATGTTGCCCTGGAAACACAGGCGATTCTTCGCCGCCCTGCTCTGTCTGTGCGCCGCCGGCGCCGGACCCGAGGCAGCCTGGGCACATGAAGGCGCCGCCGACCTGGGCGGGTTCGCCGCCGGCTTCATGCATCCGCTGCTCGGCTGGGATCACCTGCTCGCCATGGTCGCCGTCGGCCTGTGGGGCTCGCTTCTGGGAGGCCAGGCGATCTGGCTCCTGCCGGTCGCTTTCCCCCTGATGATGGCAGTGGGTGGCGCGCTGGGCGTGGCAGGCGTGGAAATTCCCGGCGTCGAGGTGGGCATCGCGTCGTCGGCGATCGTGTTCGGCGCCGCGGTCGCAAGCGTCACTCGTCCTGCACCCTGGATCCTTTTGCTTCTGGTTGGCGCCTTCGCCATACTGCATGGGCACGCGCATGGCACCGAGCTGCCCCTGGCCGCGAGCCCGTTGACCTATAGCGCGGGCTTCGTGGTTGCGACGGGATTGCTGCATGTCGTGGGCATCGGCCTGGGCACCTTTTCGGATACCCGGGCCGGCTTGGTCGGCGTGCGCCTTGCCGGTGTCGCGATCGCGGCGGCCGGCATGGTCTTCCTGGCGGGCGCCCTATGACCCATCACCCGGTGACGCCTAGCGTGACGTCGAACCCTGCGCGCCTTGCTGCAACGGTGCTGGCGGCGGCCAGCCCCGGAGTGGCCTTCGCCCATGGCAGCTTCGGGGAGCTGGGTGGTTTCTATGCCGGGATGCTCCATCCCGTCGCGGCGCCGGTCCATCTGCTGGCGACGATCGCGCTCGGGATGCTGTTGGGAAAGGAAGGACAGGTCGGCGCGGCGCGGACGTTGCCGGCGATCGTCGTCGGGTGCCTGCTCGGCTTCCTGCTGGCGCCTCCGGACGCTGCCATCGCCGTGCAGGTCGGGCTTCTCGCGGCGATCGCGCTCGTCGGCGTCCTGATCGCCGCCAACCTCGCCGTCCCATGGTCGGCGGCAACCTTGCTGGCCTTCGCAACGGCGTTTGCCATCATCATGGATTCCGCGCCGGAAGCCACCTCGGGCGGGGAGCGGCTCACGACGCTTGCTGGTACTTCGCTCTCCGTCAGCGCGACCTTCGTCTGGATCAGCGCGCTCGTCGGCTGCCTGCGCAGGCCCTGGCAGCTCATCGGGATCCGCATCGCCGGCTCGTGGATCAGCGCCTGCGCCCTTCTCGTCCTGGCCCTTGCCGTCAGCGCCGCTCGCCGGTCAGGCGCCTGATGTGAAAGCGTTCCCGCACCGACATTCGCCATGGCGTACGGTCGCGCTGGCGGCCTTGTCCGCCGGCGTCATCGTCGCTGGCGCCTGGTATGGCGCGCCGCACCAGGTGCCACGGATGCAGGATTTGGAGACCTTCGTCCCGTCGTCCGGGACGGAAGTCATCGAGCAGTTCCCTGCATCATCGGCGGCCTCGAAGCGCGACTTCCGGCAGAGACTCGAGCTGGCCGCCGCCGATGCCACGTCGGTCGAGGTCGCCGTGGCCATGGCGCGCCGGCATCTGGACCGCGCGCGTCGCGACGGCGAGCCTCGTGAGGCCGGACTGGCCCGCTCGGCCCTGGGCGACTTGTGGCAGCGCCAGGATGCGCCGGTCGCGGTTCTTCTCGTGCGGGCAGCCATCCGCCAGCATGATCACGACTTCAGCGGCGCGCTGGACGATCTGGAACTGGCCATCGCGGCCGACCCCCGCAACATCCAGGCGTGGCTCTCACGGGCCTCGATCCTGCAGACCACCGGCGCGCTGCGGGAAGCTGCGGACAGTTGCCGACGTATCGTCGCGCTGTCGAACCATATCGCAGGCCATGTCTGCCTTGCGGACCTGGCCAGCATGCAGGGTGACCAGGATGCATTCGAACGGATCGGTCGCCGGCTCGAGGGGCAGAAAGCCGACGCGGCGCAAGCGGGCTGGATCCTGACGGTCCAGGCGGAAATGGCGGAGCGCCTGGGGCGCAAGGTTGCGGCAGAGGGCCTTTTCCGCGCCGCGGTCGCCGCCTTGCCAGGCAGCTATGCGCGGGTGGCCTACGCGGACTTCCTCCTGGCCAATGACCGGGCGGGCGAGGTGGACGCACTGCTGGCGGCGGCACCGGCCACCGATGCCGTCCTACTGCGCCGCGCCATCGCCCTGAAGCGCACGGGCGACAATCGCGCGCAGTCCATCAGCGACGATCTGCGGCAACGCTTCACCCCGCCGGTTGGCGAGGCCGGCACTTTGCATCTGCGCGAGATGGCCCGCTTCCAGCTAGAAATCGCGGAAGATGCGCACGCCGCGCTCGAGCTGGCGCGCCGCAACTGGCTGCTGCAAAAGGAGCCGGCCGATGCCTTGCTGCTCGCGGCGGCCGCGCGAGCCGCCCATCAGCCGGACGCAGCCGCACCGGTCCGCGCCTTCGTGCGCGACCCCGGGCTTTTCGACTCGAGGTTGCATGCGTTGCTCGAGTAGGCCGGTGCACGCGCTGCTGGCCGCCATCTGGCTGGCTGCGGCGCTGGCGGTCAGCCCTGCTTACGCCCACAAGGCCAGCGAAGCATTCCTCGAGTTGCGGCCGCAGCCGGGGACCGTGGCGGTGCGCTGGGACATCGCATTACGGGATCTGGACCTCCTGCTCGACCTCGATGCCGACGGCGACGGCTCGCTGCAATGGCGCGAGATCGAACACCGCAAGGCGGCCGTGGCCGACTACGCGTCGCGGCAGATCCAGTTCTCCGCCGCTTCAGGATCCTGCACCGGCTCCCCGGCGTTCGAGGCGCTGGCGCGGCGCAACGACGGCACCTATGCCGTCCTTCGCTGGCGCGTCGAATGTCCCCGCGGCGAACCGGTGAGCGGCATGCGGTACCGCTTTCTCTCCGAGGTGGATGCAAGCCACCGGGTCGTGGTGTCGCTTCCCGGCGCGGCCGTGGAGCTGCGCGCGCTCCGGGCTTCCGCCGGAATGCAGCCGTTGGACCTCGAGCCTTCGCAGCAGGCTGCCAGCCATGACTTTGGCGGTTTCTTCATCGAAGGTGTGCGTCACATCCTGCATGGCACGGACCACCTGGCCTTCCTGCTTGCGCTGCTGATACCCGCGATCTCTCTGGCCGGGGCCACCTCGAACGCTCTTCGTCTTGCCCTCGAAGAACTCCTCAAGGTCGTCAGCGTCTTCACGCTCGCGCATTCGATCACGCTCGGATTGACGGCCATGGGTCTGATCGGCCTTCCGTCGCGCTGGATCGAAAGCCTGGTGGCGCTGTCGGTGCTGACGGGTGGGCTGCAGGCTCTGGTGGCGGCAGGAATGGCCGCCAGGACACCTGCGGCCGACGGACCTCTGGCACGGCAGGCGGCGCGATTCAGCGCGGTGCCCCTGTGGCTGGTATTCGCCTTCGGCCTGATCCATGGCATCGGCTTCGGTTCGGCGCTGCAGGGCGCGGGCGTCGGCGGCCGCTCGGTGGTGGCGGCGCTGTTGGGTTTCAACATCGGCGTCGAGGCGGGCCAGCTCGCCGTGCTGGCCGTGGTTTTTCCAATCGCCTGGACGATGCGCAATGCGAAAGGCTTCCGGCAGTTGGTCCTGCCGGCCTGTGCCATTCTCATCATGGTTTTCGGCGCCAACTGGTTTGTGGAGCGTGCCCTGGGCGTTGAAGTTGCTCTCGCCGGGACGCCCGCCCCCTGACCGCCCTGCCTGGCCAATCCCCAGAAAAATAAATCGCCGTTCACTGCATCCGTTTACGCGCCGGACGCGTAGCCATTACCGGACGAGGTGCGCGTTCTTGCAACGCGCGATTCGTTTCACGGCAACAGGGCAGACATACAGCAACCGACAACAAGGAACCCGACATGAACACGCCTGCAACCCGACCGATTGGCATCGGCGGTCCACTGGCCACCGCCCTCCTGGCGGTGGCAACCTTACTCCAGAGTCCCATCGCACTGGCCTCGAGCCATCGCGAAGGCCCCTTTATTGCAATGCAACGGACAGTCGACGGCACCGACTTCTACATGTTCCGAAGCTACGAGCAAGGCCGGGAAAGCACGGTGACCTTGCTTGCGAACTACATCCCGTTCCAGGATCCGGAAGGCGGGCCCAATTTCTACCAGTTCGATCCCGACGCTCTCTATGAGATCCACATCGACAACAATGGGGATGCCAAGGAGGACATCACCTTCCAGTTCCGGTTCAAGAGCACGTCACGCGGAACGACCCTGCCGATCGGCGGCAAGCAGGTCCAGATCCCGCTCATCAACTCCGGTCCGATCGCGTCTCAGAACGACCCGGCGCTGAACGTCCGCGAAACGTATACGGTGACCATGGTCAAAGGCGGACGTCGCGGCGGCACGCGAGAGCCCCTGACGAATGTCGCCGGCGGCAGCGAAGTGTTCGACAAGCCGGTGGACTTCATCGGCGAGAAGACCTTCGGCGGCTTTCAGGGCTACGAGAACTATGCCGACAAGCACATCTTCAACGTAGCGATTCCCGGCTGCGGCAACGGCCGCGTCTTCGCCGGTCAGCGGCAGGAGCCGTTCTACATCGCCGTGGGCGAAATCTTCGACCTGATCAATCTCAATCCTCTCGGACCGGAGGTCAATGGCAACCAGAACGATCTCGAGCGGAAGAACATTTCGACGCTGGCACTTGAAGTACCGATCAGCTGCCTCACGGCCGGCGGAGATCCGGTCATCGGCGGCTACACCACGGCCAGCCTGCGGCAAGTCCGCTTGTTGAATCCGGAGCCGGGTACCGCCATCGACAATGCCTCTCTCGGGGCAGGTGCATGGTCACAGGTTTCCCGGCTGGGCATGCCGCTGGTCAATGAGGTGGTGATCGGCCTGGGGGACAAGGATCGGTTCAACGCCTCCCGTCCATCCGGCGATGCGAGCTTCGCCGACTACGTGACCAATCCGACGCTCCCGGCGCTCATCCAGACGCTGTTCCCTTCCGCCCAGGCACCGACCAACTTCCCGCGGACGGATCTGGTGACGGCGTTTCTCACCGGGATCGAAGGCGTCAACAAGCCGGCGAACGTCGTGCCGTCGGAGATGCTGAGGCTGAACACGTCGATCGCGCCCACGCCGATCGCCAATCAGAACCCCCTCGGCGTGGCAGCCAACGACCTGGCCGGCTTCCCGAACGGCCGCCGCCCGGCCGACGACGTGGTTGACGTGTCGCT
Source organism: Pseudomonadota bacterium (assembly GCA_023441105.1). The sequence goes on along the minus strand of JAEZQX010000056.1, from coordinate 9,774 downwards.
GCGCGTGGCCATGGGCGCCTTGTGCGTGCTGACCGGTCCGTCGGATACGTTGAAGGTCGGCTGCAAGCCGTCGGACGCACCGGCCGGAGGACTCGCTCTGACCGACGGCGTACGCAAGATGGCGGCGTTCCCCAACTTCTGGCCACGCTTCCCGTACTTCCTCACGCCGCTCCCCGGCGCGACCAACCAGCAGTAGGAGGCAGATATGACTACCAGCCCACCCCGGCGATTGCGCATCGTTCCCTGGATCGCCCTGGCAATCTGCGGCGGCCTCCTGGTGAGCGCCTGCGGCGGCAGCAGCGATTCCGGAACACCGCCAGCAGCGGCAGACGATCCCACCAATGGCCAGCCGGTCGCGGAAGGCGAGAACGTGCCCTCGGAGGCGAGCAGTTCGGTTGCGTCCATGCTGGCGTGGGTGAAGTCCCTCGGCGCCAGCGAGACCGCGCAGCCCTACCGTCTCGACAAGTTCCGGCCACCGCTGGACGACACGACAGAGACGTCGCCGGGTTGAGGAACCGGCCCGCGCCTCGTTCATAGCTGTCGAGCATGCGCGTGGAGACGTCAGCTCTCCACGTGCATCCATCCGGCCTCCGCATGCATAGAGTTGAGAGCGACGCGCTTGTCGTCGAGGCTTTCAACCAGCAACCCTGCAGGAGCACACCGAATGAACAAGTCCTTCACCTTACTCTGCCTGGCCGCCACGCTGAGCGGCTGTTCAGGCATGTCGACGACGACGCCCAGTTCGAGCGCTTCCATGCCTGCCGGCATGCGCACATCCAACCAGGATTCGCTGCCGGCTGAAGTCAAGGTCCCGCCCGGCAACCGGGTCGCCATGGAGACCGTGGGCGTCGGCGAGATCACCTACCAATGCCGGGCCAAGCAAGGTTCGGCAAACGCCTACGAATGGGCCTTCGCCGGACCCAAGGCGCGGCTCAATAGGCGCGACGGCACCACCGTCGGCTCCTACTATGGTCCGCCAACAACGTGGGAGAGCACCGATGGCTCCAAGATCACCGGTACCCAGGTTGCCGTGGCGCCAGCCGGCCCTGGGAACATTCCCTACCAGCTGGTCAAGACCAATCCTGCGATGGGAAAGGGAGCCATGACCGGAGTCACCTACATCCAACGTCTTGAAACGCAAGGAGGCGTGGCACCCACGTTGCCGTGCGGCCCGGGCAATGCCGGAGAGAACAAGATCGTGCAATACCAGGCTGACTACATCTTCTGGTCTGCAATGTAGCCGCACCCTCGGTGCATCCAGCAATGGATGCGCAACGTAGTAGGTGGTAAGGCGACCGTCACCCCCACCGATGGTCCCTGCCTTTCACACACCAGGAGATCAAGATGAAGAACCTGCAGGCCCTTCTTGCAACAGCAGCCATTCTCGCAGCGGGCAGCGCTCAGGCCCAGCAATGGGACTCGGCGACGATCCAGAAAAGCACCGAGATGATGATTCCGCACCTCTTGGTACCAACCATCCTCGGTCCCTCTGGCGCAATGCCTCCCTTGGCCGTTTCGCCGATGGATGCGGACGATCGACGAGCCGCTGAGTTCATGAGGCGGACCGAAATGATGATGCCGGAGATGGCGCAGCCTCGACGTTCACCAGATCCTCACGCACTCACGGCCATGCCGCGCGTCGACCGTCCCGTGACGCAGATCGACGCAGACGACAGGCGTGCGGCCGAGTTCATCCGAAGAACGGACCAGATGCGGCCAGACTGAAGGATGCCCCGCAAGGCAGTACTGCTTTGCCTGGTCGCGGTGCTCACCATTGGCAACGCCCTCCGTAGTTGCCACCACGGTTCCGCAGCTGACTCCGGACACGCCGGGTGGGGGACCCCTTCCCCGCTCGGATGCAGCTACCAACCCGGCGATCTCGGAACCCGTCCAAGCTAAGGGGTAGACATTGAACTCGTGGGCAAGACGATGACTGGCAACGGAGAGGGCTTCGACTATGAAGCGACCCTGGCCGCCTGCGCCACCGGAGACCGTGCCGCCCTGCGAGCACTGTATGAGCGAGAGGCGCGGTGGCTGATGGGGGTGGCTCTGCGCATCGTCCGCAATCGATCTCTGGCCGAAGAGGTGTTGCAGGAGGCATTCCTTCAGATCTGGCGAGCTGCAGGTACCTTTGATCGAAGCCGCGGCTCGGGTCGAGGGTGGATCTATACGGTCGTTCGACATCGGGCGCTACAGGATCTTCGTAAGTCATCGCGCGTGCCCGAGCTCGTGTCCTTGGACGTCAACGACTCCGGGCCCGGCTCATCTGCGGGAGAGCGCCTGCTCGACGGTGACACGCGCGAACTCGAGCGTTGCCTCGAGCAGCTGGAGCCCCAGAAGCGCGAGTGTATCGTTCATGCGTTCGTGGACGGCTATACGCACGAGCAGATTGCCGCCAGGATGGGCGCACCCATCGGAACTGTGAAGTCGTGGGTCCGGCGAGGACTGCTGGCTCTGAGGAATTGCCTGTCATGAATCTGATCGGCCCTGAAGACCGGGCTGTCGCTTGCGCAGAGTTCGTGCTCGGAACGCTGGAAGAAGGCGACCGCATCAGGCTCCTGGCAGCGATGGAGGAGGACAAGTCACTACAGCGCGAGGTGGGCTTCTGGCAGGATCGCCTTCTGAGCCTGTACAAGGATATCGATCCGATAGAGCCCACCCGGAGTGTTTGGCTTCAGATTGATGCTGCGCTGAATCTGGAGCCAGTCTCCAATGCCGTCGCCTCTCCTCTCCCCCCGTCGGCGACTATCCTTCACGATGCTTCCAAAAGGCGGAAAGACACTACGCCGTTGTGGCAGCGCATTGGGTTCTGGCAAGGTCTCTCGGGCTTGGCAGTAGCCTTGGCCCTCGTGTTGTCGCTGACTTTCATCATGCGGACAGGTGTTCCTTCCCGAGCGACCTATGTCGCTGTCTTGCAGACTGCGGACAAGCAGGCGGCCTGGATCGTGAAGGTAGGGCAGACTGGTCCGGTCAGAATCGAACCATTGTCCGATCGTGGAGCGATTCCGCAGGGAAAGGCCTGGGAGCTATGGACGAAAGGAAAGAACGCAAGCGCCCCGACATCTCTAGGACTGCTAGGGACTGGACCGAGAGAGATTCCGAGGGAAGCGCTGCCGTACTTGGGTGAAGATCAGTTGTTCGAGATATCGCTTGAGCCAGCGGGCGGCTCTCCGACAGGTCGACCCACGGGCCCGGTTCTGTCGCTCGGGTCGACACAACTGCTCTGACGACCGGGGCGACGCCAGGTCGTTGTGAACGAAGGCGAATCCGCGGACCTGGCTGTACTGCTTGGACCATCCGACGCAGCAGACGTACCGGATACCCGGATTGCAACAAAGTGCGTGGTTTAGCGGGGTCTATACATCTCTATCGGACGGCTATACCTGCATGTTCATGATGTCCGTATAGGCGGACACCAGCTTGTTCCTCACCGTCACTGCTGCCTGGAAGCCGATCTGCGCCTTCTGCATCGACACCATCGTCTGCTCGAGCGTCGCCCCCGCCACGCCCGACTGGAAGTCCTGCTGCTGCTTGCCGGCATCGAGTTGCGCGGCGTTGATGTCCTTGAGCGCACCGGAGAGGACGGTGGAGAAGCCGCCGTCGTTGGCCTGGCCGGCCTTCTCGACGCCGGCCGCCGGCCGGGTCGGCTGGAGGCGATCCGGACGAGCGGCGGCTGCCGCGGCATCGGCGGCGGCTTTCAGCGCTGAACTGGGAAAGCGTACTTCCATGATCGTGACCGGTTGGCTCCCGAGGTGCGTGGGCACTTCCTCGACAGCGGTCATCGTAGTGGAGCAGCCAGCCTCGCCGTCTGCGAAATAGCGCGGTTCCAGCCCGGTATTTGAAGCATATGGCGCCCTCGCGATGCCGAATAATCGGCGCCATGAGCAACAACTCCAGGGCGATCGTGGCAGACGACGTACTACCGGCATCCGGCTTCGCGCAGGTTCCAATGGGCCAGAAGATCAAGGCCGGATTGGGCGTGGTGGCGTTGATCGCCGTGGCGACGTCGGCCTGGCTCTGGTCGCAGCAGCCGGACTGGCGCGTGCTCTACACCAGCCTCTCCGACAAGGACGGGGGCGCGGTGATCGCGTCGCTGGCCCAGATGAACCTGCCGTACAAGTTCACCGAAGGCGGCGGCGCGATCATGGTGCCGGCCGATCGCGTGCACGATGCGCGGCTGAAACTGGCCTCGCAAGGGTTGCCGCGCGGCGGCAACGTCGGCTTCGAGCTGATGGAGAACCAGAAGTTCGGCACGACACAGTTCCAGGAGCGGCTCAACTTCCAGCGCGGCCTGGAAGGCGAGCTGGCACGCTCGATCCAGGCCCTCGACGCGGTCACCAGTGCGCGCGTCCACCTCGCCCTGCCGGTGCAGAACGGCTTCCTGCGCGAGCAGCAGAAGCCGTCGGCCTCGGTTCTCCTGACCCTCCATCCGGGCCACAGCCTCGACCGCCAGCAGGTGGCCGGCATCCTGCACCTGGTCGCCTCGTCGGTACCCAACATGGGCACCAAGCAGGTCTCGATCGTCGACCAGAACGGCACCCTGCTCTCGGACTTCGACAATGCGCAGCACGGACTCGATGCGACCCAGCTCGGCTACCTGCGCCAGGTGGAGTCGTCGCTGTCACGGCGGGTGATGGACATCCTCGAGCCGATCGTCGGCGCCGGCAACGTCCGGGCGCAGGTCACGGCCGACCTCGACTTCACGCTCACCGAGGCGACCGCCGAGGTCTACAAGCCGAACCAGACGCCGGATTCGGCCGCCGTGCGCAGCCGGCAATCGGTGGAGTCGAGCGAGCGCAATGCCGACGGCAGCGTCGGCGGCGTGCCGGGCGCGCTCAGCAACCAGCCGCCCGCCGACGCCAAGGCGCCGATCAACGGGCCGGCGCAGGCCACCCAGGCCGCCAGCAGCGCCGGCGCCGGGGCGAGCGCCGGCGAGAGCAACTCGCGGCGCGAGATGCTCACCAACTACGAGGTCGACAAGACGGTGCGGATCACCCGCAATCCGACCGGCACGATCAAGCGCCTGTCGGTGGCGGTCCTGGTCAACCAGCGGCAGACGCTGGATGGCGACAACCAGCCGGTCTCGACGCCGCTGACCCAGCAGCAGATGGCGGACATCAACGCGCTGGTGCGCGACGCGGTCGGCTATTCGCAGGAGCGCGGCGATTCGCTGAACGTGGTCAATGCGGCGTTCACCCGCACCGAGGCGGCGGCCACGGCCGAGCTGCCGCTCTGGCGGCAACCGGAGAACATCGCCCTCGCCAAGGATCTCGGCAAGCAGTTCGGCTTCGTGGTCCTGGCGCTGCTGATCATCCTCATGCTGATCCGGCCGGCGCTCAAGGCAGCCGCCCGCCAGCCCGAGCCGGTCGCCAGTCGGATCGCCGCCCGGGCGGACGAGCCGCTGGAGCTCCCGGACCCGAGCGCCGCCAGGCCGATCAACGAGCTGAAGATGCCGGACGGCCACCAGGGCACCGGGATGACGATCGCCCAGGCCAACGCCTTGCAGTTGGCGCGCGCCGATCCGACCGCCGTGGCCACCGTGGTCAAGGGCTGGATCAACGGCGAGAAGGCGGCGAGCGCCTGATGGCCGCCTTCGACGAGAACGGCACCCTCGATGCCGCCGTGCTGCTGCTGGCACTCGGCGAGGAGACCGCTGCCGAAGTCTTCAAGCACCTTTCACCCAAGGAAGTGCAGTCGCTCGGCGAGGTGATGGCCCGCACCCAGTACACGACCAAGGACCATGTGAACCGCGTGCTGGAGCGGTTCCACGAGGTGGCCGCCGGACAGAGCACGCTGGTCGACGACTCGAACGCCTATGTCCAGGGCGTCCTGCGGCGCGCCCTCGGCGAAGAGAAGGCCGGCATGCTGATCGACCGCATCACGCACGGCAGCGACGTGACCGGCATCGAAAGCCTGCGCTGGATGGATGCGGCCTCCATCTCCGAGCTGGTGCGCAACGAGCATCCGCAGATCATCGCCTCGATCCTGGTCCATCTCGAACGCGACCAGGCATCGGCCATCCTGCTGCAGCTGTCCGAGGAGCTGCGCGCCGACGTGGTGCTGCGGATCGCCACCCTCGACGGCATCCAGCCCAACGCGCTCAAGGAGCTCAACGAGGCGTTGTCGCGGGTGCTGTCGGGCGGCGAGCAGGTCAAGCGCAGCCGGCTCGGCGGCAGCAAGACGGCTGCCGAGATCATCAACTTCCTCGGCGCGACCGCCGAGGTGTCGCTGCTCGACTCCATCCGCGAGGAGGATCCCGAGCTGGCCCAGGCGATCGAGGACCAGATGTTCACCTTCGACGACCTGATCAACCTCGACGACAAGGCGATCCAGCTGCTGCTGCGGGAAATCCAGAGCGAGGACCTGGTGATCGCGCTCAAGGGCGCGGAGCCGGCGCTGCGCGACAAGATCTTCAGGAACATGAGCCAGCGGGCCGCCGAGACGGTGCGCGAGGACCTGGAGGCGAAGGGGCCGGTCAAGCTGTCGGAAGTCGAGACGCAGCACAAGGAGATCCTGAAGATCGTCCGGCGACTGGCCGATGCCGGCCAGATCGCCATCGGCGGCGGCGGCGGAGATGAGTTTGTCTGAACGCATCTCCCGGGTCATCCGGGGCGGCGGCGCCTGGCAACCGCTGCAGATCTCCAAGCTCGGCGGCGCGCGTTTTGCACCGCCGCCGTCGTCGGCCGTCGACGAAGCCGCCATCGAAGCGCGCATCGCGGCTGCCTTCCAGGAGGGGCTTGCCGAGGGGCGCTTTCGCGCAGAGTCCGAGGCTCGCGAACGCGAGCGGCAGCAGGGTCTGGCGGCGGGCCAGCGCTGGGAGAGACTGCTCGACGAGCTGGCGCAAGGCATGCATGACATCGAAGCCGCCGCTGCAGACCGCCTGCTCGATCTGACCACCCTGCTGGCCACCACCATCGCCTGCCGCGAGATCTCGTTGGCGCCGGACCGGATCACGCCGGTGCTGGAGCAGGCACTGAAGCTGATCACCGGCGCCTGCCGGCAACTGGAAGTGATCGCCCATCCGTCCGACTGCGCTGCCATCGAGACCTGGTTGCGGCCGCGTTGCGGCGAGGCGCAGCTGACGATCCGCGCCGACGCCGCCGTGGCGCCCGGCGGTTGCCTGCTGCGCGCCGACGACACCACGCTCGACGCGACCCTGCAGACCCGGATCGGCAGGACCCTGGCCGCGCTGGGCATCGCCGGCGCGCCGGCCGACGCGGTGCTCGCCCAGGCGTTCGAAGCGGGCGAAGCGGCATCACCCGCGGCGGCGCAGGATGCCGGCGGCGGGGCTCCGGCAACGCAGCCTGGGGCGCCGGCATGAGCGACATTGCCGCCTTCATCGCCGGCTGCACGACGCTTGCGGAGGCGGCGCAGCCGATCGGTCGCCAGGGCCGGCTCACCAAGGTGACCGGCATGGTGGTCGAAGCCGGCGGCCTCGAGCTGCCGGTCGGCAGCCTCTGCTGCTTCAGGCCGGCCGGCGGCAGCGAGGTCGAAGCGGAAGTCGTCGGCTTCAATGCCGGACGGTTGCTCCTGATGCCGTCGAGCGACACCGCCGGTCTCGCGCCAAGCACCCTGGTCGCGCCGCACGAACCGGCGGTGCCGCGCCCGCGGCTCGGGCGCCCTGCCCATCCATGGCGCCGGTTGTCGGATCGCATGCGGCACCTGCCGATCGGCGATGGTCTGCTCGGCCGGGTGGTCGACGCGAGCGGCCTGCCGCTCGACGGGCTCGGCGATCTGCAGGCGATCGACCCCGCGCCGATCTATGGGCGCCGCATCAATACCATGGATCGCGAACCGATCCGCGAGCCGCTGGACACCGGCGTGCGCGCGATCAACTCGCTGCTGACCGTGGGCCGCGGCCAGCGGCTGGGTCTCTTCGCCGGCGCCGGCGTCGGCAAGAGCGTGCTGATGGGCATGATGGCGCGCTACACCGGCGCCGACGTGATCGTGGTCGGCCTGGTCGGCGAACGGGGCCGCGAGATCAAGGAGTTCGTCGAGGAGATCCTCGGCGAGGATGGCCGCCGCCGCTCGGTGGTGGTGGCCGCGCCGAGCGACACGCCGCCGATCGCGCGGCTCCAGGGCGCCAACTATGCAACCGCGATCGCCGAGCATTTCCGCGACCAGGGCAAGCATGTGCTGCTGCTGATGGACTCGCTGACCCGCTACGCGATGGCGGCGCGCGAGGTGGCGCTGGCCATCGGCGAGGCGCCGGCGACCAAGGGCTATCCCCCGTCGGTGTTCGCCAGGCTGCCGGCGCTGATCGAGCGCACCGGCAACGGCATCAAGGGCATCGGCTCGATCACCGCCTTCTACACCGTGCTCGCCGAGGGCGACGACCAGCAGGATCCGATCGCCGACTCGGCGCGCTCCTTCCTCGACGGCCACATCGTGCTCAGCCGGCTGCTGGCCGACGCCGGCCACTATCCGGCGATCGACATCGAGCAGTCGATCTCGCGGGTGATGACCGCGATCACGCCGATGGATCACCAGCTTTCCGCCCGCCGCATGAAGGCGCTCTGGTCGCGCTACCAGCGCAGCCGCGAGATGATCACCATCGGCGCCTATGCCCCGGGCAGCGATCCGCAGACCGACCTGGCGATCCAGCTGATGCCGCAGATCGAGCGCTTCCTGCGCCAGGAAACCCACGAACGCTGCAGCATCGTCGAAGCCCGCGCGGCGCTCGACCGCGTCCTCGGCAGCGACGGCATGAACGGCACCAAGACCAAGCCGGGAGCATGAAGCCATGAAGCCGAAGCCGCTCAAGCTCGTGATCGAGCACTACCGCCGGCTGCGCGACGATTCGGTGGCCGCGCAGGCACGCGTGCAGCAGGAGCTGGAGAAGGCTCGGCGCACCCTCGGCACCCTCGAGGACTACCGCCGGGAGCAGCTGCTGCGGGCGCGTGACGCGCGCCTGGGCGCCATCACGACCGGCCAGTTGCTCCTGCAGACGCGCTTCACCGGCAAGCTCGACGAGGCGATCGCGCTGCAGAGCCGGCGCATCGACGAGATCGAGCAGCGCATCGCGAATTGCCGTTCGGAAGTGCTCGGCCACCAGCAACGCCTCAAGGCGATCGAGACGATCGAGTCGCAGCGGGCATCGCGTGCCGAGGAGCGCGCGGCCCGCGCCGAGCAGGCTGCCACCGACGAACGCGCAGCCAATGCCCATGCGCGCGAACGCCGCCTGACCGCGGAAGAGCCGTTCGGAACATTCAATCAGACCAGGTGACCTTGCCCGTGCAGACCTCCAGCGCCAGCTCGAATCCGTCGGTCCGCCCCGCCGCTCCCAGCCGCGAAGCCAATGCCCAGGGCGCGGCCGGCCAGGGTGCAGCCGGCAGGCCCGGCGACCTCTTCTCCGAGCTCATCGCCCAGGCCGGCGCCGAGCGCAAGGCGTTGCAGGCGATGCGTGAGCAGGCCGAGCAGCAGGCCGCGCGCGACCAGAAGGCGCCATCCAAGGCGGCAGCGCCGTCCGGCGCGCAGGCGGAACGCGACAAGACGAAGAAGGCAGCCGAGCCGTCGCCGGACGACGTCGTCAACACGCTGGTCCCGGCACCGCCGCAGGATGTGGCGCCGGCGCCCGCCGCGCCGGCCGCTGCCGACGCGGCCGCGGATGCGCCGGCAGAACGGTCGGGCAAGGCGACGGCAGGTTCGCCGCAAGCCGATGGTCGCGCCGAAGATGCGCGCCTGGTCGAGCGCGCTGCCGGCGCAGCCGGCGTTGGCACCGCCGATGGCGCGGCCGGCAACCTCCGCTTCGACGCGGCCGACGTCGGCCCGGGC
>JAEZQX010000552.1 GCA_023441105.1 Pseudomonadota bacterium | reverse complement strand
GCCATGGACGCGAGTGCGCCGGCGGCGCGCGTCCGAGGCCGAGCCGTCGGGCGATGCCCGGGCCAGCATGGTCGCGTCGGCCACCGCGGCCCGGGCCTTCTTCCTCGCCGGGATGCTTTCCTCGCTGCCAGCCACCACTGCCGTTGCCCAGGCGGAGCCTGTCGTCATCGACCTGGCGATCGGCCAGGCTCATGTGCTGGAAGAGAGCAACGTCCGTCGCATCGCCGTCGGCAACGGCCGGGTGGTGCAGGTCACGGCACTCGACAAGCGGCAGATCCTGCTGCTGCCGGAGGCGGCGGGCCAGAGCACCCTGCATCTCTGGGGGCGCAACGGCATCGAGCGCCACTACCTGATCAACGTGACGGCCACCGATGCCAAGCGCACCGCTTCCGAGATCAACCGGCTGCTCCACAACAGCCCGCGGATCCGTGCCCATGCAGTCGGTGACAAGGTCGTCCTCGATGGCAGCAGCCCCACCGAGGAGGACGCCTACCGGAGTGCGGAAATCGTCAAGCGCTATCCGCAGGCCATCAGCCTGATCAGCCGCGCCGGCTATGAGCGCATGATCGACATGGAAGTGCGCATGATCGAGATCGGCAGGAACGCGCTGGACCGGCTCGGGGTGAGATGGCAGTCCGGCAGCGGCGTTCCCTACGCCATCGACGGGCCGGCCTTTGGCCTGATCGGCGACTTCAAGCGCAGCGATGCCTTCCTGCCCGGTGGTGACGCGCAAGCCGCCGGTTTTCCGGTCCGGCCGAGAATCAGCCCGTTTGCCACGGCCGCATCGTTGGCCATCTCGCTCACTTCCATGGTGGACCTGCTGGTGCAGAACGGCGACGCTGCCGTCCTTGCCGAGCCGCGATTGTCCTGCCGTTCGGGAGGGAGCGCCCGCTTCGTCGCCGGCGGCGAGCTGCCACTGCCGGTGCTCGGCGCCAACGGCTCCGCCTCGGTGCAGTTCAAGGAGTACGGCGTGCGCTTCGAGGTGTCGCCGACGGTGAACGACGACGGCGTCATCTCGGCCAGCCTGCAGGCGGAGATCTCCTCCATCAACCCGGAGGTCAGCGTCCGGGACGTGCCGGGCTTGCGCAAGCAGAGCGCGGCGACCGAGGTCAATTTGCGCGAAGGTGAGACGCTGGTGATCGCCGGCATGCTAAGCAACGAGATCGCCGGGACCATCGACAAGATCCCCGGCCTCGGAGACCTGCCCATCCTCGGCAAGCTCTTTCGGTCTCGCCGCTTCCAGAACCGCGAGACCGAGCTGATCGTGCTGATCACGCCGCGCCTGCATGCTGCCGGCAGCACGCTGGGCGCGGAGCAGGGGGCTGACATGGCGCAGCGATTGGAAGCACTGCGCGATCGGCTGCAGATGCTGGAGTAGGAGGCGGATGTGCTGGACGTGGTGATCGAAGAGGATGGCAAGCCGGCCCGCAGCGTCAAGGTCGGCCGTTTCCCGTGCCGGATCGGCAAGGCGAAGGACTCCGAAGTCGCCCTTGCCGGCTGGCGCGTCGGCCGGCTGCATGCGGAGATCCACCGCGCGGGCCGGGGGCTCAAGCTGGTGGACCTCGGCACGCTCGGCGGCACCCTCGTCAATGGCGACCGCATCGTGGAATACGGACCCTTGTCGGAGCGCGACCAGATCGTCATCGCCGGCTTTCGCCTGCGGGTTCACGGCGAGGCGCTGCGCGGACCCGTGGCGGCCGGTGCCGCGCCAGCCGGTGGGGCGAGTCCAGCCGGCGAAATGCCGATCTCGACGGCGGGCGACCGCGGAGGTGACGACGCCGGCAATGCCGACGACGGGCGTTCCGGCAGTGAGCAGGATGCCGCGGCAGTGGTGCAGTCGGAAGCGGAGCGGTTGCGCCAAGCGCAGCTTGCCGCCTTGCCGTGGCGGCGGCTGGTCCATCGACGTCTGCTGGAGCTGATCGACCTGCGTCGCAGCAACCTGGCGCAGTATTCGACCGACCAGCTGCGCGTCGAGGTACAGCAGGCGGTGGAGGGCATCGTGACGGACCTGGATGCGTTGCCGGAAGCGATCGAGCGTAGTGCACTGATCCAGGATACGGTCGACGAGGCCATCGGGCTGGGTCCGATCGAGCGGTTGCTGGCGCAGCCCGATGTGAGCGAAATCATGGTGAACAGCGCGGTCGACGTCTTCGTCGAGCGCAGCGGCCGGCTCGAGCGCGCCACCGCCGCCTTCTCGGACGACTGGGCCATCCGCAACGTCATCGACCGCATCGTATCGCCGCTCGGCCGCCGCATCGACGAGGCCTCGCCGCTGGTGGATGCGCGCCTGGCGGACGGCTCGCGTGTCAACGCCATCATTCCCCCGGTGGCGCTGAAAGGACCAACGCTCACCATCCGCCGCTTCAACCGGGCGGTGCTGTCGCCGCGGAACCTGGTGGAGCTCGGCAGCGCCAGCGAGGCGATGATCGATTTCTTCCGCCTCTGCGTGCAGGAGCGCAAGAGCATCGTCGTCTCCGGGGGCACCGGGTCGGGCAAGACCACGCTGCTCAACGTGCTCTCCAACCTGATCCCGGCCTGCGAGCGCCTGGTCACCATCGAAGACGCCGCCGAGCTCAAGCTGCGCCACGATCATCTCGTCTGTCTCGAGGCTCGTCCGGCCAACGCCGAAGGCAGGGGGGCGGTGACCATCCGCGACCTGGTGCGCAATTCACTCAGGATGCGCCCGGACCGGATCATCGTCGGCGAATGCCGCGGCGGCGAGGCGCTGGACATGCTGCAGGCCATGAACACCGGCCATGAGGGATCGCTCACCACCGTGCATGCCAACTCGCCACGCGACGTGCTGTCGCGCCTGGAAGTGCTGACGCTGATGGGCGGCGTCGACCTGCCGGTCGCGGCCATCCGCGAGCAGATCGCGAGCGCGCTGGACCTGATCGTCCACCAGGCGCGCTTTCGCGACGGCAGTCGCCGGATCACGTCGGTCACCGAGGTCACCGGCATCGAGTCGGGCCGGGTGCAGACGCAGGAGCTGTTCCGCTACGTTCCGGGCGGCCATCCGCAGGACCCGGCAGGTGCAAGGCATGTCGCTTGTGGCGCCATCCCGACCTTCCTCGAAGCCCTGGCGGACCGCGGCGTGGCGATGGACCTGGCGATGTTCCGGGAGCCGGCATGAGTGTGTCCTCCTCCGGCGTCGGCATGGCCTGGCTGGTGGCCGCCGCGCTCGCCTTGCTGGCCGCGGTCGTGCTGGCGCTGCTGGGGCTCGCCGAGGGCGGCGCGGTCGCCGGCTCGCGCTATCGCAGCCGCTTCACCGGCAATGTCGGCCGCAGGCTCGACGACCTGCTCCTGTTCGTCGACGCGCAGCGCCTGTTCCGCTGGAACCTGCTGATCGTCCTGCTGGTGATGCTGGCGATCCGGCTGTTGACCGGTTCCTGGCTGCTGATGGCCATCGGCGCGCTCTGTCTCGGCATGCTGCCCAATCTGGTGTTGGTCCGCCTGGCCCGGCAGCGGCGGCTGCAGTTCGCCGGCCAGCTGCCGGACGCGCTGATGCTGGTGTCTGCAGCGATTCGTGCCGGCGCCAGCCTGCCGCTGGCCCTGCGGCAGATGTCGCAGGAGATGGCGGCACCCTGCGGCCAGGAATTCGAGCTCATGCTGCGGGAGCAGCGGCTTGGCATCACGCTCGACGACGCGCTCGGCAGCCTCGAGCGCAGGATGGGCGGCGACGACCTGCGCCTCTTCACCGCCGCCGTTCGCATCGCCGGCGACAGCGGCGGCAACCTGGCCAAGACGCTCGAGCGGCTCGCCGACAGCATTCGCCGCAAGATCACTGTCGAAGGAAAGATCCGCGCACTGACCGCCCAGGGGCGCCTGCAGGGCTGGATCATGACGCTGCTGCCGCCGGCAGTTGCCGCCGCGCTGTTTGCCATCGAGCCGCTGGCCATGGAGCCGCTCCTCACCACCTGGCAGGGGTGGGCCGTGTGCGGCGTGATCGCGGTGCTCGAGTTGGCCGGGCTGCTGTTCATCCGCCGCATCATGGATATCGACATCTGATGGCGGGCAGCGTCGTCATGCCGTCCTGGCCGGCAAGCCTGCTGCTCGCGGCGCTCGCCTTGGTCGCCGCGCTGTTGCTGCTGATGCGCTGGATCGCCGGCGTGGCGGTAACCGTGCCGCAGGAAAACCGCGACTACCTGGATCCGCCGCCGACGTATTGGCGCTGGATCGGCTGGCTGGCGCATCCGGTCGCCGCCTGGATGGGACCGTTCCTGCCGGTGACGCTGCGGCGGCAGCTGATGCTGGCGCTGCGCCGCGCCGGGCTGGAATACGCGCTGACGGTGGACCAGTTCATCGCGGGCCAGGTCGTCGGCGGGCTCGGGGCCGCCGCGCTGATGATCCTGACCTGGCCGCTGGAGCTGCGCAATCATGCCTGGTTGCTGGTGGCGGGGGCGGTGGGCGGGTACCTGCCGCTGAGCTGGCTTCGAGATCGCATCGCCGGCCGCTCGCGACGGATTGCCAGGACGCTGCCGTTCTACCTCGACGTGATCACGCTGGCCATCGAAGGCGGGTCCAACATGACCGGCGCCCTGCAGCATGCCGCCGACAAGGGACCGCAGGGACCGATGGGCGAGGAACTGCAGCGTGTGCTTCGCGACATCCGAGCCGGGCGCACCCGCGCGGACGCGCTCCGGTCGCTGGCAGAACGGCTGCGGATGCCCGCCATCAGCCAGTGGGTGACTGCCGTGCTGGCGGCGGAGCGCCAGGGCTCGAGCCTGGCGCCCATCCTGCGTGCTCAGGCCGAGCAGCGGCGCATGGAGCGGTTCCTGAGGGCGGAGGCGCTGGCGTTGAAGGCGCCGGTCAAGATGCTGTTCCCGCTGATGACCTGCATCTTTCCCTGCACGTTCGTGATCGTGTTCTTCCCTGTCGTGGTGCGACTGGTCCATGAAGGCATCCTCGGTTGAACCGGCGCCCGCGGCCACCGTGGTGCACATCCGGCGGGCCTGCGGCTTCCTCGAACGCGCCCAGGGGCTGCTGGCAAGGCCGGCAGTCGCGCCGGGTTGCGGCTTGCTGTTGCCTGGGGTGAAGGCGGTGCATGGCTTCGGCATGCGCCGCGCCATCGACCTGGTCTTCCTCGACGAGCAAGGCACGGTCGTGCGCTGCCTGCGGCTCGCGCCCTGGCGCATCGCGCGCTGTGCGGCTGCCAGCGCCGTGCTGGAAATGCGCGCAGGCGATGCGGAAAGGCTGCGGTTGCGAGCCGGCGGCAGGGTGGAGCTGCGCCCGGTTGCCGATATCTTCCGGCAGCCCCCGGCTGACCCTGCCGTACGACGGCCTGGTCGGGAGGCGGAGCGACCATGTCCAGGCGACTGCGGCTGGACGAAACCGAACGCCACGCGCCGATGCCTGGGGATGGGGGCGTGTCTCTTGCTGCTGGCGTCGTCGGCCGTCACGTCCAGCCAGGACGCAATCGCAGCCGGCGCAGGGTCGTCCGCGCGACCGGCCTCCGGCGCAGCGGCGATGGCCGGGTCGACGCAGGACGGGGCGTTGGACGCACCCACGCTGCGGCGCTTCGAGGCCGAAGCCGATGCCCTCTATCGCGATAGCGCGCCGCAGGTCGCCGATGCGGAACTGGTGCGGCTCTACGAGGTGCTGGCAACGGCGGCGCCGCGGCGGCGGTCGCATGCCTGGCTGCGAATCGGCAACATCCATCAGCGCGCCGGTGCCGTGGGCGCGGCCATGGATGCCTACCGCAAGGCGTTGCATGCGGCGGACGGGGATGCGCAGCCGGCCGGGGCGGAGGCTTCGCGTCGCAAGGCGCTGTTGAACCTGGCGTCGCTGGCGCTCGAGCAAGCGCGCCTGGCGCTGGCAAGCCTGCCGCCGTCGCTGCCGGCTGCGGGCGACCATGTCGGGCAGTTGGAAACCTTGTCGCGACAGCTCGATCGCTTGTCGCCGCGCCATCCGTCGCCCCCGCAACCGGTGCCTGCGCCGACCGCCTCCTCGCGAGAAGCGGCCTATGTCGTGGAGCGTTATACCGCCAGCGCCCGGCGCAACGCCGTGAAGGCTGCCAAAGGCAGCCTGCAGGTGGATCGTGACGGCGAGCTTCCGGCCCGGCCGCTGTCGAGGCCGCGTAGCCGGGCACGCGAGCGGCTGCCGGACGTCGAATACCTGCTCGGCGACCCGCAGCGTTCGCAGGCCACGAACCAGGGTCGCGAAGCCAAGGGAGCGGGGAAGTGAGGGCGCGTCGCGCCAGCCACCGTGCCGGGGCGTCCATGGTGGAGATGCTGCTGGCATTGCCCGTCGTACTGCTGTTGGCCCTCGGGATTGCGCAGTTCACCCTGGTGTACCAGGCCCGGCACGCCCTCGACTATGCGCTGGCACAGGCTGCGCGGCGGGGTGCGGTCCAGCAGGCCGCGGCCGAAGCGATCGAGCGCGGCCTGGCCGCCGGCCTCGTGCCTTATCTGCACGGCGCCGATGATTGGCAGGGGCTGCTGCAGGCGGAGGCAAGGGCGGTCGAGCACGTCCGTACCGGGCTCGCCGGCGGCTGGATCCTGCTTCGCCAGCGCTCGCCCACCCGCGAGAGCTTCGACGACTGGTCGGAGCCGGCGCTGGATCCGATGGGCGAGCCGATCCCGGGCATGGCGGAGATCGCCAACGACAACCTCGACAGCCGTCGCCTGCGAATGCAGCCGGCCTCCGGCGTTGCCGGCACGATCGGCGCGGAAGCCATCGGCAGGCTCTCCGGACAAACGCTCGCCGATGCCAACGTCCTGCGTCTCGAACTGGTGTACGGCCTGCGGCTGGTGGTTCCGGTCGTCGGCCCGATCGTAGTGCGCACGCTCGCGCGTTGGAATGGCTGCGGCCGGCACCCCGTGTCATCCCCCGATCGCCTGGGCTTGCTGCGCTTGCATGAGGATGCCATCGCCGCGGCGGGCCGGGAAACCGCGGCGTGGCTATGCGACTTCCTGCTCCTGCGCGATGAAGCGGGCAGGGCAGCGGGCAGGATTCCCATCCGGGCCTCCGCCACCATCCGCATGATGTCGCCGGCCCGCCGCTCCGTGCTGACGCAGGCGCGAGTCGACTCGGCCAGCGGCCACCGCTCTTCCCGCCTGGCCCCCCCCCCCCCCCCCCCAACCCCCGGCCGCCG
>JAEZQX010000503.1 GCA_023441105.1 Pseudomonadota bacterium | reverse complement strand
GCAGTATCTCGCGCAAGGCGCCTGCATGGCCCTCGAGGATGCGGTCACCCTGGGCGCCGCGGTGGCGGCGAACGACGGCGACCTGGTGCGGGCCTTCGATCACTACCAGCGCTCGCGCGTCACCCGCACCGCGCGGATGGTGCTGTCAACGCGCGAGATGGGACGCATCTACCACGCCAGGGGCGTGGAGCGGCTGGTGCGCAACAGCCTGTGGGAAGGCCGCACGCCGGAGCGCTTCTACGATGCGCTCGAATGGATCTACGGCTGGCGCGCCGAGAACTGCCTGGTCTGAACGCGCCGGGGCGGGCTTCTATTTGATCAGCCCTGCGTCCTTGGCGTCCTGCAGGTAACCCTTGGTGCGCTCGGCCATGAAGGCCGGCATCTGGTCGACGGACACGTCGACCAGGTCGAAGCCGGCATCGGCCAGCTTCTTGCGCGAGTCGGAATCGCCGTTGAGCTCGGCCATCAGGTCGGAAACCTGCTTCTGCACTTCCTTCGGCGTCGACTTCGGTACCGCCACGCCGCGGTATGCGCCGTCCACCCAGTCGAGGCCCACCTCCTTGAAGGTCGGCACGTCCGGGAACTGGGGATGCCGCTTCGGCGAGGCGACCGCCAGCATCCGGGTCTGGCTCTTCTGCTGGATGGCGAAGGGCAGGTAGGTCATGGCGGCGTCGACGTGGCCGCCCAACACCGAGGCGAGGAGATCGCCGGTGCCCTTGAACGGCACGTAGGTCGACTTGATGCCGGCCAGCTTGTTGAGCCGTTCATGAGCCATGTGGTTGGCCGAGAAGCTGCCGGAGCCGGCAAAGTTGAGCGATCCCGGCTTGGCCTTGGCCGCGGACACCATGTCCTGGTAGGTCTTGAATGGGCTGGACAACGGCACCACGATGGCATCGGCCGTGAAGTGGTAGAAGTAGACCGGTGTCAGGTCCTCGGTCTTGTATTGCACGTTGCCTTCGAGCGGCTGCAGCACGACGTGCGGCAGGTTGATGCCGACGATGGTGTGGCCGTCCGCCGGCAGAGAATTCAGCTGTGCCCACACCAGGCCGCCGCCGGCGCCGGGCCGGTTCTGCACCACCATCGAATGGTCGTGCTTCTTGCGGAATACCTCCGCCTGCATCCTCGCCACGTAGTCCGACTCGCCGCCCGGCGTGAAGGGGATGATGTACTGGATGTTCTTGTCCGGGAAGGCCGCCCAGGCAGCTCCGGACAGGAGGCTGGCCGCAATGCCTGCCACCGCCAACTGCTTGATCGCGCTCGTCTTCATGTCAGGGTCTCCGTCTCGTTGTTGGAATGACCCGACTATATCCAACTCCGGCCGGTCGCGCTTCGACCCGGTTCCGGAGCGGCTTCGGCCGCTGCTAACATGCTGTTCATGCATACAGCAGTGGCCGAGGCGGCCGATGCCGCGATCCTGCCGCAGGCAGCTCGCGCCACGCCGCCATCCCAGAAGGATTCGCCGGCCGAGGATTCGTCCGACCCGATGGCGCCACGCCAGGAGGCACTGCGCGCCGAGGCCGTGCGCGCTGAGGCCGGGCGCGCCGAGGCCGTGCGCGGAGAGGCCGGGCGCGGAGAGGCCGGGCGCGAAGAGCCCGTGCGCTCGGACGCCGCGCCGGACCAGTACGTCGTCGCCGTGCGCAGCCTGTGCGAATTCACGGCGCGCCAGGGCGACCTGGACCTGCGCTTCACCCCCGCGCCCAGCGCCCAGGAGGGCATCGCCGGCCATCAGCTGGTTGCCTCGCGCCGGCCCGCGCACTACCAGACCGAAGTCAGCCTCAGCGGCAGCTTCGGTCCGTTGCGCGTGCGGGGCAGGGCGGATGGCTACGACCCGGTGCTGCAGCAGCTCGAGGAGATCAAGACCTATCGCGGGGATCTTGCCGCCATGCCGGCCAACCACCGGCACCTGCATTGGGCGCAAGCCAGGATGTACGGCTGGCTCATGTGCAGCAAGCTGTCGCTCGAGGGCCTGAACGTCGCGCTGGTCTACTTCGACGTGGCGAGCCGGGAGGAGACGGTCCTGGTCGAGCACTTCAGTGCCGGGGAGCTGGAACGGTTCTTCGATGCCCAGTGCCGCACCTTTCTCGAATGGGCGCGCTGCGAGCTCGCCCATCGTGGTCGGCGGGATGCGACGCTGCGCGAGCTGCGGTTCGTCCATCCCGAGTTCCGGCCGGGCCAGCGCCTGCTCGCCGAATCGGTCTACCGGGCGGCGATCCGGGGCCGGTGCCTGATAGCCCAGGCACCTACCGGCATCGGCAAGACCATCGGCACGCTGTTCCCGATGCTCAAGGCGGCGCCGGTCGCCGGCATCGACAAGATTTTCTTCCTGTGTGCCAAGACCCCGGGTCGCCAGCTGGCGCTCGCCGCCTTGCGCCGGATCGCCGATGCCTCGCCGACCAGGCTGCCGCTGCGGATCCTCGAGCTCGCCGCCCGCGACAAGACCTGCGAGCATCCGGACAAGGCCTGCCACGGCGACTCCTGCCCGCTCGCCAAGGGGTTCCACGATCGCCTGCCCGCCGCTCGCCGGCAGGCGTTGCTGGCGGCAGGGGGGGCGCCTGGTGGACCTCCGGAGATCCTCGACCGGCAGACGCTCCGGGCGCTCGCGCTGGCGCACGGCATCTGCCCGTACTACCTCGGCCAGGACCTGGCGCGCTGGTCCGACGTGGTGGTCGGCGACTACAACTACTACTTCGATTCGAACGCACTGCTGCATGGAATGACGCTCGCCAACCAGTGGCGGGTGGCGCTGCTGGCCGACGAGGCGCACAACCTGATCGACCGCGCCCGCAGCATGTACACCGCGGCGCTCGACCAGCGCCGGCTTCGTGCCCTGCGCCGGTCGGCGCCGGCGATCCTGCGCCGGCCGCTGTCGGCCCTCGAGCGCGCCTGGAACCGGCTGCACGGCGAGGACGACCCCTCGTACCAGGCCTGTGCGAGCCTGCCGCGACCCTTCGTCACAGCCCTGCAGCAGGCCAGCGCGGCCCTTGGCGAGCTGCTGGCGGACGGACCGCCCACGCCGGACGGCGAGTTGCTGCAGTTCCACTTCGACCTGCTGCATTTCCTGCGCCTGGCGGAAAGCTTCGGCGAGCATTCGCTGTTCGACATCACCCGTTTCGATGGTGTCGGTCGCTCGGCGTGTGGATCGACGCTGTGCCTGCGCAATGTCGTGCCGGCGCCGTTCCTCGGGCCGCGGCTCTCGCTTGCCGCCGCGAGCGTGCTGTTCTCCGCAACGCTGGGGCCGCGCCAGTTCCAGTCGGACATGCTCGGCCTGCCCAGGGAGTCCAGCTGGCTCGATGTGCCGTCGCCGTTCGCGGCGAGCCAGCTGGCGGTGCGTGTCGTGCGGCAGGTATCGACGCGCTTTCGCGACCGCGCCGCGTCGGTCGTGCCGATCGCGCAGCTGGTCGCCGCCCAGTACCGCCGCGAGCCGGGCAACTACCTCGCCTTCTTCAGCAGCTTCGACTACCTGCAGGCGGTCGCCGACGAGGTCGCGGCGCGCGATCCGGACATCGTCTTGCGCCGGCAGGTGCGGGGCATGCAGGAGGCCGAGCAGGGCGAATTCCTGGCGCGCTTCGAGCCGGGTGGCCGCGAGGTCGGCTTCGCGGTGCTCGGCGGCGCGTTCGGCGAGGCCATCGACCTGCCGGGGGATCGCCTGCTGGGTGCCTTTGTCGCCACGCTCGGCCTGCCACAGGTCAATCCGGTCAACGAAGAAATGCGGCGGCGCATGCAGGCCTGCTTCGGTCGCGGCTACGACTATGCCTACCTCTATCCCGGCTTGCAGAAGGTGGTGCAGGCGGCGGGACGGGTGATCCGGACGCCGGAGGATCGCGGCGTGCTGTACCTGATCGACGACCGCTTCGGACGCGCCGAAGTCCGGCGGCTGCTGCCCGGCTGGTGGGCACTCGGTTAGCATACGGCTCGTTTCCGTTCCGGCCCACGGCCATGTCCACGATCCAGCTCCAGAACGTCAGCCGCCAATGGGGCACGCGATACGCGGTGCGTGACGTGAGCTTTTCGGCCCAGGCGGGCAGCTTCGTGGTGCTGCTGGGCCCGTCGGGCTGCGGCAAGTCGACGACCCTGCGGCTGATCGCCGGCCTCGACGTGCCGATGGCAGGGCGGATCCTGATCGCCGGTAACGACGTGACCGGCCTGCCGCCGGCGCGGCGGCGCATCGCGATGGTCTTCCAGTCCTACGCGCTGTTTCCCCATCTGAACGTCGCCGAGAACATCCTCTTCGGCTTGCGGGTGCGCAAGGAGCCGGCGAAGGATTTCGCCTCGCGGCTAGGCCGGGTGGCGGAGCTGCTCGGGCTGCAAGGGCTGCTCGATCGCAAGCCCGGCCAGCTGTCGGGCGGCCAGCAGCAGCGGGTGGCGTTGGGTCGCGCCATCATCGCCGAGCAGCCGGTCTGCCTGATGGACGAGCCCCTGTCCAACCTCGATGCTCAGCTGCGCCAGGAGATGCGCCGCGAGCTGCGCGCGTTGCAGCGCAAGCTCGGGGTCACCATGATCTACGTGACCCATGACCAGACCGAGGCGATGAGCATGGCGGACCAGGTGATCCTGATGCGCGAGGGCTCGATCGAACAGGATGCCGCGCCGGACCTGCTCTATGCCCGGCCGGCAACGGCTTTCGCGGCGCGCTTCATCGGCACGCCGCCGATGAACGTGCTCAGGCTGGCACCCGGCCGGGACGGCGCTGCCATCGCCGGCGCCGTCGACGGCTCGCGCATTGGCGGGGACGCCGCCGGCCATTCCGTCGGCATCCGCCCGGAACACATCCGCGTCGTCGCCGGCGCCGCCCTGCAGCTGGCAGACACGGAGGCCGGCGCCGCCGCCACCGTCGAGACCTGCGAGTATTTCGGTTCCGACACCATCCTCGGCTGTCTCGTCGGCGGCCAGCATCTTGCCGTGCGTGCACCCGGCAAGCACACGCTGGCGCCGTCCACGCCGGTCGTGCTCAAGTGGCATCGCTCGTCGCAGCACTTCTTCGATGCGGCGGGGGTTGCTTTGCCGGCGCTTCCGTAATCAGATTGCCATCGGCAGGCACCACAATGCCCGGTTCGTCTGCACGTATTGCATCGCAGCGATACCCGCAAGACAGCGCAATGGAAGTGTCCACTTGGAGACCAGCATGACCAGCAGACCCAGCAACGACAGCATCAAATCCGCCGGCGCCGATGCCGCCACGACCACCGCGATCGGACCTGCGGCCCGTCGAGGTTCCACCCGCCGCAACGCCCTGAAGGTCCTGGGCGGGGCGGCACTGGCAGCGCCGGCAGTCGGCCGCCTGCAGGCCCAGGCGCCGGTCGAGTTGACCTTCTTCTATCCGGTGGCAGTGGGTGGCTCGGTGACCAAGACCATCGACCAGATGGCCAGCGACTTCGAGAAGGAGCATCCGAACATCCGCGTCAAGCCGGTCTATTCCGGCACCTACCAGGAGAGCATCGTCAAGGCGATGACGGCGGTGAAGAGCGGCCAGCCGCCGCATATCGCGGTGCTGCTGTCGACCGACATGTTCTCGCTGATCGACGAGGACGCCATCGTGCCGATCGATTCCGTTGCCACGGCGCCGGAAGACAAGAAGTGGCTGGACGGGTTCTACAAGGCCTTCATGATGAACAGCATGACCGAGGGCAAGATCTGGGGCGTGCCGTTCCAGCGCTCGACCATCGTGCTCTACTGGAACAAGAACCTCTTCAAGGAGGCCGGACTGGATCCCGAGAAGGGCCCCCAGACGTGGGCCGAGATGGTCGATTTCGCGAAGAAGCTGACCAAGGCCGACGCCAACGGCAACGTCTCGCAATGGGGCGTGAAGATTCCCTCCAGCGGCTTTCCGTACTGGCTGTTCCAGGGGCTCACCACGCCCAACGACACGATCCTGATGAACGAAGCCGGCAACGAGACCTACTTCGACAAGCCCGGATCGGTCGAGGCGCTGCAGTACTGGGTCGACCTGTCGGCCAAGCACAAGGTCATGCCGGGCGGGGTCATCGAATGGGGCACGACGCCGAAGGACTTCCTCGAGCAGAAGGCGGCGATGATCTGGACCACGACCGGCAACCTGACCAACATCCGCACCAACGCGAGCTTCCCGTTCGGCGTCGCGATGCTGCCTGCCAGCAAGCGGCGTGGCAGTCCCACCGGCGGCGGCAACTTCTATGTCTTCAAGAAAACGACCCCCGCCGAGCAGAAAGCGTCGCTGCAGTTCATGAAGTGGATCACCAGCCCGGAGCGGGCCGCCCAATGGAGCATCGCCACCGGCTACGTGGCGGTGCGTCCGGATGCCTGGGAGACCCAGGTGATGAAGGCCTACGTCAAGGAGGTGCCGGCGGCCGTGGTTGCCCGCGACCAGCTGGAGCATTCCGTCGCGGAACTCTCCACCCACGACAACCAGCGCGTCACCAAGGCGCTCAACGACGGCCTGCAGGCGGCGCTGACCGGCGCCAAGCAGCCCGGGCCCGCATTGACCGAGGCGCAGCGCGAGGCCGCCCGGATCCTGCGCAGCTACAAGCGCTGACCGGAAGCGTTCGCAGCCAGATGAAGGCCGCCGGTCGATGACCCGTGCCATGGCGAAGGGGCCGTCGCAGGCGGTCGTCGGCTGGCTGCTGTTGTTGCCGGCGATGGTGCTGCTCGTCGGCTTCACCCACTATCCGGCCATCGCCACCACCTGGCACAGCTTCTTCTCCACGCCCAAGGGCAGCCGGCCGCCGGTCTTCGTCGGCCTGGAGAACTACCAGTTGATGGCCGAGGACCCGGTGTTCTGGCAGTCGCTGGTCAACAACCTGTGGTTCGCGCTCGGCACCATCCCGCTGTCGATCGCCCTGGCGATCGTGATGGCCCTGTGGGTCAATCGGCGGATCGCCGGACGCGGCTTCCTGCGGCTCGCCTACTTCACGCCGACCGTGCTGCCGATGATCGCGGTGGCGAACATCTGGCTGTTCTTCTACACGCCGCAGTACGGCCTGCTCGACCAGCTGACCAACCTGGTCGGCTTGCCCGGCCGGAACTGGCTCGGCAATCCCGACACGGTGCTCGGCGCGCTGATCGCGGTCGCGATCTGGAAGGAGGCGGGCTTCTTCATGATCTTCTACCTGGCCGCGCTGCAGCAGATCTCGCCGACGCTGGCCGAGGCGGCAGCGCTGGAAGGCGCTTCCCGCTGGCAGTATTTCTGGCGGGTGCTGTTCCCGCTGCTGATGCCGACGACGATCTTCGTGCTCATCAACGCGCTGATCAACTCCTTCCGGCTGGTCGACCACATCATCGTCATGACGCGCGGCGGCCCCAACAATGCCAGCTCGCTGCTGCTGTACTACATCTACCAGGTCGGCTTCAGCTTCTGGGATTCCGCCTATGCGGCGGCCATCACGGTCGTGCTCCTGCTGATCCTCGCGCTCACCGCCTTCGTCAAGTTCCGGTTCCTCGATCGCCGCACCCACTACCAGTGACGCCGCAATCCCTCCCCGTGCTGAAGCCGTCGGCCGCGAGCCATCTGCTCGAGACCATCGGCGCCTGGCTGCTCGCGCTGCTGTGGCTGCTGCCGCTGGTGTATGCGGTCTGGACCGCCTTCCATCCCGCCGAGTACTCCACCCGCTTCGAGCTGACTGCGCCGCTGACCCTGGAGAACTTCGTCAACGCCTGGCAGGCGGCGCCGTTCGCCCGCTACTTCCTCAACACCTGCCTGCTGGTGATGATGATCCTGGCGGCGCAGATGGTCCTCGGCACGCTCGCCGCCTACGCCTTCGCCCGGTTCAGCTTTCCGGGCCGCGACCTGATGTTCTTCCTGGTGCTATTGCAGCTGATGGTGATGCCGGACGTGCTGATCGTCGAGAACTACCGCACCATGAGCCAGCTGGGGCTGCGCGACACGCTGCTCGCCATCGGCCTGCCGTACTTCGCGTCCGCCTTCGGCATCTTCCTGCTGCGCCAGACCTTCAAGACGGTGCCGATGGAACTGGACGATGCGGCGCGCGTGGAGGGCGCCAGCGCCTTGCAGGTGTTGCTTAAGGTCTACGTCCCGCTTGCCCGACCGGTCTATCTCGCCTACGCGCTGGTCTCGGTGAGCCACCACTGGAACAACTTCCTCTGGCCGCTGATCATCACCAACTCGGTGGAATCGCGTCCGCTGACCGTGGGCCTGCAGGTCTTCTCGTCGACCGACCAGGGGGTCGATTGGTCGATCATCACGGCAGCGACCTTGATGACGTCGGCGCCGCTGCTGGTGGGCTTCCTGCTGTTCCAGAGGCAGTTCGTGCAGTCGTTCATGCGTGCCGGAATACGGTGAGATCCCCCCTTGGCGCGCTTTGCGCGCCTACAGCCATCGTCCGGAGGCCGATGGCGTTCGGCAGGCATGAACAGTCCGCAGGGACTGTTCATGTCCGGCCTCACCCCCTTGAATCGCTCCGCGATTCCGGGAGGGGGCGCCGCCAGAGGCCGGGCGGAGCCCGATCCTCGGCGGCTGCTGGGCGTGGGGCGGTCAGGCTTGCGGCGGTCGAGGCCGGGTTTGGCTGAGTGTCACCCGATGCCGGGGACGAGGGGGCGCCGCCAGAGGCCGGGCAAAGCCCGATCCTCGGCGGCTGCTGGGTGTGGGGC
>JAEZQX010000490.1 GCA_023441105.1 Pseudomonadota bacterium | reverse complement strand
GGCCTGTTGCTGGCCGGGTGCGCCAGCCTCGAGCCGCCGCTACCGGCGGCCCGGCCGGATCTTGCGGCGCAGTGGCCGCGCGACGGGCAGGCTGTCGTGGAGCCCGGCGGCGCCGATCCTGTCGCCGGCGCGGCCAGCGACATCGGCTGGCGCGAATTCTTCAGCGATCGGCGCCTCCAGTCGCTGATCGGCCTGGCGCTGCAGAACAACCGCGACCTGCGGATCGCGGTGCTGAACGTCGAGCGGGCGCGCGGCCTGTACCGCATCCAGGAGGCCGAGCGGGTGCCGGCGGCGGCCGTCGGCGCGTCCGGCAACCGCGTGGGTGGAGATTACGCAAGGTTGAGCGAAGGCTATACGGTCGAGCTCGGCGTGGCGGCGTTCGAGCTCGACCTGTTCGGCCGGATACGCAACCTCGGCGAGGCGGCGCTGCAGCAGTTCCTCGCCACCGCGGAAGCGCAACGCAGCGGCCAGCTCGCGCTGGTGGCGGAGGTGGCCAATGCCTACCTGGCCCTGGCGGCCGACCAGGAGCTGCGGCAGGTTGCTCGATCCACCCTGGCGAGTCACGTCGCCGCCTACGATCTTGCGGTCGAGCGCCAGCGGCTGGGCGCGGTATCGTCGCTCGACGTCGCGCAGGCCCGCACCGCCGTCGAAAGCGCGCGTGCGGACGAGGCGCGTCTCGACGGGCAGGTCGTCCAGGACCGCAATGCGCTGGCCTTGCTGGTGGGCGGCACCATCGACGAGTCGCTGCTGCCGCAGGCCTTCGCTCCCGAGGTGAGCGGACTGCAGCCGCTGCCGGCCGGCCTGCCGGCTGCCGTCCTGCTGCGGCGACCGGACGTGCTGCAGGCGGAGCGCCGGCTACTGGCCGCCAACGCCGACATCGGCGCGGCGCGCGCGGCCTACTTCCCGTCGATCACGCTGACCGCCGCCGCCGGCACCGCCAGCCGCGAGCTCTCGGGACTGTTCCAGGGCGGCACCTTCGGCTGGCGCCTCATGCCGCAGCTCAACCTGCCGATCTTCGACGGCGGCCGGCTCAGGGCCAACGAAGCGGTGGCGCAGGCGGACCGCGATATCGCGCTGGCGCAGTTCGAGAAGACGCTTCAGGCGGGCTTCCGGGAGGTGGCGGACGCGCTGGCGCTGAGCAGCACGCTGGCGCGCCAGCGCAGCGCCCAGGAAGACCTGCTTGCCGCCGCCGAGGAGGCGCATCGGCTCTCGGAGGTGCGCTATCGCGGCGGCCAGGACAGCTACCTCGGCCTGCTCGATGCGCAGCGCACGCTGTATGCCGCGCGCCAGGCGCTGGTGAGCACGCAGCGGGCGGAGCAGGCGAACCGGGTTACTCTCTACAAGGTGCTCGGCGGCGGGTGGCTGGAAGCGCGTCCGGGTGCGCCGGCGCCGGCGGCGGCCGCGTCGGGCACGGCGGCATCCGCATTGCCGGCGGCGATGGCGCCGGCGCCAGGCTTGTCCATGGGAGGAAGGTCGTGAGCGACAGCAGCAGCGCGGCGCTGGACGGCGTCGACAGCCGCAGGACCAGGGCGCAGGAACGGACGGAGCGGCAGCGCGACCGGATCCTCCAGGCCGCCAAGGCCTGCTTCGTCGAGCACGGCTTTCATGCCGCCAGCATGGCCAACATCTCGGAGGCCGCGCAGATGAGCCCGGGGCTGATCTACCGCTACTTCGAGAACAAGAACTCGATCATCCTGGCGATCATCGAGCGCCAGCTGCAGGACAGCCGCGCCGGTATCGAGGCGCTGAACCATGGCAGCGACCTGGGCGAGCGGCTCGGGGAGGCCTTCGCGAAGCTGCAGGTCGCCGACGAGGAGTTCATGAATCCGGCCTTGTACCTCGAGATGAGCGCGCAGGCATCGCGCGATCCCCAGATCGCCCAGGCCTTGGGCGAGTCGGACCAGGCGATGCGCGGCGAGCTGGCCGCCTGGCTGCGCAAGGTCGCCCGCGGCGACGGCCGGCCGGCCGATGCGCAGGATGTCGCGGCACGCGCGTTGGTCCTGCAGTGCCTCTTCGAGGGGCTGGTGGTGCGAGCCGTCCGCGAGCCGACGCTCGATCCGGCGCTGATGGCGCGCGGCTTGCTGGCCTTCATCCCTCATTTGCAGAGGGGCGCCGCCGCCTGAAACGCCACGGCCGCAGGCCCGACGCAAGAGCGCGCGGGGCGGATTTTTGATAGCTTCACCCCTTCGTCGCGGGGCGCCAGGACCCCGTTCGGGGAGCCAATGAAGAAGATCGTCGTGGTCGGTGGCGGGGCAGGCGGGCTGGAGCTGGCCTGCAAGCTAGGCCGCAAGCTCGGGCGCGGTCGCGTCACCCTGGTCGATTGCCGCCTGTTCCATGTCTGGAAGCCGTCGCTGCATGAGGTCGCCGCCGGCACGCTGGACATCCACCAGGAGGGGCTCTCCTACCTGATGCTGGCCCACGACAACGGCTTCGATTTCGTCTACGGTCCCCTCATCGGCCTGGACGCCGAGGCGCGCACCATCGCCGTGGGCGCGGTGACCGGCGACGACGGCGAGCCGATCATTCCGCAGCGGCAGGTGCCTTACGACCTGCTCGCCATCGCGATCGGCAGCACGGCCAACTACTTCGGCATTCCCGGCGCGGCCGAGCATTCGGTAGCGCTCAACGGCCCGGAGGACGCGGAGCGTTTCCGCCTGCAGATGCTCAAGCTGATGGCGCTGGCCGACCTGCAGAAGGACGCGAAGCCGGCTGCCGGCATCGACATCGTCATCATCGGCGGCGGCGCGACCGGCGTCGAGCTGGCTGCCGAGCTGCGCGAAGCCAGCAAGGTCCACCGCAACTACGGCTTCCGGCGCCTCGAACCGGACCGCGACGTGCGCATCACCCTGCTCGAGGGCGCGCCACGCATCCTCGCGCCGCTGCCGGAGAGGGTGGCGACGGCAGCCACCAACCTGCTGGGCGAGCGCCACGTCCGGGTGGTGGTCGATTGCCGGGTCGCCCGCATCACACCCGACCGGGTCGAGGATGCTGCCGGCAGTCACTATCCGGCCGATCTCTGTGTCTGGGCAGCCGGCATCAAGGCGCCGGATCTCCTGGCGCGGCTCGGGCTGCCGGTGGCGAAGGGCGGCCAGATCGAAGTCGATGGACAGCTGCGCGTCAGGGGTCACGACGACATCTTCGCCTTCGGTGATTGCGCCGCCTGTGTCGGTCCGGATGGCAAGCTGGTGCCGCCACGGGCGCAGAGCGCGCACCAGCAGGCCGACTACCTGGCGGACCGGCTGCTGCGGATCGAGCGCGGCCAACCGCCCAGGCCCGAGCCCTACGTCTACCGCGACTACGGGTCGCTGGTGTCGCTCGGCACGCGCAGCTCGGTCGGCAGCCTGATGGGCTCGGTGTTCCGGGCGACCTGGTTCGTGGAAGGCTTGTTCGCCCGCGCGATGTACGCGAGCCTGCACCTGATGCACCATCAGGCGGTCCTCGGCACGATCCGCACCGGGGTGCTGGCCATGGCCCGCTTCCTGGTCAAGCGGGCGACGCCACTGGTCAAGCTGCATTGAACGACGGGCGGACTGGGCGAACCTGGAGAGCGACGATGGACAGCACGGCGAAGCAACCGACCGAAGCAGGGGATGGGCGGCGCCCGCGGGGTCTTCCATTCAACATCCGCAAGATCGGGCACGTGGTGCTGAACGTCGGCGACATCGTCCGCTCGACGCGGTTCTACGTCGACATCCTCGGCTTCGAGGTGTCCGACCGCTATCCGCCCGACATGGTGCCCGGTGGCATGGTGTTCATGCGCTGCAATCACGATCATCACGGCGTCGCCCTGGTCGGCAGCCTGCGGACGCCGTCGTCGAGCGTGGAGATGCACCACCTCGCGTTCGAGGTGGCGACGCTCGACGAGGTGGTCCGGGCACGGGATCATCTGCGGCGGCATGGCGTAGCCATCGACTTCGAAGGCCGGCGACGGGCCGGCTGCCAGATCGCGGTCGAGTTCCGCGATCCCGACGGCCACCGGCTGGAGATCTACTGGGGACTCGACCAGGTGGGCAGCGACGGCAATACCCGGCCCGCCGAGCAGTGGAAGTGGTCGCACAGCCTCAAGGAAGCGATCGCCGACCCGGTGGCGGGACAGGACACGACGCTGCAGGATGACAAGCTTGACCCCTGACTCGAACCCCGAACGCCGGGATGCGGCGCAGCCGGACTCCGCCGCCGGCAAACGCATCGGCCTGATCGGATTCGGCGAGGCCGGCGGCTGTGGGTGAGCATTGGAATAATCTCAACATATGAGATAATCGCCTCTTAATCACCGGAGGGGAGACCAGCGTGAGCAGACCAGGCCTCGTGTTCAGCCATCTCGGCATCTACGTGAAGGACCTCGCCCGCATGGAGGCCTTCTATACCCGCCTGCTCGAATTCACCGTCACCGATCGCGGCCATCTCGAGACGCCGCGCGGCCCGGTGGACCTGGTGTTCCTGAGTCGTGATCCGGACGAGCACCACCAGATCGTGCTGGCCAGCGGGCGGCCGGCGGAGGCCGGGTTCAACGTCATCAACCAGGTCTCGTTCAAGGCCGACAGCCTCGGAACCCTGCGGACGATGCATCGTCGCCTCCAGGATGAGGGCACGCCGGAGATCGCGCCGGTGACCCACGGCAACGCCTTGTCGATCTACGCGCCCGACCCGGAGGGCAATCGGCTCGAGCTCTACCTCGACCTGCCCTGGTATGTCACGCAGCCGATGCGGGTGCCGGTGGACTTCGGGCTCACCGACGAGGCGCTGATGCAGATGCTGGAGGATCATGCCCGCGGCCTGCCCGGCTTCATGCCTCGCGCCCAGTGGCGCAAGCGGATGGCGAGCCTGATGGGCGTATCCTGAACCGGACCGGACATCGCAGCATTCACGGGAGAGAGCAATGCAATTGGCAAGTTTCATCCACCGGGGCAAGCCCGGCTTCGGCGCAGTGGTCGGCGACGGACTGATCGATCTCGGCGCCGCCTTCGACGGACGCTTCGACAGCCTCAAGGCGTTGCTCGAGGCCGGCGCCCTCGCCGAGGCCGCGAGCCTCGTCAAGGGCCGCAAACCCGACCTGGCGACCGGTGCCGTCTCCTGGCTGCCGGTCGTTCCGGACCCGGGCAAGATCTGGTGCTGCGGCCTCAACTATGGCGAGCATGTGCGCGAGACCGGCAATATCGAAAGCGAGAAGCCGACCTTCTTCATGCGCTTCGCCGATTCGCAGGTCGGGCATGACCAGGACATGCCGCGCCCGCGGGAGTCGGAGAAGTTCGACTATGAAGGCGAGATCGCCGTGGTGATCGGCAAGGGCGGCAGGCGGATCGCCGAGGACGAGGCGCTGCAGCATGTCGCCGGCTACGCCTGCTACAACGACGGCAGCATCCGTGACTGGCAGCGTCACACCTCGCAGTGGGGACCCGGCAAGAACTTCTGGCGCACCGGCGGCTTCGGCCCCTGGATGAGGACCGCCGACGAGATTCCTCCCGGCACCGTGCTGACGCTGGTGACCCGGCTCAACGGCGAGGAGATGCAACGCGCCACCACCGAGATGATGATCCATCCGATCGCCCGCCAGATCGCCTACCTGTCGACGATCGCGCCGCTGAACCCCGGCGATGTCATCGTCACCGGGACCCCCGGCGGCGTCGGGGCGCGGCGCCAGCCGCCGGTCTGGATGAAGCCGGGAGATGTCGTGGAGATCGAGATCGACCGGGTCGGCGTGCTGCGCAACCGCATCGTGGCCGAGGCCTAGCGGACCCTCATACGGCCGGGCCCGCGTTGCGCCGCACGCCAGGCGGTCGTGACGAGGGCACCGGCAACATCGATCCTCGCGAGCGGGCCGCGCGCGGGCATGTCGATTGCGGTACCGGTGGCGAGGTGTCCCGGTCGCTCGGATGATGCATGTCCTCGCCATCGGCTGACATCTGTCAATCGGAACCAATCACGAGGATCTCGACATGAACAAGATGAAGACCGCAGTATTCTCCGCATGCGTCCTGATGGCCGCTGGCGGCGCTTTCGCGCAGTCCACCACGCCCGGATCCGATGCCACCAAGTCACAAGGCTCGCCCGGCGACATCCGCACGCAAGCTGCCCCGGGGACGATGCAGTCTGGACAATCGCCCGGCGGCGGGTCCCCCAGCGGCAGCACCGGCACGGCGACCACGCCGAGCGGCACCGCCGGCTCCACCGGCGCCGCTGGCGAAGCGACCCGTTCCCAAGGTTCGCCGGGAGACATGCGCGGCACGATCGCGCCCGGAACCGGCAACCCGACCACGCCTGGCGGTCCGGCCTCCACGGGCGGCAGCACCTCCGGCGGCACCGGCGCGAAGCCCGATTCCTCGGACGCCACCAAGTCGCAAGGCTCGCCGGGCGACCTGAAGTCGCAGATGGCTCCGGGTACTTCCAACACCGGCACGTCGCCGGGAACCGGCAACAAGTAAGCCGTCGGCACTAGGCCAGGCAGCCCCCTCGGGGGCGGGCCTGGCCTGCGCTCGTTAGCTGCCAGCCACAGCGCGGCGGCTCGCCGGCCGATGCCCCAGTCGGCGCGGGCGGACTTTCCTCGCGCCTATGCTGGCGGATAGGCCCGCGAGGCTCTTCCAGTTCATCTCGCCACCTGCATATTCCATCGCCATCGTCGCGAGCGGATTGCGGGAACGCATCCTGCCGCACGACCTCGGCACTGGCGCAGCCGTGCCATTTGCAGCAGCAGGCGGTCAACGATCCCTGGCGGTGCCGCTGGCGTTGCGCGAGCACGCAGCGCGCGACGAACTGCTGGATCGGACGCAGCCTATGAGCCATGCTATGACCATGGATAGCCAGCTGCAGGAGCGGACCGGGGCGGGGCCCGTGCCCGGGGCAGGCATCGCCCCCGGGGACGACGAGGCTCGCCGCCAAGCTCTGCGGCGGCAGCGCCACCGCATGGCCGCCGCCACCTCGGCCCTGGTCGCCGGCATCGTCTACGCCGCGCATCTCCAGGGCGCGCTGTCGGCCACCGCCGCGTTGATCAGCGCGACGTCGATCCTGCTGTGCATCCTGGTCTTCTACGCGCTGTTTCGCAGCGGACTGAATCGGCGCTTCGCCGACCCCAGCCTGACGCTGCCACAGATGGTCGCGGCGACGCTGGTGGTGCTCGGAACGATGTACGCCTCCAGCAGCGGCCGCAGCATCTTCCTGTTGCTGCTGCTGATGGTGTTCATGTTCGGGGTGCTGCGCTTCGACACCCGCCAGCTGATCATACAGGCGCTCGCCATCCTGGCGGCCTATGCCGGCCTGATCGGGCTGATCTGGTTCAACCGCCCCGGCACCGTCGAGTTGGGCGTGGAGGGCCTGCGCTGGCTCACCCTGGCGA
Organism: Pseudomonadota bacterium; assembly: GCA_023441105.1. Next base: position 12,214 of record JAEZQX010000490.1, on the reverse strand, counting down.
TCGCGCTCTTCTGGTTTGCGTGGATGGGCGGGTACATCAGGAGCCTGCGCAACCAGCTGCGCCGGCGCAACGACGAGCTCACCGCGGCCCTGCGCGCGACGCAGGCGGGCGAGAGCAACCTGGCCGAGGCGCAGCGGATCGCGCGGATCGGCATGTGGATGGTCGATCCGGCCATGCGCTCCACCACCTGGTCGGCGGAGACCTTTCGCCTGTTCGAGCTCGATGCGGCGACCGGGGTGCCGCGCGGCGCCAGGCTGCGCGCGCTGATCCATCCCGACGACCTGCAGCGCTACAACGACCTCATCCGGCCGGCACTGCTGGAAGGCCGCGCCTTCGACAGCGAGTTCAGGTTGCGCTTCGCCGGCGGCAGGGTGCGCTGGCTGCATGCCCTGGGGCGGCCGGTGGTGGACGAGGACGGCAGGATCGTGATGGTGCGCGGCACCTTGAGGGACATCACCGAGCAGCGCGAGGCCGACGAGCACATCCGGCGGCTGGCGCATTTCGACAGCCTCACGGGGCTGCCCAACCGCAGCCTGTTTACCCAGTTGCTGGCGCGCGCCATCACCCAGGCGCAGCGTCGCCGCACGCCGCTGGCGGTGCTGTTCGTAGACCTCGACGGCTTCAAGCAGGTCAACGACCGCCTCGGCCACGATGCCGGCGACGCCCTGCTGGCGGCCTTCGCGTCGCGCCTGACGGCGTCGCTGCGGCGGAGCGACGCGGCCGGCCGCGGCCACCAGGGGGATGGCGCCGCGCGGCTCGGCGGCGACTAATTCGTGGTGCTGATCGACGACTTCAGCGACCGGTCGCAACTGGAAGTCGTGGCGCGGCGCATCGTCTCGATCGCGGCCACGCCGTTCCGGCTGAGGGGTGCGCCGACCGGCGCGGGTGCCGACGACGGTATCGACGGCGGCATCGAGGTTGCCGTCGGCGCCAGCATCGGGATCGCCATCTATCCCGAGGACGGCGATTCCCTCGACAGCCTGATGCGGCGCGCCGACGAGGCGATGTACCGCGCGAAGCAGGCCGGCAGGAACACCTGGCGATTCTGCACGCCCGGCGCTGACTGAGCGGCGCGACCAGCCGCGCCGCGACATCGGGAACTGCTCAGGCGACGGCGCCGCGCCACTGCCATTCGAGAATCTCGGGCAGGTCCTCGCCGCGCTCGCGGATCCAGGCCTTGTGCGCCGCCAGCCGCTCGCGGACGTGGGCCCGGACGGGCCCGGCATCCGGCAGCAGGCCGGGCACCCGCTCGATGACGTCGTCGACCAGATGGAACCGGTCGAGGTCGTTGAGCACCGTCATGTCGAACGGCGTGGTGGTCGTGCCTTCCTCCTTGTAGCCGCGCACGTGCAGGTTGTCATGGTTGCTGCGACGGTAGGTGAGCCGGTGGATCAGCGCCGGGTAGCCGTGGAAGGCGAAGATGACCGGCTTGTCCCGGGTGAAGATCGCATCGAACGCCTCGTCGTCGAGGCCATGCGGATGCTCGCGCGGCGACTGCAGCGTCAGGAGGTCGACCACGTTGACCACGCGCACCTTCAGGCGCGGCAGCCGCTCGCGCAGGATCTGCACCGCGGCGAGCGTCTCCAGCGTCGGCACGTCGCCGCAACAGGCCATCACCACGTCCGGCTCGCCGCCGCCGTCGTTGCCCGCCCAGGACCAGACGCCGACGCCGGCGGTGCAGTGGGCGATCGCCTGCTCCATGTCCAGCCATTGGTGCGCCGGCTGCTTGCCGGCGACGATCACGTTGACGTAGTGGCGGCTGCGCAGGCAGTGATCGGTGACCGACAGCAGCGTATTGGCGTCGGGTGGCAGGTAGACGCGGATGATGTCGGCCTTCTTGTTCATCACCACGTCCAGGAAGCCCGGGTCCTGGTGGCTGAAGCCGTTGTGGTCCTGGCGCCAGACATGCGACGACAGCAGGTAGTTGAGCGACGCCACCGGCTTGCGCCAGGGGATCTCGCGGGTGACGTCGAGCCACTTGGCATGCTGGTTGAACATCGAATCGACGATGTGGATGAAGGCTTCATAGCAGGAGAAGAAGCCATGCCGGCCGGTGAGCAGGTAGCCTTCGAGCCAGCCCTGGCACTGGTGCTCGCTCAGCATCTCCATCACCCGGCCATCCGGCGCGACATGATCGTCGCCGGGGACGATCTCGGCGGTGGAGCAGCGGTTGGTGACCTCGAACAGGGCGCCCCAGCGGTTGGACGAGGTCTCGTCGGGACTGAAGACGCGAAAGTTGCGCGCCGGCGCGTTGAGCTTCATGACGTCGCGCAGGAACTTGCCCTGGACCGCGGTCGATTCGAGCTGCACGACGCCGGGCGTGGCGACCGCGACCGCATGGCTGCGGAAGTCCGGCAGTTCGAGGTCGCGCAGCAGCAGGCCGCCGTTGGCGTGCGGGTTGGCGCCCATGCGCCGGTCGCCCTTGGGCGAGAGCGCGGCGATCGCGGCAGCGAGTCGGCCCTGCTCGTCGAACAGCTCCTCCGGGCGGTAGCTGCGCAGCCATTGCTCGAGCGCGGCGAGGTGGGCGGGATTGGTCGCCAGCTGTGCGACCGGCACCTGGTGCGAGCGGAAGGTGCCGGCGACCGGCTTGCCGTCGACCACCGCCGGACCGGTCCAGCCCTTGGGCGAGCGAAGCACGATCATCGGCCAGCGCGGGCGCTGGCGGAAGCCGCTGCGCCGGGCCTCGGCCTGGCAGGCGCGGATCTTCTCGAACGCCTGGTCGAGCGCCGCCGCCATGCGCTGGTGCATGAGCGCCGGGTCGTCGCCCTCGACGAAGATGGGCTCGTGGCCGTAGCCGCGGAACAGCGCCTCGAGCTCGTCGTGCGGCAGCCGCGCGAGCACCGTCGGCCCGGCGATCTTGTAGCCGTTCAGGTGCAGGATCGGCAGCACCGCGCCGTCGAGCACCGGGTTCAGGAACTTGTTCGAATGCCAGGCGGTGGCCAGCGGCCCGGTTTCGGCCTCGCCGTCGCCGATCACGCAGGCAACGACCAGGTCGGGGTTGTCGAACGCCGCGCCATAGGCGTGCGACAGGCTGTAGCCGAGCTCGCCGCCCTCGTTGATCGAGCCGGGCACCTCCGGCGCCACGTGGCTCGGAATGCCGCCGGGAAAGGAGAACTGCTTGAACAGCCGCTTCATGCCGACGGCATCCTGTGGCACCTCGGGATAGCGTTCGCTGTAGCTGCCTTCCATCCAGGTATTGGCCACCAGGCCGGGCCCGCCGTGACCGGGGCCGGTGATGTAGATGACATCGGCATCGAGCCGGTTGATGATCCGGTTGAGGTGGACGTAGATGAAGTTGAGGCCCGGCGTGGTTCCCCAGTGTCCGAGCAGGCGCGGCTTGACGTGCGCGAGCGTCAGTGGCTCGCGCAGCAGCGGGTTGTCGTAGAGGTAGATCTGACCGACCGACAGGTAGTTGGCTGCCCGCCACCAGGCGTCCATCCGCTGCAGCAGGTCGGCATCGAGCGGCGTCGCTGCGGCCTGCGAGTGCGACGGCGAGCCAATCGGCTCGGCTTGGTTGCGATTCATGCGCGTGCTCCAGTCAGGAGGGGGATCGATCATTGCTGCATCGGCCAGTCTAACGCCGTGGGTAATGACGCAGGCGAGCGCCCGGACTTGCCGGACTGTTGTCGCTGCGGCATGCATAATCGGCGACCGCAGGTGCTCCGCCATGCCTCGGCGAGGCGCCTTCCTGCCGAGCCAGGTGCAGGCCGGCGGGTGAAACGGAACCAGTGAGGCGACTGCCATGCCCGACCTCGACGCGTTGCTGCTCGCCCGGATCCAGTTCGGATTCACCATCTCCTTTCACATTATCTTCCCGGCCCTCACCATCGGCCTCGCCAGCTATCTGGCGGTGCTCGAGGCGCGGTGGCTGCAGAGCGGCAAGCAGGTCTATCAGGACCTGTACCGCTTCTGGCTGAAGATCTTCGCGGTGGCCTTCGGCATGGGTGTCGTGTCGGGACTGGTGATGGCCTACCAGTTCGGCACCAACTGGAGCGAGTTCTCGCGTTTCGCCGGTGGCGTCACCGGTCCGCTGCTGACCTACGAGGTGCTGACCGCCTTCTTCCTCGAAGCCGGCTTCCTCGGCGTGATGCTGTTCGGGCTCAACCGGGTCGGGCCGGGACTGCATTTCGTCTCGACCATCGCGGTGGCCGTCGGCACGCTGATCTCGGCAACCTGGATCCTCGCCTCCAACAGCTGGATGCATACGCCGCAGGGCCACGAGATCGTCGACGGTGTGGTGGTGCCGGTGAACTGGTTGCAAGTGATCTTCAATCCGTCCTTTCCGTATCGCCTGGCCCACATGGTGACGGCGGCGTACCTGGCGACGGCGCTGATGGTCGGCGGCAGCGCCGCCTGGCACCTGCTGCGCGGCCACGACCGCGCGCCGGTGCGCAAGATGCTGTCGATGGCGCTGTGGATGATCCTGTTCACCGCGCCGCTGCAATTGCTGATCGGCGACCTGCACGGCCTCAACACGCTCAAGCACCAGCCGGCGAAGATCGCGGCGATGGAGGGGCACTGGGAAAACCATCCCGGCGAGGGCGTGCCGCTGATCCTGTTCGGCCTGCCCGACATGGAGGCGGAGACCACCCGCTACAGCCTCGAGATCCCTCGGCTCGGCAGCCTGATCCTCACCCACAGCCTCGACGGCACCATTCCGGCGCTGAAGGAGTTTCCGCGCGAGGACCGGCCGAATTCGCTGGTCGTCTTCTGGACCTTCCGGGTGATGGTCGGGCTCGGCCTGCTGATGATCACGCTCGGCCTGCTCGGGCTCTGGTTGCGGCGCGGCGACCGGCTCTACCGGTCGCGTCCGTTCCTGCGAATGGCATTGTGGATGGGACCTTCGGGGCTGGTGGCCATCCTCGCCGGCTGGTTCACCACCGAGATCGGCCGGCAGCCGTGGATCATCCACGGGCTGATGCGCACCGCCGATGCGGTCTCGCCGCACAGCGCCGGGCAGGTGGGCCTGACGCTGGCGCTGTTCGTGGTCGTCTACCTGGTGGTCTTCGGCGCCGGCACCGTGTTCCTGTTGCGGCTGATCGGCGCCGGCCCGCACGAAGGCGAGGGCGACGAGCCGGTGCCGGGCGGGCCGGGCCAGCACCGGCAGCAGATGCGGCCGATGTCGGCGGCCCCGCTGGCGGAAGCGAATGCGCCGGCGCAGTTCCCGCGCCCGGCGCAGCCGGAACTGGCCCGCGAGGGCCTGAACATGACAGCAAGGAGAGGCTGATGGGGGTCGACCTGCCGCTGGTGTGGGCGGTGATCATCCTCGCCGGCATCATGATGTACGTGATCATGGACGGCTTCGACCTCGGCATCGGCGTGCTGTTTCCGTTCGTCGCCGCCGACGCGGATCGTGACGTGATGATGAACAGCGTCGCGCCGGTGTGGGACGGCAACGAGACCTGGCTGGTGCTGGGCGGCGCCGGCTTGCTGGCGGCCTTCCCGCTCGCCTACTCGGTGATCCTCAGCGCCTTCTACCTGCCGCTGATCCTGATGCTGATCGGGCTGATCTTCCGCGGCGTCGCCTTCGAGTTCCGCTTCAAGTCCAGCATCGAGGGGCGCCACTGGTGGGACAAGGCCTTCACCTGGGGCTCGGTGGTCGCCGCCTTCTTCCAGGGCATGACGCTCGGCGCCTTCGTGCAGGGCGTGCCGGTGGAGGGCAACCATTATGCGGGCGGCGCGTTCGACTGGATCACGCCGTTTTCGGTCTTCACCGGCATCGGCCTGGTGATCGCCTATGCGTTGCTGGGCTGCACCTGGCTGGTGATGAAGTGCGAGGACGACCTGCTGGCGCGCATGCGTCACCTCGGCGTCTTCCTGACCTGGGCGCTGTTCGCGGTGATCGTGCTGTTGAGCGCCTGGACGCCGCTGACCCAGCCCGAGATCGCCGATCGCTGGTTCAGCCTGCCCAACCTGTTCTGGTTCCTGCCGGTGCCGATCCTGGTGGTGCTCTGCACCGCCGGCCTGCTGTGGGGGCTGCGCCGCGACACCCAGTACTCGCCGTTCCTGCTGGCCCTGGCGCTGATCTTCCTGTCGTACAGCGGGCTCGGCATCAGCCTCTGGCCGAACATCATCCCGCCCGCGGTGTCGATCTGGGATGCCGCCGGTCCTCCCGAGAGCCTCGGCTTCACGCTGGTCGGCACCCTGTTCATCGTGCCGTTCGTGCTGATGTACACCGCCTGGGCCTACTGGGTCTTCCGCGGCAAGGTTCGCCGCGGCGAGAGCTACCACTGAGGCAGGCGCGATGCAGTGGAAGGTCGCGGAGCGGGAACCGGCCGAGCCGCCGCGCTGGGGCCGGCGCATCGCCTGGTTGATCGCGATCTGGATCCTGAGTGTCGGCGCCCTGACGCTGGTCGCATTCGCCATCAAGGGCGTCATGAGGCTCGCCGGTTTCGCCATCTGACGGCCCGGCGGCCTCCTTTCAGGCCGGGTATGCCACAATCTCGCGCTTCTCGATCCTGCGCCGCTGCGACGGCGACGCGCAGTCGAGGGAACGAAGCTCGCACAACGGAGAGGGGTCTGGGTCGCAAGGTCTTCCATGGCTGGCGAATGGTTGCCGCGGGCAGCGGTATCCAGTTCATGCAGGCCGCTTTGCTTCACCAGGCTTTCGGTGCCTATTTCGCAGCCCTGGTGGACGAGCGCGGCTGGAGCAAGACCGCCTTGTCGGGCGCGGCAGCGATGCAGCCGATGGAATCGGCATTGCTTGGGCCGGCGCTGGGCTGGATCGTCGACCGCTTCGGTCCGCAAGGGATGATCCGCATCGGCGTGATCCTCTTCGGCCTCGGCTTCATGTTCCTGAGCCAGATCGACACGCTGGCCGGCTTTTATGCCGCCTTCCTCGTGATCGCACTCGGCTCGAGCCTGTGCGGCTTCTTCCCGATCAACGTCGCGATCATCCACTGGTTCCAGATCTACCGCGCCCGCGCGCTGTCGTCGGTGGGACTGGGCCTGGCGCTCGGCGGCGTGTTCGTGCCGGTGATCGCCTGGGCGATCCAGACGCTGGGCTGGCGGCAGACCGCGTTCGCCGCCGGCGTCTTCGCCATCATCGTCGGCTGGCCGCTGTCGCGGGTGTTCCGGCGCAGCCCGGCGGACGTCGGCGAGACCGTCGACGGACTGCCGGTGGCACCGCCGGCAGGGGCGGCCGGCGCCACGGCCGCCGCCCACGAGCAGCCCGAATTCACCGCGCGCCAGGCGCTGCGGACGCAGGCCTTCTGGCTCATCTCGCTGGGCCACGGCTTCGCGCTGCTGGTGGTCTACGCCGTCAACGTGCACGCCATCACCCACATGAAGGAAGGGCTCGGCTACACCCTGGCGGAAGCCTCGCTGGTGATCACGCTGATGACGGTCGCGCAGATCGGCGGCGTGCTGCTGGGCTGGTGGATCGGCGACCGCTTCGACAAGCGCCGGATCGCAGCGCTGTGCATGCTGATGCATGCCGCCGGGCTGGCGATGCTCACCTATGCGCAGGGCTATGCGATGCTGGGCGCGTTCGCGCTGCTGCATGGCGGCGCCTGGGGCCTGCGCGGCCCGTTCATGCAGGCGATCCGCGCCGACTACTTCGGCCGGCGGGCCATCGGCATGATCCTCGGCCTGTCCTCGCTGGTGATCGTCTTCGGACAGATCGGCGGACCGATGATCGCCGGCCTCCTGGCCGACGTCACCGGCTCCTATGTCGCCGGCTTCACGCTGCTGGCGGCGATGGTGGGAGCCGGCTCGCTGTTCTTCCTGCTGGCGCGCAAGCCCCGTCTTGCGGGCGCCGGTTGAACCCGAGGTCGAGCCGCCCGCCGGCGGGCCACCGCAGCGGTCCGAACCAGGCGCCGCCGGCGACCGCGCCGGCACACACCACGCCATAGGTCACCAGCGCCGCAGCCTGCATCAGCAGCATCTGCAGCAGCGAACCGCCCGACCGGATCACCAGCCAGCCGCCGCCGGCGGCCAGCAGCAGCCGCAGGATGTTCGCCACCACCGGCCAGAACAGGCGGCCGGCGCCCTGCGAGGCGAAGTACAGCAGCAGCCCGAGACCGAAGAAGCCGTAGAGCGGCGCCACCGACCTGAGGTAGAGGGTGCCGGCGGCGATCATCGCCGGGTCGGAGTCGAACAGTGCCAGCCATGGACGCGCGAAGACCGCCGCCAGCAGGCCGATGGCCTCGGTCAGGGCGAAGGCGATGGCCGCGCCGATCCAGGCCGCCTGCAGCGCGCGCTGCCGGTCGCCGGCGCCGATGCAGACGCCGACCATCGCCACCAGCGGCGCGCCGAGCCCGAAGACCAGCGGCACCAGCAGGTATTCCAGCCGCGCGGCAGTGCCGTAGCCGGCGACCGCAGCCGCGCCGAAGCCGGCGGCCAGCGACGTGGCCGCGCCGATCGACAGGTTGGTGGCGGCAGCCGAGACCGAGCCGGCGAGGCCGACCCCGAGGATGTTGCCGAACAGCGCCGGGCGCAGGCCGACGCCCGAGGTCGTCGGCTTCAGGCCGCTGCGCGACGAGGCGAGGTAGGCGGCGAGCGCGAGGATGCCGACCGCATAGTAGGAGAGCAGGGCGACGGCGCCACCGGTGACGCCCATGGCGGGGATCGGCCCCCAGCCGAAGATCAGCACCGGCGACAGCGGCACCAGCACCGCAACGCCGGCGCAGGTGACGATGGCCGGCACCTTCATGTTGCCGGTGCCGCGGATGGCGGCAGCGAGGGAATTGAACAGCCAGACCAGCACCGCGCCGGCGAAGACGCAGTCCGAGTAGGCAAGGGCCGCCTGCAGTGCCGCGCCGCTGCCGCCCATGCGGGCGTACAGCCAGGGGCCGGCCGGCAGCATGACGATGCTGAACAGCAGGCCGAAGCCGACGGCGATCACCCCCGCGTGCACCAGCAGCGCGTCCGCCTCCGCCTGGCGGCGCGCGCCCAGGGCGCGGGCGATCGCCGACGCGATGCCGCCGCCGACCGCGCCGGCCGACATCATCTGCATCAGCATCACCAGCGGAAACACCAGCGCCATGCCGGCCAGCGCCTCGGTGCCGAGCTTGCCGACGAAGTACGACTCGATCAGCCCCACCGAGGCCTGCGCCAGCATCACCAGCATGTTCGGTGCCGCCAGGCGCAGGAGGGTCGCCAGGATCGGTCCTTCCAGCAGCAGCCGGGTGCGCGGGTGCAGCGGTCCGGCGGCGGGTGGAGAGGCGGAAGAGCCGGGGATCGGCGCGGAGGCGGAAGGCGCCGCGGCGGGCGGTAGGACGATCTTCATCGCTGGCTCATTGATTGTATATACAAGTGTACCCGCCGCTATAATAGTCCGCACCGGGCCGCGCGCAAGCGGCCGGGCCAGGGCGCTTCCGGGGAGACAGATCTGGAGATTTCCTTTCACGACGAGATCCGGTCGCTGAAGCTCGGCGACGGCGAGACCTTCCACGGCGAGGGGATCATGGCCGTCACCAAGGCGCTGCTGCAGTCCGGGGTGACCTACGTCGGCGGCTACCAGGGTTCGCCCATCTCCCACCTGCTCGACGTGATGGTCCAGGCGCGCGACTACATGGACGAGCTCGGCGTGCACGTCGAGGCCTGCACCAACGAATCGTCCGCGGCCGCCATGCTCGGTGCCTCCATCATGTACCCGGTGCGCGGCGCGGTCACCTGGAAATCCATCGTCGGCACCAACGTCGCCTCCGATGCGTTGTCCAACCTGTCGTCACCCGGCGTGATGGGCGGCGCCCTGATCGTGGTCGGCGAGGACTACGGCGAAGGCGCCAGCGTTATCCAGGAGCGCACCCACGCCTTCGCCATGAAGTCGGCCATGTGCCTGCTGGACCCGCGGCCGGAATTGCCGACCATCGTGAGGATGGTGGAGAAGGGCTTCGAGCTGTCGGAGGCTTCCAGCACGCCGGTGATGATGGAGTTGCGCATCCGCACCTGCCACGTGCGCGGCAGCTTCCGCACGCGCGACAACCGGGCGCCGGCCATTTCGCGCCGCCAGCTGCAGCAGGAGCCGGCCGGCTTCCTCTACGAGCGGCTGGCGCACCCGCCGGCCACTTTCCGGCACGAGAAGCTCAAGTACGATGTGCGGCTGCCGGCCGCGCGCAAGTTCATCGAGGATCACCGGCTCAACGAGGTCTTCGACGGCAGGTCCGGCGAGGTCGGCCTGATCGTGCAGGGCGGCCTCTACAACAACACGATCCGGGCGCTGCAGCTCGCCGGCCTGGCGGACCACTTCGGCCATACCGACGTGCCGCTCCTGGTGCTCAACGTCGTCTACCCGCTGGTGCCCGGCGAGATCGAGCGCTTCTGTGCCGGCAAGAAGGCGGTGCTGGTGCTGGAGGAAGGCCAGCCGGAATTCATCGAGCAGGAGATCGCCACGCTGCTGCGCCGCGCCGACCTGCCAACGCGTCTGCACGGCAAGGATCGACTGGCCATGGGCGGCGAATACACCGCCGACCTGATCCTGTCCGGCCTGCTGCCGTTCCTGGAGGAGCACCTGCCGGCTGCCGATGTGTCGTCGGGACGGCGCTATGTCGACGCGGTGGCGGCGCTGCGCCGCGATGCTTCGGCGCGTCTCGGCGCGCCGGTACCGGCGCGTCCGCCGACGTTCTGCACCGGCTGCCCGGAGCGGCCGGTGTTCGCCGCGCTCAAGCTGGTCGAGCGCGACATCGGCAAGCTGCACGTGTCGGCCGACATCGGCTGCCATGCATTCGCCACCTTCGAGCCGTTCTCCTTCGGCAACTCCATCCTCGGCTACGGCATGAGCATGGCGTCGAGCGCCGCGGTGAAGAACTTCTCGGCCCGCCGGCCGGTGGCCATCATGGGCGATGGCGGTTTCTGGCACAACGGCCTGCTGTCCGGCGTCTCCTCGGCCATGCTCAACCAGGGCGACGGCGTGCTGGTGATCATGAAGAACGGCTACACCTCGGCCACCGGCACGCAGGAAACCGTCTCGACGCCGCATTCGGAGGCCAAGCGCGTCGCCGAGGGCAGCAGCGCCACCGGCAGCGAGCTGACCATCGAGAACACCCTGCGCGGCATGGGCGTGAAGTGGCTGCGCACGGTGCACAACTACCGCGTCGGCAAGGTGCGCAAGGTGCTGAAGGAGGCCCTCAACTCCCGCTTCAACGGGCTGAAGGTGGTGATCGCGGAAGGCGAATGCCAGCTCGAGCGGCAGCGCCGGCTGCGGCCGATCCGCGCGGCCCGCCTCAAGGACGGCTTGCGCGTGGTGCGCACCCGCTACGGCGTCGACGAGGACACCTGCACCGGCGATCATTCCTGCATCCGGCTGTCCGGCTGCCCGACCCTGACCGTCAAGGATTCGAGCGACCCGCTGCGCCGCAGCCCGGTGGCCCACGTCGACAACGGCTGCGTCGGCTGCGGCCTGTGCGGCGAGGTGGCGATGGCAGCGGTGCTGTGCCCGTCGTTCCACCGCGTCGAGATCGTCACCCATCCCAACGCCTGGGATCGGCTCGCAGACCGGTTCAACCGGTTCGCGTTGGGCCTGCTGGAATAGATGAACTCCCCCCGAGCGCCTTCGGCACTCCCCCCTCACAGCGCTCCGCGCTGCAAGGGGGGCGCCGCGAGCGGCCTGGCAAAGCCAGTTCCGCCGCGGCTGCTGGGTGCGTGACGGTAAGTGATGCGGAGGGTGAGGCTGGGTTGGGCAGAGTGGCGCCTAACGCCGACTTGGATGCGATGGAGCAACTGAATTGTCTTTGCTGGTGAAGGATTCGCCGCAGCCGTTCTGCATCCTGGTCGCCGCGCTGGGCGGGGAGGGCGGCGGCGTGCTGGCCGAATGGCTGGTGCAGTGCGCGCTGCGCAGCGGCCTGCCGGTGCAGTCGACCTCGGTGCCGGGCGTCGCCCAGCGCACCGGCGCCACCAGCTACTACATCGAGCTGATGCGCGAGCCTTTGCCGCCCGGCAGCCCGCAGCCGATCTTCTCGCTCAATCCGCTGCCGGGGCAGGTCGACGTGCTGGTGGCCAGCGAGGCGGTGGAGGCGGCGCGGATGATCGAGCGCGGCTTCTCGAGCCCCGACCGCACCCTGCTGATCGCATCGACGCACCGGGTCTACACCACCGCCGAGAAGATGCACATGGCCGATGGACGCTACGAGACGGGCCGCGTGGTGGCGGCGGGCCGGCAGCTCGCGCGCCAGGCCGTGTTCATGGACATGGAGGCGATCGCAGCGCGGCACGGCACCGTCCTCTCGGCGGTGATGTTCGGCGCCCTCTCCGGGGCGGGCGCGCTGCCGTGGCC
>JAEZQX010000396.1 GCA_023441105.1 Pseudomonadota bacterium | reverse complement strand
GTGCGCTGGTGGCCTGGCCGGTTTCGCGCCGGATCACGCGCCGGCTGGAGAAGCTGCAGTGGGGCGTCGACCAGCAGGGTCGCGGCGATCTCGCGGCCCGGGTCGCCGTGGAAGGCCGCGACGAAGTGGCGGCGCTCGCGCGCAGCTTCAACGCCTCGGCGTCGCGGATCGAGGGGCTCGTCAGCCGGCAGGAGGCACTGCTTGCCAGCCAGAAGCGGCTCCTCGCGAATGCCTCGCACGAATTGCGCTCGCCGCTGGCGCGCATCCGCATGGCGACCGAACTGCTGCTGTCGCAGCCGGCCGATCCGGGCCAGCTCGCCGACGAGCTCCGCCGCAACATCGGCGAGCTCGACCAGCTGGTGGACGAGATCCTGCTGGCAAGCCGCCTCGAGACGGCGCAGCCGGCGCGCGAGGAGGTCGATCTCGCCGGGCTCGCCGCGGAGGAGGCCAGCCGGGTCGGCGCCGAGGTCGCGGTGGCCGAAGGGCAGGGTGCGGCCGGCGGCAGCGGCATGACCTTGATCGGCGACGGCCGGCTGCTGCGACGGCTGGTGCGCAACCTGCTGGAAAACGCGCGCCGCCACGGCGGCGCGGCGAACGGATAGGTCACGGTGACGCTGCGGGGGGGGGGCGCCGGCGACGAGCTCACGCTCGAAGTCCTGGACCGCGGTCCGGGCGTTCCGGAGCACGCCCGCGAGAAGATCTTCGAGCCGTTCTATCGCATCGAGGGCTATTCGGAGCAGGCGGGTGGCGTGGGTCTCGGCCTGGCATTGGTCAGGCAGATTGCCGAAGCCCATGGCGGAGATGTCCGCTGCGAGCCGCGCGATGGTGGCGGCAGCCGCTTCGTCGTGCGCCTGCCTAGGGCTCCTAACGCAAAGGCAGCTCGATGAACGAGGCGTCGGCGCCGCCCAGCGTGAACCTCAGCTGCGGCGGCCGACCGGCCGGCACCTGCGCGAAATGATCGGCGTCGGCACCGGCGATCGCCAGGCGCAGGCAACTTCCGGCCTGCAGCATCCATGACACCGGCAGGAGGGCGAAGCGCGCCGTCTCCGGTACGCCAGGCCGCATGTGGGCGGCGTGCTCGCGCCGGAACGTGCGGTAGGGCCAGCTTGCCCGATAGCTCGCCGGTGGCTGCGCTTCGCGACGGTGGAGGAGTCGCAGCAGACCTTCGGTGATGAACGACGCTCGGCCGCCGGCATCCACTTCCGAAAGGTAGACGAAGACGCTGGCGTCATGCTCCGAGGTCGACAGGTGCAATTGCACGATGGCGTGCCCGGACAGTTCGACCGGCTTGTCGAAGGGCTTGGAGGTGAAGCACAGCATGCCATCCTCGCGGCCTTGCCAGTCCTTGTAGTAGTCGAGGACCGCCAGCGCGCCGAGCCGCTCGAAGCGGCTGTGCTGCCCGGTACGGGTCGTGAAGCGGACCTGGTACGGCACCGCCGCAACGTCGGCCGGCAACTGCGCCTCGAGCCGCCCCTCCGCCGCCAGGTGCAGCCGCGTGGTGCCCGCATGCGGCGGCCAGGTCTCGGCGGCCTGCCATTTCTCTTCGCGGACGGTGTGGAAATGGACCGGCGCTTCCTGGCGCAGGCCGGTGTCCCTGCCGGCCAGGTGTTCGTCGAAGAACCGCAGGACCTCGCCCAGGACCGGGAACTGCGGCTGGGGCGGGCCATCGCGCCACGGCGAGCCGTTGGTCCGCGCGCCGTGGTCCCAGGGGCCGAGCAGCAGCCGGTTGTCCGCGCCGGGATTGCTGAGGAAGCGGGCGATGGAGCCGTTGGCGAAGGCGCTGCCGTCGTACCAGCCCGAGACGGAGTAGATGTTGACCTTGCCCGGCACCTGGCCGAGGTACCAATAGGGGCTGAAGGTGCCGCTGTGCAGCCCGGGATCATGCGACGCCGCTTCCTCGCGGAAGGCGAACTCCGGCGCGAGGTCGCGCATGCGGAAGCTGTCGCGGTGCTCCTCGATCGCATCCGCGAGCAACCGGCCTTCCGGATCCGCGTCCACCGGCGCCGGCCCGGCATAGCGGGCGTCGTTGAAGTAGGGATAGGGCGCGAGCTGGTCGCGCAGGTCGAGATCCAGCGCCCGCACCAGGTCGTCGTAGTTCTCGGTGACGGTGGTGCACTTGACTCCGCCCGGGAACAAGTGGTCGCTGTAGGTGTCGTGCACCGCGAACAGCGGGGCGATCGCCTTCACCGCCGGATGTCCGGTGCTGGCCAGGAAGCAGGCGGCGGCGCCGAGATAGGAGATGCCGGTCGAGCCGATCGCACCGCTCGACCAGGGCTGCGCGACGATCCAGTCGGCGATTTCGCGATGATCCTCGCGTTCGCGCGGCGAGCGGAAGCAGTCGCGCGCGCCGAAGCTGGCACCGCAGCCACGCACGTCCACGACCACCAGCGCATAGCCGCGGGTGACGAAGAAGTCGCGATAGATGGCCACGTTCGGCGCCGGCTCGGCGCCGGGGGCCGTCACCTTGAAGCGGCGGTAGTACGGAGTGAACACCGCGATCGTCGGCAGGCGCTCCGGACGCCCCGTGCCCTCCGGCAGGTAGACGTCAACGGCCAGCCGGACGCCGTCGCGCATGGTGACATGGCAGGAGCCGGGCGCGCTCACCGAAAAGCTCGCGGGCCGCTGCTCGAGGTAGCGGGAGGGCGCAACGCGCCAGGCTTGGCCGAGATCGTCTCTGTCGGACATGACTACACAGCATGGAGGCGGGGCCGGGAGCCGGATTGTGCCATCATCGAGATTTGCCTCCCAAGGTTGCTGCCATGCGCTTCCCTCGCCGCCGGTTCCTCGGCTCCGTCGCATCGCTTGCGGTCGCCCTTGGCTGCGGCCAGGCCGCAGCACAGGACTTCCCCTCGCGCCCCATCAAGCTCGTGATCCCGCAGGCGCCCGGCTCCGGTTCGGACGTGGTCGGTCGCATGCTCGCGGATTTCATGTCCCGGGATCTCAAGCAGCCGGTGGTCATATCCAACAAGCCGGGTGCCAACGGCATCATCGCCTCGCAACTGGTGCAGGGAGATCCCGCGGACGGTTATTCGGTGCTGCTCACCAGCGTTTCACTGGTGAGCTTCAACCAGTTCCTGTACAAGAACGTTCCCTATGACCCGTTGAAGGACTTCACTTTCGTGGCACCTGTTTCCGACGCCGGCTTCGTGCTGGTGGCGAGCAACCAGAGCGGCATCAAGTCGTGGGACGACCTGGTGAAGAAAGCCAAGGCCCAGCCGGGCGAGCTGACGTTCTCCAGCGCCGGCCTCGGCAATTCCACGCACCTCTACACGGAAATGATCGCGCTGCGCTCGGGGCTGCAGCTGCGTCACATCCCGTACAAGAGCTCCGGGCCGGCGCTGATGGCCGTGGCCGCGGGTGAGACGGACCTGATGACGGTGACCACCGCCACCGGGCTCACGCAGATCAAGGCCGGCAGGGTGGTTGCGCTGGCGCAGTCGGGTGAATCGCGCTCGCCGC
Source organism: Pseudomonadota bacterium (assembly GCA_023441105.1). Next base: position 9,732 of record JAEZQX010000396.1, on the reverse strand, counting down.
AACTGCCCGACCTGCCGCTGTTGAAGGAGCTCACGCCGGACGTGCCGCCGCTACCGGGCTGGTATGCGCTGGTCGGGCCGGCGAACCTCGACCCGAAGATCACGCAGACGCTCGCGGACTCGGTGAACCGCTTCCTCGGCGATCCGGTGATGAAGCAGAAGCTCATCGACCAGTTCCTGTTCCCCATCCCCGGCACTCCGGCCGACATCCAGAAGCGGGCGGAGACCGAAGCCGGGATCTGGGGCGGGCTGATCAAGGACCTGAAGATCCAGATCGAGTAGCGACCCGCCGGGCCGTCGTCGCCTCCGCTGCGGCAGGAGGAGCTGGCAGGATGCTCAGCTCCTCCCGATCACCACCGGATAGTCCGGGCGCCCGGTCTTCATCCAGCTGACGATGTTCATCGCCGCCTTGCGCCGCAGCTCGATCTCCGAGGCGACCGAGTAGAAGGCCGAGTGCGGGGAGAAGATCACCCGCGGGTCCGCCAGCAGCGGATGGGCCGGATCGATCGGCTCCTGCGGCAGCACGTCCAGGCCGACGCCGGCCAGGCGACCCGACTGCACCACCCGCGTCAGGGCATCCACATCCACCACCGCGCCGCGGGCGGTGTTCACCAGGTAGGCCCCCGGCTTCATCCGACCCAGCAGCCGCTCGCCGACCAGGCCGCGCGTGCCGTCGTCGAGCAGGCAGTGCAGCGTGATCGCGTCGGCGGTATCGAACAGCTCTTCGAGCCCGACCTTCTGGACGTATTGCGGGAAGTCGCCGTCGATCAGGTTGGGATCGTGGGCGATGACGCGCTTGAAGATCGGCTGGGCGTAGTGTGCGAAGCGCTTGCCGATGCGGCCGAGGCCGAGGATGCCGACGGTCAGGTCCTGGGCGCGCGGAACGGTCCCCGGGCTGGTGTAGTGCCAGTTGCCGGCGTGGATGTCGTGGTCGTAGCGCACGATGTTGCGGATCACCGCCAGCATCATCGCGAGAGCGTGCAGGGATACTTCGCCGACGCCGTAGTCCGGCGAATTGGCGACCCAGACGCCGTGGCGCGCGGCATCGCCGGCGTTGATGGTGTCGTAGCCGGCGCCGATGCGGGAGCACAGCCGCACTTCCGGCAGCGCCTGGAACACCCGCTCGTTGATCGGCGCATACTGGATCAGCAGGGCGCTGCATCCCTTGCCTTCGCGGATGACGTCCTCTTCGGTGCGGCATTGCGCGATCCTGAGCTCGATGCCGGCTTCCTCGAAGATGCGCTTCTCGAGGCTCACGTCGAGCATGTCGTGGTCGGTGAACAGGACTTTCATTCGTCTCCAGTGTGCTGGTGGTGGGTGTCGGGTGATCGCGCAGGGGCGAGCGGGTCGGGCGGGAATCCGCGCTGCCGCTATGCTAGCCGCTCCCCGATCGGGCCTGCGACCACCGGTACCCGACGGCGGAGACGCTGCCCGCGTCCGCGCGGCCTTCCCAGGCCTGCCCGGAGGCTTCGTCCCGGTTCGTGCGGAGGCGGCCTCGTCGCTTAAACTCGTCGCTTACACTCACGGTCGACGGTCGGCACGACGGCCACCTGCCGGCGATGCGACGACCACGGAACAGGCGAGAGGGGAGCGACGATGAACAGGATTGATCTGGAAGGGCGGTTCGGCGTGATCACCGGCGGGGCCGCGGGCATCGGGCTGGCCACGGCGAAGCGGATGGCCGAAAGCGGCGCCCGGGTAGCGCTCTGGGATCGCGACCAGGCGGCCGGGCAGCAGGCGGTCGAGTCGCTGCCGGGTTCCGGCCACCTGGCGGTGGCGCTGGATGTCAGCAGCGAGGGCGACGTCGCCGCGGCGACCGGCAAGACGCTCGATGCCTTCGGCGCCATCGACATCCTGGTCTGCAGCGCCGGCATCACCGGCCCGAACAAGACCGTCGCCGACTACGGCTTCGACGACTGGCGCAAGGTCTTCGACGTCAACATGCACGGCGTGTTCCTCTGCAACCGTGCGGTGCTGCCGACCATGATGGAGCGCGACTACGGGCGCATCGTCAACATCGCCTCCATCGCCGGCAAGGAAGGCAATCCCAATGCTTCCGCGTACTCCGCCTCCAAGGCGGCGGTGATCGGCCTGACCAAGTCGCTCGGCAAGGAGCTCGCGCGCACCGGCATCCGCGTCAACTGCATCACGCCGGCCGCCGTCAGGACCGCGATCTTCGACCAGATGACCCAGCAGCACATCGACTTCATGCTGTCCAAGATCCCGATGAGCCGCTTCGGCACGGTCGAGGAGATGGCGGCGATGATCTCCTGGCTCGCGAGCGAGGACTGCTCCTTCTCCACCGGCGCGGTGTTCGACCTCTCCGGCGGCCGCGCCGTCTACTAGGTGCCGACGATGAGCGGTGGCATCTACGAACGGATCCGCTACGACGCCGAGGCGCTGACCGAATTCGCCGAGGGACTGCTGCTCGCGGCGGGGCTGCAGGCGGCTGCCGCCCGTGACGTCGCCGAGGTGCTGGTCGAAGGCGACCTGCTGGGCCACGACACCCACGGGCTGCAGCTGCTGGCGCCGTACCTCACGGAGCTGGACAAGGGGACGATGACCAGGATCGGCGAGCCGGAAGTGGTCAACCAGCGGGCTTCGGTCGCCACCTGGGACGGTCATCGGCTGCCGGGGCCGTGGCTGGTGCGCCGGGCCATCGAATGGGCCCGGCCGCGGGCGCAGGAGCATGGCGCGGCCACCGTTGTCATCAAGCGCAGTCATCACATCGCCTGCCTCGCCGCCTATCTCGAGAAGGTGGCGCGGGCGGGGCTGATGGTCGAGGTCTACAGCTCGGATCCGGCGGTGGCGAGCGTCGCGCCGTTCGGCGGCACGCAGGCGGTGTTCACGCCCAATCCGATCGCGGTCGGCATCCCCACGTCGCGCGATCCGATCATGATCGACGTGTCGTCGTCGGTGACCACCAACGGCTTGTCGAACCGCATGCGCGCGGCCAAGGTCAAGGGCGAGCACGACTGGTGGCTGGATTCGCTGGGCCAGCCGTCCAACGATCCCGCGGTGCTTTTCACCACGCCGCCGGGCACCATCCTGCCGCTGGGCGGCCTCGACTCCGGCCACAAGGGCTATGGCCTGCTGCTGACGGTCGAGGCGATGACCGGCGGTCTCGCCGGCTACGGCCGCGCCGACGTGCCCGAAGGCTGGGGTGCGACCGTGATGGTGCGGATCACCGATCCGGCCGCGTTCGGCGGCATCGCGGAGTTCACCTGGCAGACCGACTGGCTCGCGGACGCCTGCCGTGCCAGCGCCTCGAGGATCCCCGGCCAGGCGGTGCGGCTGCCCGGCGAACGCGGACTCGCCCGCAAGGCGGACCAGCTCGCCAACGGCATCGCGCTGCAGCCGTCCATCATCACCGGCCTCGACGGCTGGACCAGCAAGTACCGCATCGACTTACCGGAGCCCATCGATCAATGAGCAAGAACGAAGTGCTGCTGATGTGCCCCCTCTATCCGCCGACACAGCGGCGGCTGGAGGAGACCTACCAGGTCCATGCCCACTGGACGGCCACCGACCAGCAGGCGCTGCTGCAGCGGATCGCGCCCAGCTGCCGGGTCGTCGTCACCAGCGGTGGCCGCGGCATCGACGGCGCCACGCTCGCGAAGCTGCCGCAGGTCAAGCTGGTGAGCTGCTTCGGCGTCGGCGTCGATGCGATCGACCTCGAGTACTGCCGGAGCCACGGCATCACGGTGACCAACACGCCCGACGTGCTGACCGACGATGTCGCCGACCTCGCGCTCGCGCTGATGCTGGCGAGCCTGCGCAAGGTCGCGGAAGCAGACCGTTTCGTGCGCGCCGGCAAATGGCTCAAGGGCGCGCTGCCGCTCGCGACCACCGTGGCCGGGCGCAAGGTCGGCATCGTCGGCATGGGCCGCATCGGGCAGGCGATCGCCGACCGCTGCCGCGCCTTCAAGACCGAGATCGGCTACTTCGGGCCGCGCCGCAAGCCGGTCGAGGGACAGTACTTCGCCGACCTGGTGGAGCTGGCCAGGTGGGCGGATGTCCTGATCGCCGCCTGCCCCGGCGGCGAGGCCACCCGCGGCCTGGTGTCGGGCAAGGTGCTCGAGGCGCTCGGAGCGGATGGCCATTTCGTCAACATCTCGCGCGGCTCGGTGGTCGACGAGAAAGCCCTGGTCAGGCTGCTGGTCGACCGTAAGCTGGGTGGCGCCGGCCTCGACGTCTTCGAGGACGAGCCGCGCGTGCCGGCGGAGCTGCTGACGCTCGACACGGTGGTGCTGCAGCCCCACCAGGGCAGCGGCACGAACCAGACCCGCCAGGCGATGGGCGACCTGGCGGCGGGCAACGTCGACGCGTTCTTCGCCGGAAAGCCGCTGCTGACGCCGTTCGGCGCCTGAGCGTTCCTCGCATCGGCGCGACCGCACCGCCAAACGGTCGCGCGCGCCTCAGGGCATGAAACTGCCGCCGTTGACGTCGATGCTGGCGCCAGTCAGATAGCCCGCGTCGTCGCTTACGAGGAACGCCACCGTTGCCGCGACTTCTTCCGGCCGCCCCATCCTGCCCGCCGGGATGGCCGCGGCCAGCGCGGCATTGGTCGCCGGGTCGATGGCGGAGGTCATCTCGCTGGCGATCCTGCCGGGTGCGACGCAGTTGACGGTCACTCCATGATCGGCGACCTCGGCCGCAAGCACGCGGGCGAAGCCTGTCAGGCCAGCCTTGCTGGCGGCATAGTGCGCTCCCGGCACCGGAGTCCGGGTCCGCGCCGCCTGGCTGGTGATCATGACGATCCGGCCCCAGCCGCGTGAGCACAGCGCTGGCAGGCAGGTGCGAGTGACGAGAAAGGCGCCGGTGAGGTTGACCGCGAGCACCTGACGCCATTCGTCGGCAGGCATGTCCGCAACCGGACGTTTCCTGCCGTCGGCCTTCGGCGAGATGCCAGCGTTGTTGACGAGAATCGAGAGATCGCTCCACCAGTCGCCCATCAGGTCAGGCAGTGACCGGAGCGCCGCCTCGTCGGCGACGTCGAGACAGGCGTGTCGAACCGCGACGCCTTTTTCGCGCAGGCGCCTGGCGCTGTCCTCGACCGCCGGGTTGACGTCCGCAAGCAAGACCGGATGTCCGAGCCCGGCAAGCCGCCCGGCGATTGCGAAACCCAGTCCGCGGGCGGCTCCCGTCACCAGTGCAACCCGCCTTGTGGCCGTGCTCATCTCGTTCTCCATCGATAGAATGTCCCGCGATGGAACTGCGCCATCTCCGCTATTTCCTGGCCGTCGCTGAAACCCTGCATTTCGGTCGCGCGGCGGCGCGGCTCAACATTGCGCAGCCACCCCTGTCGGTCCAGATCCGCGACCTCGAGCGCGAGCTCGGTGTTGCCTTGCTCCTGCGCGATCCACGCGGCGTGAGGCTGACCGACGCGGGAGTGGCCTTCCTCCCGCGCGCGGAGGCCATCCTCGCGGCAGCACGCCAGGCAGTGGCCGTCGCGCGTGACGCCGCGGCCGGGCGCGACGGTCGCCTGGTGATCGGCTTCATGCCCTCGCTCGCCTACACGCTCCTTCCCCACCTGCTGCCGGCCTACCGCGAGGCTTTTCCCGGCGTCGCCGTATCGCTGCGCGAGGTCGCCGTGACCGACAAGGAAGATGCGCTGCTGTCGGGGAGCATCGATGTCGGCGTGTACCGGCCGCCGGCGCGTCATCCGGAAATCGCCATGGTGGCGATCGGAGAGGAGCGCATGCTGCTCGCCCTGCCGTCGGGCCACCGTCTGGCGCGTCGCCGGCAGGTGCCGTCGACGGAGATCATCGGCGAGCCCCTCGTCATGTACCCGCCGAGCCGCGGCGACGCCGGCCTGTATGGGACCGTGGCGACCTACCTCAGGTCCCAGGGGGTCGAACCGGAACCGGCCGAGATCGCGGGCACGATCCACACCGCGCTCGGGCTCGTACTTGCCGGCGCAGGCCTGGCGATCGTTCCGGAAAGCTCCGCGGGCCTGCGCCTCCCCGGTATCGCGTTCCGTCCCTTTGCCGGCGTGCAGGCAAAGGTGCAGCTGGTCGTCTGCCGACGTCATGGCGAGCAGAATGGCCTGGCGGCGTCGTTCGTGCGGCATGCGCGAGCGGTCGTGCATCCGTGGTCCCGGATGCAGCCGGACTGAGTTCCTCGCGCGGGCCAATGCCTTGCGGATCGGCGCCGCATGCCTACTTCATCTCGATTCTTGCAGCCTTGACGACTTCCGCCCAGCGCTTGCCTTCGGTCTCTACCATTCGCGCGAATTCGCTCGGCGAGTTGCCCACCACCTCGGCGCCCTGAGAGTCGAGATTCTTGCGCGTGGCCGGGTCCTGCAGCGCCGCCAGGACGGCGGCATGGAGCTTCCCGATGATGGGCTTTGGCGTGCCGGCAGGGGCGAAGAGGCCGAACCAGCCGCGCACGTCGAAGTCCTTGAGGCCGGATTCCTGCAGCGTCGGCAGGTCGGGCAATGCAGCCGAACGCGTGGCGGCGGTCGACGCAAGCGCCCGCAGTGCGCCGCTGCGCACATGGCCGATCGCCGACGGCATGTTGTCGAACATCACATGCACGCCTTGTCCGCCGATCAGTTCAGTCAGCGCCGGTCCGCTGCCCTTGTACGGCACGTGAACCAGCGACAGTCCGGTGGTCAGGTTGAAGAGCTCACCGGTCATGTGCGGCGTATTGCCGATGCCGGAGGAGGCGAAGAAGACCTTGTCCGGCCGTTCCCTGGCCCAGGCAATGAACTCGGCGACGTTCTTCGCGGGAACCGAGGGGTTCACGACCATGATGTTGGGGACGGCGGCAACCAGCGAGATCGGTTCGAAATCCCGGACGGGATCGAACTTCATGTTCGCGTAGATCGATGGATTCACCGTCATGTTGCCGGCTGTCCCCATCTGGAGCGTATAGCCGTCCGGCGCCGCCCGCGCGGTGAGTTCCGCGCCCAGGTTGCCGCCTGCCCCCGGCCGGTTCTCGACCACCACGCTCTGTCCCAGGTGGGTGCTCATCTTTGGCGCAATCGCGCGGGCGATGATGTCCGTAGTTCCGCCCGGCGCATAGCCGACGATGATCCTGATCGGCCTGCTCGGGTAGGGCTCGTCGGCCCATGCGGCAGCGCCACCCATGGCCATCGTTGCGAAGACGCCGACGGCGGAGGCGCCGATCAGCAGGCGCCGCGATCTATCCGGTAGTTGCATCGTGTGTCTCCTGTGTGGTTCACGTTCCATGAAGGCCGTCGGGGCCGGTCGGGTCCTTCGCCTGCAAAGCTGGCCTGCCGGCCCGGCGCGCGCATTCGCCGGGCAGGCTCAGAGGTGGATCTGGCTGATGCTCGCGCCTCCGCAGACGAACAGTGTCTGGCCGGTGATGAAGGCCGCGCCCGGTCCCAGGAAGAAGCAGACTGCGGCGGCGATCTCCTCCGGCAGGCCCATCCGCCGCATCGGCACCGCCTCGAGCAATGCCTGTCGGCGCGCACTTCCGGGCGGGTTGTTGCGATCGAACATCTCGGTGGCGACCGGCCCTGGCGCCACGCAATTGACGGTCACGCCGTGCTGCGCGAGCTCGAGCGCCCAGGATCTCGTGAAGCCCACCAGCGCTGCCTTGGCGGCCGAGTAGACGCTTCCCTCGACGCGCCCGAGGAGCGAGCGGCTGGCGATGTTGACGATACGGCCGCTGGGCCGACCCAGGCCGTCACGGGCCGCGATGATGCCGGGCAGGAGGGCCTGGGTGCACTCGACGGTGGCGCGGCAGTTGAGCGCGAAGATCTGCTCGTAGGCGTCGGCAGCGATGGCGCCCAGGCCTTGCGGCTGGTTGAATCCCGCATTGTTCACCAGGCAGCCGACAGGGTGGTGAAGGGCGATCTGCGACAGAGCGTCGCGCGTCGCATCGGGGTCGAGCAGGTCGACGAGGACTAGCGGTGCCGGAAAGGCGGGGTCTCCGTGGCGGGCAATGCCGATTACCTTCCGTCCCTCGCTCAGGAGCCGGTCGACGATCGCCCGGCCGATGCCGCGGGTCGCTCCCGTCACGACCGTGAACGGACCCGGGTCCGCCTGCTCTCCTCGGGTGGGGGCCGAGTCCGCGATCGGCATGGGGTTCGCAGCAGGGCTCATTCCGGGCGCTTGCCGGCGATCGTGATCCGGTGCATCTCGCGGCGATAGCCCTGGTAGTCGTTGCACGCGTAGTGCATCGTGCAGCGATTGTCCCAGAAGGCCAGTGAGCCTTTCCGCCACCTGAACCGGCAGCAGAACTCCGGGCGGGTGGCATGCTGGATCAACTGGTTCAGCAGCGGCAGGCTTTCCTCCCGGCTCATGCCCTCGAAAGACCAGGTGAACGGATAGTTGACGTAGAGCGCCGGCTTCCCGGACTCGTCGTGGCGTCGCACCACCGGATGCACGGCGGAGATCTCCTTGCCGACGCGATCCTCGCGCAGGCGGGTGGAGCGGCCGGCATTCCTCTCCTGCAGCCGCTCCGTGAGGAAGCGATCGGAGTGGAGCGCCTGGCGTCCGTCCAGCATCGACCTCATCGCGGCCGGCAGTGCCTCGTAAGCGGCGCTCATGTTGGTCCACAGCGTGTCGCCACCAAAGGGTGGCACCTCGCGGGCATACAGGATCGACCCGAGCGGCGGCTCCTCCATGTAGGACATGTCGCTGTGCCAGGTGTCGCCGATGTTGTAGCGGTCGTGCGGCTCCTTGATCACCGGCATGATCTCCGGATGGCCGGGCACATGGTCGTAGACCGGATTGCTCACCAGCGTGCCGAACTGCCTGCCCAGGTTCTCGTGCTGCTCCGGGCTCAGTACCTGATCGCGGAAGAAGACCACACCGCGCTCGGCCAGCAGCCTGCGGATAGCGCTGATCATGGCCGGTTGCAGCGGCTCCGCCAGATCGATACCGAAGACCTCCACCCCGCAGATGCCTGTCATCGGGCGGATGTCCAGGCCGGTCCCGGGACGAGTTTGCGTCGCGATCGTCATTCCAGTCTCCCCGTGGCACATGCAACAGTCTGGCGCGTCTCCGCTCAGGATGCGCGAAACCGCAAGTTCAGCGGATTCCAGCCTGGGCGTCCAATACTTCCTTTATCCAGCCGCGGTACAAAAAAAGTATCGGGAAAACATGAGGGCGACACAGGGTGCCGGGCGCGAGCGGGCGCAGCACCCGATCGCGTGCTCCTTCGACGAAAGGGTCCCTCCTCGCAGCGTGGGGGCCGGGCGGCGGGCGAAGTCCGGCGGCGCCGAACGCCCGCGACGACGTTCAGTCCTTCGACGCAGCTACGATTGCCGGTGCGGCTACTGTTGCGGGCGCCTGCGCCGCTGCCGGCGCGGTGACCGCCTCGCAGCCCGTCTCAGGCTGGGCGGGGCGGGCATCGGCGCGCCCGTCGTTCCTCGCCGGCTGCAGGAAGCGCGAGAGTTCCGTCAGCGCCTGCTGATAGACCGAGCGCTTGAATTCGATCACCGTATCCAGCGGAACCCAGTAGTCGTTCCAGCGCCAGGCGTCGAATTCCGGGTGGGAGGAAGCCCGCAGCGAGACATCGCTGTCATGGCCGATCATCCGCAGCAGGAACCAGATCTGCTTCTGGCCGCGATAATGTCCGCGCCACTCTCGCCTGACCCACCGTTCCGGCACGTCATAGCGCAGCCAGTTTCGCGTGCGCCCAATGATCCTGACATGTTCGGGCCACAGGCCGGTCTCCTCGTTGAGCTCCCGGTACATGGCTTGTTCGGGCGTTTCGCCTCTCTTGATGCCACCTTGCGGAAACTGCCAGGAATGTT